>PUNM01000090.1 GCA_003552625.1 Ectothiorhodospiraceae bacterium
AGCCGTGCGCCCCCCCAGGCCACAAGAGATGCCACCAGGAAGAACCGCGCACCCCGCCCGAGAACCGAGGCCACGAAAAACGGCAGAAGCGCGACGCCAGTAGCACCGGCAGCCACGGTGAAGACCTTGTAAGGTATGGGCGAGAAGCCGGCGATGAGCACCACCCAGAATCCCCAGCGGTCAAACCAGGCAACCGCGGTATCGTAGTAGGCTTGGTAATCGGCCGCCTGCAACCACGGCTCCACGAGATAGAGCGCGAAGTAGCCAAGGCCGTAACCGATCAAACCGCCGGCGACAGAACCCACCGTGGCGATCGCCGCGAAGAGCAGAGCCTTGCGCGGGTTCGCCAGACTCATCGGGGCGAGGAGCACATCCGGCGGGATCGGGAAGAACGAGGACTCGGCAACGCTCAACCCGCCAAGCGCCCAGGGGGCGCGGCGATGCCCCGCCCAGCGCACTGTCCATGTGTACAGCGGTCCAAAAACCCGCATTGCCCCTCCCCATCGCTACCTATTGACTCGCTCGATTACCATGAGCGCGGGGCGGCGGACCAGCGCGTTGCCCCTCCTCCGGCACGGCCCCTTAAAAGCCCCGTGGTATGGGGTCAACGCTCCCCATGGAGCATCGGCACGAACGACACACCGGCGACCCGCCGCTGGATAAGGCGGTCACCCTGCCGGTCGACAACGACCAGCTCCTGATAACCCGATCCTCCGACCGGCGCCACCAGGCGGCCGTTATCGGCCAGTTGCTCAAGGAGATGCTCAGGGACGGTCTCCGGCGCCGCGGTCAGCAGGATCGCCGGGTACGGCGCGTAGGCTGACCACCCCTCGTAACCGTCGGCGTGGCGCACGTGACAGTTGCGCAACCCCGCCTGGCGAAGTCGCTCTCGAGCCTGCTTCGCCAGCGCTCCAATGCGCTCGACTGTGTAGACCTCCGGAACGAGTTCTGCCAGCACCGCTGCCTGGTATCCGGAGCCGGTCCCGATTTCCAGGACGCGCTCCGGCACCCCGTTTTCCAGAATCAACTCCGTCATCCGCGCCACCACCCAAGGTTGCGAGATGGTCTGGCCGGAGCCGATGGGCAACGGGGTGTTCTCATAAGCCCGGCTCTCCAGCGCCTCATCGACGAAAAGGTGCCGCGGCACCCGGCGCAGGGCGTCCAAAACCCGCTTGTCCTCGATGCCTTGGGCTGACAGCGCCTCCACCAGGCGATCCCGGGTTCGCTGGGATGTCATTCCGATCCCTGCCGCGTTGCGCTCCCGCGTCACCACGTCACCCCCTCAAGCCAGCCGTGCACCTGCTCCAGGGTTTCGTGCTGGGTCAGATCAACGCGAATGGGCGTGACCGAGACGAAGCCGTTGCGAACCGCATAGAAATCGGTGCCCGGACCGGCATCCTGCTCGCTTCCCGGCGGGCCGACCCAATAGATGGGCCGATCCCGCGGGTCCAGCTGTTTGATCACCGGTTCCGCCCGGTGCCGACACCCGAGGCGGGTCGCGTGAAAGCCCTGGATCTCATCCCAGGGAAGGTCGGGCACATTGACATTGAGAATGGTATCCGTCGGCAGAGGGTCGTCCTGAATCTGCTCAAGCAGTTTGACCGCCACCCGGGCCGCCGTATCGTAGTGCACCGGGGCCCACCCCCCGGCCAAGGAAATCGCCACCGCAGGCAAACCCAGGTAACGCCCCTCCATCGCCGCAGCAACCGTGCCACTGTAAAGGACATCATCCCCGAGGTTCGCGCCGGCATTGATGCCGGAGAAGACCATGTCCGGGTCCTCATCCAGCAAACCGGTCAGCGCCAGATGGACGCAATCGGTGGGCGTCCCTTGAACCCGGAACCGCTCGTTCTCGATCTGGTGCACCCGGATCGGATCCTCCAGTGTCAGCGAGTTGCTCGCGCCACTGCGGTCGCGCTCCGGTGCCATCACCGTAACCCGCGCCACCGTCCCCAGTCGGGCGGCCAGGGTCAGAATGCCCTCCGCCTGGTAACCGTCGTCATTGCTGATAAGGATGTACATGCAGCCCCTGTCTTGCGGACGATATTAGGCCTCGGCTTCCCGGCCAATCGGTGGCAGTATAACGCGTCCAGGCCGTGCGCCGGAGGCCCCGGGAATGAGCGACCAGGACTCGAACCGCCGCCGCGACGATGAAGATCTCGCCCTCTTTCGCCAGGCGATGGCGAACGTGCGTCGGCTAAGGAATGACCGGATTGACCCGCGGCCTGCGCCTCCAGCCCCGCGGCCACGCCAGGCCGAAGCGGACGACCGCGCGGTGATGGAGGAACTTCTTGAGCCTCCTTCGGACCCGGCGTTAGTCGAAACGGGCGAGGAGCTCCTCTTCTGCCGCCCGGGCGTCCAGAAACGCGTCCTTCAGCGCCTGCGACGCGGCCACTACCCGCCCGCGGCCCATCTCGACCTGCACGGCTTCACACGCCGGGAGGCCTACCGAATGCTCGCCGATTTCCTGGCTGCGAACCGCTCCCAGGGCCAGCGCTGCGTCCGCGTGGTGCACGGCAAGGGGCGCGGCTCAGGAAACCGGCAGCCGGTGCTCAAGGCGGCGGTGGATCAATGGCTGCGCCGGCGGGATGACGTCATGGCCTTCGCCTCGACACCGGCCAACGACGGTGGTACCGGGGCCGTTTACGTCCTGCTGCGGAGTCTTCGCGCGGAGGACCGCTAACGCGTCTCGACAGCGAAGGCTTCTGCAATCACGGTTGTGGCGTAGGCCCCCGGCGGCAACGCGAAGCTCACAAGCAACTCGTCCGGCACACTCCAGCGCCACGCGAGCCGGCGCGGCATCAGCCGCAATGCGCGCCGATCCGCGCGGACACCACGCTCGCGGAGTGCTTCCACCCAGTCGTCTGCGCTGCGCAGCACCCCGGCTTCCAACTCCGCAACCCGCCCCACCGGCTCATCGGCGACAACTCCCGGCAATGGACCGGTGGGGTGGATATTCCCGACGGCGAGGCGTCGGGTCAGAGTCGGGTCCACGCTTTCCACAGGGAAGTGACTACCCCGCCCGTCAAGGATCGCCCGGTCCCCGGGGATCAGCCGCGACCAGGTGCCGTTTGCAACACGAGCCGTTAACACCCGATTGAAGAGCTCGGCGCGCAGAGCCGAGATCAACAGTCCCCTCACGTTCCGCCCCCGCACCGGGTGGCCGTGCAAGAGCCAGGCATTGGCCTGCTCCAGGTTCCGTCCCGCCCGACCAAAACGCTGTGGCCCAAAGTAGTTCGGTACACCGTGCTGCGCGATCTGCTCCAACCGCCGATCGAGGGCCTTCCGCCCCCCGGCTCCGGGGAAGGGAGCGACCCGGCGCAGTCGCAGGCAGAAGCGGTTCCCTGCCAGGGCACCACGACGCAGCTTGCGTGGGTTGCGCACTGTGGAGAGGACCTCCACGCCGTCACCCAGCAGACTTCCCGCGCACAACGAGGGCAGCGGCTTGGGGCTGTGCACGGAGAACCATTGCGTCGTCACCGCATGCCGATCCTTGAGCCCGGCGTAGCTGACCCCGCCACGACGCACTCCGGCCTGCTCGGCGAGCCGCCGTGCCACATCCTCGGTATTCCACCCGGTCTTGCGGACCTGAACCATCAGGTGCTCACCGGTTGCCGGGGGCACGAAAGGCAGGATCTCATCGACCTGAAAGTCTTCCGGCTCATGCCGCAGAAGCGCATGAGCACACGCTCCACCATGGGCAGGCTGCAACTGGGTCGGCCGCAGTTCCCCGGCCGACGACGATGCGGGATCGCTCACCGGGAACCCGCCGCCGGCTCCATCAGAATCACCGCCAGCGCCGCGATCCCCTCGCCCCGACCGGTGAAGCCAAGCCGCTCGCTGGTTGTCGCCTTGACATTGACCGCGGCCACCGCGAGATCCAGCGCCGCGGCTGTTGCCTCGCGCATCGGCTGAATGAAGGGCGCCAGCTTGGGGGTCTGCGCAATCACGGTGGCATCCACATTCACGGCCTGCCAGCCGTGCTCTGCCGCCAGGCGCTGCGTCGATGCAAGCAGCGCCCGGCTGTCGGCATCGCGCCAGCGCGGATCGTCGTCCGGGAAGTGATGCCCGATATCCCCGAGACCGCAAGCGCCGAGCAGCGCGTCGGTGATGGCGTGGAGAAGCACGTCACCGTCGGAATGCGCCTCCAGGGTGCGCTCGAATGGGATCCAGGCACCACCCAGCCGGAATCCATCCCCGGGCCCACCGAAGCGATGGACATCAAACCCCTGACCAATGCGCATCACGCCGTACCCCTCCCCGGGGCTTCCTTCTGTTGAGCCTGCAAGACCGCCGCCGCCAGTGCCATGTCCGCCTCATGGGTAATCTTCAGATTGCTGGCCGAACCGGTCACCAGCCGCGGCCGCCCCCCAAACCACTCCACGGCCTGAGCCTCGTCGGTAACCTCCACACCGGCCTCCAGAGCCGCGTCGAGGGCATTCAGCAACCGCCACAGGGGAAAGAGCTGGGGCGTCTGCGCTTGCCACAGCCCTCCCCGGGGCACAGTATGCTCCACGACATCATCCTGGGCCTCCGCACGCTTGAGGGTATCGCGCACCGGTGTTGCGAGCAGCGCCCCATCGGCCGCGGCGCCCCCCGCCTCGATCAAGCGATCGAGCTCCTCGCTACTCAGACAGGGCCGCACGGCATCGTGGACCAGCACGCGGTCATCCCTGCCCGCGTGCTCAAGCAGATAGGCCAGGGCCGCCCGCACGGAGTCGCGCCGCTCGGCACCGCCGACCACCGGATGGATAGACTTGGCATGGTCCAGCCCCAAAGATCCCCAGTACGGATCGTCTGCGGCCAGGGCGACCACGGCCCCGCCAACCTGCGGGTGATCCAGCAATCGCTGCAGGGCCCAGCCGATGACCGGCCGACCCAGCAGCGGACGGTACTGCTTCGGCTGCCCGCCGCCCATCCGCCGGCCCACGCCGGCGGCGGGAATCACTGCCCAGAAGCGCACGCTCACTCCTCCACCACCTGGTAGAAGGTCTCGCCTTCGCGGATCATCCCCAATTGGTAACGTGCCCGCTCCTCCAGCGCGTCCGTTCCCTCTTTGAGATTTTCCACTTCCGCGGCGAGGGCCTCATTGCGCGCTGCGGCCCGGTCGTTGCGCTCACGCTGCTCGATCACGACACCACGCAACTCCCACCAACCCGGGATACTGGCCGCACCAAACCACAGCTGCCCCTGAAGGAGCAGCAGGAGCAGCGACAGCCCGGCGATCACCCCGTGTACCGGCCGCATGGCCGCTGCTCCCCACCCATTCAGGCCTTGATGCCAAGACGCTGGAGCATCTTGTCTACAAGCCCTTCGCTACCGCCGCCTGCCGCCTGCGTTTGCACCTGCGAGTCGAGCGCTCTCGTGCCAGCGTACTGCGCGGCGCCGCCAAGCTCCTGCTCGATGCGCAGCAGCTGATTGTACTTCGCGACCCGATCCGAGCGGCATAGCGAGCCCGTCTTGATCTGCGTTGCCCGCGTCGCCACCGCAAGGTCGGCGATGGCCACGTCCTCGGTCTCCCCGGAACGGTGCGAGACTACCGACGTATAGCCGGCCTCCGCAGCCATGCGGATCGCCTCCAGCGTCTCCGTGACCGTGCCGATCTGGTTGAGCTTGATCAGGATCGAATTGGCAACGCCCCGGTCGATCCCCTCCTGAAGGATGCGCGGGTTCGTCACGAACAGGTCGTCACCGACGAGCTGAACACGACCACCAAGGCGCTCGGTCAATACCTGCCAGCCATCCCAGTCCGACTCGTCCATGCCGTCCTCGATGGACACAATCGGATACTTGTCCACCAGGGCAGCCAGGTAATCGGCGAAACCGGCAGCGTCGAAACTGCGCCCCTCGGAGGCCAGGTGATACTGGCCATCCCGGTAGAGTTCAGAACTTGCCACGTCCAGCGCAAGCGCCACCTGGCTACCGGGCTTGTAGCCGGCGCGACGAACCGCCTCAAGAATGACCTCCAGCGCGGCTTCATTGGACGGGAGATCCGGCGCAAAACCGCCCTCATCCCCCACAGCCGTGGACAGTCCACGTTCGCTGAGGACCTTCTTCAAGGCGTGGAAGACCTCCGCACCACAGCGCAGCGCATCCGAGAAGTGGCCGAACCCGAGGGGCATGACCATGAACTCCTGGATATCGACGCTGTTGTCGGCATGTTCGCCGCCGTTAAGGATATTCATCATCGGCGCCGGCAGCTCACCACCGGCACCCTCCTGCTCGAGGTGGCGATAGAGAGGCAAGCCGCGGCTGCGTGCAGCCGCCTGAGCGACGGCCATGGAAACGGCGAGGATGGCATTCGCGCCGAGGCGGTCCTTATTCGGCTGGCCATCGAGTTCGATCAACTGCCGGTCGATCGCCTCCTGGTCCGACGCCTCGCACCCCTTGAGTGACTCGGCGATCGCCGAGTTGACGTGCCCCACTGCCTGGCGCACCCCTTTGCCGTTATAGCGGTCACCGCCATCGCGCAACTCCACTGCCTCGCGGCTACCCGTGGAAGCCCCGGACGGCACGGCCGCCCGTCCAAAGCTGCCGTCGTCCAGGTGGACGTCAGCCTCGACGGTGGGATTGCCCCGCGAATCGAGGATCTCGCGGCCGATAATGCGCTCGATTTTGGCCATGGTCAGTCGCTCTCCTGTTGTTCCGCGAATCCGCGCTGCTTAACCACCCCGTCGATCTCCACCAGGGTCTGCAGCAACTCGCGCATGCGCCCCAGCGGCCAGGCGTTCGGGCCGTCCGAGAGCGCGCGATCCGGATCCGGATGGGTTTCCATGAATAGACCGGCCACCCCTGCGGCCACGGCAGCCCTTGCGAGCACGGGCACGTGTTCACGCTGCCCACCGGAGGCGTGCCCCTGCCCTCCCGGCAGCTGCACGGAGTGGGTGGCATCGAAAACCACGGGGGCGCCGGTATCCCGCATCACGGCCAGCGCCCGCATATCCGATACGAGGTTGTTGTAACCGAACGAGACGCCCCGCTCGCAGACCATGATCCGGTCGTTACCCACGGCGCGCGCCTTCTCAACCACTCGCGCCATATCCCACGGCGCCAGGAACTGCCCCTTCTTCAGGTTAACGGGTCGTCCACAGGCCGCCACACGCTGAATGAAGTTCGTCTGCCGGCAAAGAAAGGCCGGCGTCTGCAGGATATCCACCACCGCGGCCACTTCATCGAGCGGCGTATCCTCGTGGACATCGGTGAGCACCGGCACACCGAGCTGAGAGCGAACCGCCTCAAGAACGCGCAGCCCCTCTTCACGCCCCGGACCGCGATAACTGGAGACAGACGAGCGGTTTGCCTTATCGAAGGAGGACTTGTAGACGAACGGCACACCGAGTTCAGCGGTCAATTCCTGCAGCTGGCCGGCGCTCTCCAGCGCCATTTCCCGGGACTCAACCACACAGGGTCCGGCGATCAGGAACAGTGGCTCGTTCAGGCCGATCCGGAAGCCACACAAGCTAAGACTGGTCATACGTCACCCCCTGGGCCGAGCCCTCGCGGTGGGCGATCGCCGCTCGCACAAAACTGGCAAAAAGCGGGTGGCCATCGCGCGGCGTCGAAGTAAATTCCGGGTGGAACTGGCAACCGATGAACCAGGGATGATCGGGCAGTTCGACGACCTCTACCAGCCGGCTGTCCTGGGACCAGCCAGAGAAGACCAGGCCGGCGGCGCGCATGCGCTCGAGGTAATGGTTGTTGAACTCGTAGCGGTGACGGTGACGCTCGACGATGAGTTCCTTGCCGTAGATCTGGTTAATCAGGGTCTCGTGCTGCAGGCGACACGGCTGACCACCGAGGCGCATCGTGCCGCCCAGGTCAACCTCCTCATCGCGCTGCTCCAGACCGCCTTCCTCGGTCATCCACTCGGTGATCAAGCCGATCACTGGATGGTGCGGGTGGCGGATGAACTCCGTACTATGGGCGCTCTCAAGACCTGCCACGTGGCGGGCATACTCGATCACGGCCACCTGCATGCCGAGACAGATCCCGAGGTAGGGGATCCGGTTCTCGCGTGCGTAGCGCACGGCAGCAACCTTGCCCTCAATGCCCCGCTGCCCGAAGCCTCCCGGGACAAGGATCGCGTCCGCCCCTTCAAGCACGGCTGTGCCTTCGCGCTCCAGGGCCTCCGAGTCCACATAGCGAATATTGATCCGCTGTCGCGCCTGGATACCGGCGTGGCGCAGGGCCTCATTGAGGGACATGTACGCGTCGGTCAAGTCCACGTACTTGCCGACCATCGCGACGGTCACCTCACCTTCCGGATTGGCCATGGTCTCCACCACCCGATGCCAGTCACCGAGACTGGCCGGCGGCAGCTCGAGGCCCCACTTCTCCGCGACGATGTGGTCGAGCCCCTGGCGGTGGAGGAACTCCGGGAGCTCGTAGATGTTGTCCACATCCAGAGCGGCGATCACCGCGCGCGGCTCCACATTGGTAAAGAGCGCGATCTTGCGCCGCTCTTCTTCCGGGATCGGGTGAGAGGCCCGGCAGACAACGATATCCGGCTGAATGCCGATGGAGCGCAGCTCCTTGACCGAGTGCTGCGTCGGCTTGGTCTTCATCTCCCCCGCGGTTCCGATAAACGGAACCAGGGTGAGGTGCATGAACAGGCAACGCTCACGGCCGAGTTCGGTACCCATCTGGCGGATGGCCTCGAGAAACGGCAGCGACTCGATGTCACCGACCGTTCCGCCGATCTCCACCAGCGCTACGTCCACATCGTCAGCGCCTTCCTGGATGCAGCGCTTGATCTCGTCTGTGACGTGGGGGATGACCTGGACAGTGCCTCCCAAGTAGTCGCCGCGACGCTCCTTCCGGATGACGCTCTCGTAGATCCGCCCGGTCGTGTAGTTGTTATGCCGAGTAACCGGGGCACGAACGAAACGCTCGTAATGGCCGAGATCCAGGTCGGTCTCGGCGCCGTCATCGGTTACATAGACCTCCCCGTGCTGGAAAGGGCTCATCGTGCCCGGGTCCACGTTGATGTAAGGGTCGAGCTTGATCAGCGTCACGGAGAGTCCGCGCGCCTGCAGGATGGCTCCGAGGGACGCCGCCGAGATGCCTTTGCCAAGGGACGATACGACGCCACCAGTGATGAACAGATAACGCGTCATGGGCTACGCCAAAGGAAGGGTGCGGAGTTGAGAATGGCGGAACCTTACCAGAAGGGGGGTAGCCCCACAACGCGCCAGCCGCTCACCCGTCCCGGTCAGGATCCGCGGATGGATCCCGAGCCACCAACCGCTCGACAAGCGTCGTTATCAGCAGGCGGTTGTCGATATCGAGGCCACGGAAGGCGACCAACAGGCGAACCTCGTGCTCGTCGAGAGTCGTACCCTCGAGGTCGTAGCAGGGCGCAGCACTCTCGGCCACCCTGCGCTGGGGGAACATCGGCCCCTCCCCGTACTCGAGCCAGCCGCGGCGAACACCGAGCGCATCCGCGATCTGGACCATATGGTTGCGGGTGGGCAGGTTCGTGCCGTCCACCCACTTGCGAGCGGCCTGGCCCGTCACCCCGAACAGATCGCCGAGGCGCTTCTGCTCCGAAGGCTGAATGCCCCGCCGACGGACCGCCTGGCGCAGGCGTTCTGCAAACGCCTCGCGCTCTGCCTCTTGTTGCAAGCTTGTAGCCATGCCCGAGAAGCTACGAGTTTCGGGAGTAATAATCAGTTCCTGTCCAGTAACCTGTGCTTACCGCCAAACGCTGAAGACGTCCCCATCAGGCATGCGCTATGCTCTTTGCATGAATCGCGTTTTCCTGCTCTGGCTTTTACCGGCGCTGGTTGTGCTTGCCGGGTGCGCATCCCCGGGAGCAACTCCCGACCACCCTTACGCGGAGATCGATGTCGAACTCGACGCGGAGCACGGCAAGCTTCATGGCGAAATGCGCCTTGACCTGCCCGACGACGAGCCACTCGGGCTGACCCTCGGTCCCGGCTTCAGCTGGAGCGAGGTCTCCCTGGAGGCTGGGCGGCTCGACCACCGCGGTGAACGCTCCGTGGTGCTGGAGCCGGATGGCCCCACCGAGGCACGATTAACGTGGCAAGGCCAGCCCCGGGCCAGCGGCGCTTTCGTGCGGGCAGATGGCGCGTGGCTGCCCGCCGATTCGGGGTGGTACCCGCGGCCGGCACCCCGTCCGTTTGGGTATACCCTGACGGTCCATTCCCCCGACCCCCTCCAAGTGGTTGCCGAGGGCGGGCGGGGCGACGACCGGGTCAGCGACGACCAGCGCACAACCACGTTCCGCCACCCGCAACCGGCCGATGGCATCATGCTTGTTGCCGGCGAGTGGCAGAAGCGGAGCCAATCGGCACAACACGGGACGATCTACACCTTCTTCCCGGAAGGGCTGGCGGATCTGAGCGATCGGTACCTGGAACGAACAGCAGAGCTATTCGACGAGTACGCAGAGTGGATCGGTACGCCCCCGCATGACACCTACTCCGTCGTGGCCGCCCCGTTCCCGGTGGGGTTGGCCTTTAGCGGTTTCACGGTCATGGGAGAGCGAGTCCTGGCCCTCCCCTTCATCCCGGAAACCTCCCTCCCCCACGAGATCGTCCACAACTGGTGGGGCCGTGGCGTGTATACCGATTACAGTCAGGGCAACTGGAACGAGGCGCTCACCTACTACATGGGCGACTACCACCAGGCCGCCCAGCGCGATGGGGACGAAGCAGCCCGCCTGCGCGGCGACTGGCTCCGCGCCGAGCAGGCCCTCCCCGAAGGCGATAACTACCCGTTACGCCAGTTCCGGACCAATCGCAACCGGGCCGATGAAATCGTCGGCTACCAGCGCGGGGCCGCACTCTTTCATGCGCTGCTCCGAGAGCTGGGTGAGGCGCGGTTTACCGCAGCCGTTCAGAGCTTCTACGCGGAGCACCGCCATCAGCGGGCCAGTTGGAGCGATCTTCAGGGAGCTTTCGAGCAGGCGGCCGGCGACAACACCGACCGGATCCCGGAGCTTTTCAACTGGTTCCTGACAGCGCAGACGCCGCCCCGGCTGACCCTCGACGAACGCACCCTGGACTTTACGCACACCGACGCGGACTATCGGGTTGCCTTTGACCTCAGCTGGGACGAGGCGGCCTACCCGGCCCATATCCCCGTTGTGCTCGCAGGCAGTGACGGCAAGCGGAAGACGGAGAGGGTCAGCCTCCTGCCCGGCGAGACCCGGCGCATCGAATTAGCACTGGATGAGCGCCCGCAGGCACTGAAAATCGATCCGGAACACCACGTCTACCGTGCCCTTGCGGTCGGCGAAGGCGTCCCCACCCTGCGCCAGACCCTGCTGGCTGAATCGGTCACGCTGCTTTCCGACTGGGACGAACTCGCACCGGCGGCGCAGCAGGCTTTTCGCGGGTCGGTTCAGCGCCGTGACGAACCTGACGCCCGACCCCTGCTGATTGTCGGCCCCGCGGAGCAGGTCGCCGATCAACTCGAGGCCATCGACGCCTGCATCGCGCGCCGACAGCCCCCGACCGGGGAGACTCCCACCGCCTGGGCAACAACCAGCGGCCGCGGGCACCCAGTAATCGCCCTGGCCGCAGACGACGCCGGCGACGCAATGCAGGCACTGCAGCGGTTGGAGCGATACGGGCGCCATAGCTACGTCGCGTTCGGCGATGGACACCAGGCTGAGGAAGGCCTCTACGCCCCGGCGGACCGGCACGAACTCCACGTCCCCTTCTACGACCGGGAGCCGGAGCGCCCGGACTGAAGCCCCGCCTCCATCACGAACCCGACCCCCCGGCCGGGTGCCAAGTCAGCCGGATGCCCGGCGCCCGAACCCGCCCGGCGACGACCCCGTACCCCGGCACCGCTGTCGGCCGGTCGCCCTCCATCACCAGGGGGCGATCATCGCGGTGCCAAGGGGGCACACCGAGGTGTTGAAAGAGCTTCTGCGCCCGCTTCCGGGCCGCCCCACGCAGACGGCAACGGGGGCAGAGCGTCCAATGCCCCCCCTCCGGACCAAGTCCGACGGGGCTCCAGACCGCCTCGACCCGGCCTTCGGCGAATGCCCAGTTCCCAGCCCCGGCGACGACCTCTACCGGCGCAGCGACACCAGCAGCCGCTGACGGCCCTCCCTCTTGGCCGCGTGGAAGGAGGTGAAGCCGATCGCGGTAACGGCAGACAACGCCCTCCGACCATTCAAGTCGCGCCGCCTGATCGCTATCACCGGCAAGCAGCCCATCCAGCCCCTCCGCCAACCGCCGTGCCGGTGGCGCTCGACAGCCACTGACCTGCAGCCAGCGCCGAAAGACGGCCTGACGACGATGACGAGACCACTCGCGCAGCATCCTCACCGAGGGGTTGCCGTGGCCCTGTCGGGCCCGCGCCAGGTCGTCATCCAGGTACGCCTCCAGGAGCACACGATCGGCGGCAAGCGCCGCGACACTGGCGCTCAGGCGCTGCGCGGCATCGTCCCAACGCCCCCGCAAAGCGGGTACAACGCGGCGCCGGAGAAAGACGCGATCATGGCGCTCGTCGGTGTTGCTCGGATCCTCGACCGCAAGAAGGCGGTGCGCGCCCAGATACGTCGAGAGCGCCTCGCACGGCGTATCAAGCAATGGCCGGACGACGACCCCGGGATGCAGCGGCCTGCGCTCCGGTGCAGCCGTCAGCCCCTGGAGGCCAGCCCGGCGAAGCGCCCGAAAGAGAAAGGTCTCGGCCTGGTCGTCGGCGTGGTGGGCGAGGACCAGGCATCCACCCGGCTGGAGCCGCGCGGCAAACGCCTCATAGCGCACGCGCCGGGCCGCAGCCTCGACTCCTTCGCCGCCACCTGCCGGTACCTGGACCCGGACCACGTGGAGCGGAACGCCGAGTTGATCCGCGAGGAGCCTGCAATGTTCCTCCCACTGGTCCGCGGCTTCATAGAGACCGTGGTGGACATGCACCGCCTCCAGCGAACCGGGCAGCCGGTGGGCCTGGCCGGCAAGGGCGTGGAGCAAAGCGAGGGAATCCTGACCGCCACTGAAACCCACGAGGTACTGCGGGGCCCCGGGCGCCAGGGCCAGGAGCCGGCGGGCGACAACGGCCGGCTCCAGCACGGTTACCCCTGCGGCTGTCCGATGGCGCTCAACCGCTGGTGACGTTCCCGGACCAGCTCGGAAGCGTCCTGCCCCTCGAGCTGCTGCCACTCCGCGAGCAACGCCGAACGCACCGCGTCGGCCATGGCGTCGTAATCCCGGTGCGCCCCGCCCAGGGGCTCCGGGATGACCCGATCGACCAGACCTAGGTCGTGCAGACGCTCCGCAGCCATCTGCATCGCATCCGCGGCTTCAGCAGCACGCTCTGAACTCTTCCACAGGATGGAGGCGCACCCCTCGGGGGAGATCACCGAGTAGACCGAGTAACGCAGCATCAGCAGCCGATTGCCAACACTGATCGCCAACGCCCCGCCGGAACCGCCTTCACCGATCACGGTGCAGATCACCGGCACCCGCAGTTGCGACATCTCTGCCAGGTTTCGCGCGATCGCCTCGCTCTGGCCGCGCTCCTCCGCTCCGACACCGGGGTACGCCCCGGGGGTATCAATGAAGGTGAAGATCGGCATATTGAAACGCTCGGCCATGCGCATAAGCCGCAACGCTTTGCGATACCCCTCGGGTCGTGGCATACCGAAGTTGCGCCGCACCTTCTCCCGGGTATCGCGCCCTTTTTGCTGCCCGATCAGCATGACGGGACGCCCCTCGAAACGGGCCGGACCGCCGACGATCGCCTCATCGTCGGCGTAGGCACGATCGCCATGCAGTTCCTGAAAATCGGTGAAGATCCGCTCGACGTAGTCGAAGAAATAGGGCCGCTCCGGATGGCGGGCCAATTGCACGATCTGCCAGGCGCTGAGCGAGGAGAAGATCTTCTCGGTCAGAGAGCGGCTTTTCGCCTCGAGCCGCTGGATCTCCTCATTGATGTTGACCTCGGAATCCTGGCCAACATTGCGCAGCTCCTCGATCTTCGCCTCCAACTCGGCGATCGGTTGCTCGAAGTCGAGAAAGTTCTTGGTCATGGGTTCCCCGTTGGCCTTCTCGAATGGCAGGCGGTACCGCACCCCGCCGCCGCGGGCGCGTGTACCTTACCAGATGGCGTCCGCCGTGGGGATCACCCGAGCAAACGCCGCCGATAAGCCTGGAGGATGCGTCCCGGGCCGGCACGCCCCCGGGTCGTCACAATCAAGGTCTCCCGTTCGGCCAGATGGGCACCAGCCTCCCGGGCCAACGCCTCGTAGACCTGGTAGGCAATGCCCTCCGCCCCAGGCCCGAGAAGGTCGTCCCGCTGGACATCCACCTCCACGGGGCAGCCCTGTGCTGTGGTCAGCGCCAGCACGTAGCGCCCGTGCCCACCCTCCGGAGCCCGGACTGCGACACCATCCGCACCGGCATCGGCAGGGGCTAGGACCGGATCGGCGAAGACTGCAGCCATGGCGCGGATCGCCCCCAGTGTCTGCGCCAGAAGCTGCTCTTCCGATGCCCCCGCCCTCCCGCGGTCACGGAATACAGTCATTCACCCCCCTTGCGCTTTCACAAGCCTGGACTCGAACAGAGACGACCATTGTGGGACAATGCCGGCGTTTTGTGTCGCTGATCCCCCGCAGCGAGGAACAAGGATATGCGTATTGCCAGCGTAGTCCATCAAGAGAGCAGGCGGATCGCCATTCATGAGCAGAGCGATCTGTGGGCGGTAGCACCTGGCCCGGGCGATCTCGGCGACTACCTGGACACCGGCGTACCGAACTCTGCCGGGGACGACTGGCCGCGGGTCGCCGCCGCCGAATTAACCTTCCTCGCCCCCCTGCCCAGGCCGCGGCGGAACGTTCTCTGCCTTGGGCTGAACTACGCCGATCACGCGCGAGAGTCGCAGCAGGCGAAGGGTAAGGAGCTCGAGTTACCCGAGCATCCGGTGGTCTTTACCAAGGCCACCCATACGGTGATCGGCCCCTACGCCGATATCCCCCTCGACCCCAAGGTGACCCAGCAGCTCGACTGGGAGGTGGAACTCGGTGTCATTCTCCGCCGCGGCGGACGAAACATCCGTGAAGCGGATGCCTTGGAGCACGTCCTCGGATACACCGTTGTCAACGACCTGTCCGCGCGTGACCTGCAGTTTCGCCACAAGCAGTTCTTTCTCGGCAAATCCGTCGATGGCACCTGCCCCATGGGCCCCTGGATCACTACCGCGGACGCCGTCGACGACCCGCACGCGCTTGCCCTTTCCTGCGCCGTCAACGGCACGGTCAAGCAGCAGTCCAACACCCGGGAAATGGTCTTCCCGATCCCTGAGGTCATCGCCACCCTCTCCAGGATCATGACCCTCGAGGCAGGCGATGTGCTGGCCACCGGCACACCGGCCGGCGTCGGGTTCGCGCGAACACCGCCGGAATTCCTCCAGCACGGCGATACCGTTACCTGCGAGATCGAGGGTCTAGGCGCCCTGCGCAACCGCGTTGTCGCCCCCTAGCGCTGGAGCCCCAATGCCGCACGAGAACGCCCCGACCCTGCAACCGCAACTCGCTCACGCCCTTTTCGAGCAGAGCCGCGACGGGATGCTCCTGCTCCGTGACGGTGTCTTCATCGCCTGCAACTCGGCAGCGGCCCGCCTGTTCGGTTTCAGCGACAGCAAAGAGCTCATCGGGCGAACCCCGGCCGATATCTCCCCAGGGACACAGCCCGACGGCAGCCGGTCCGGCGATCGGGCCCGCGATCTCCTCCGCCGGGCTCTGACGGAGGGGCCGCAACGCTTTGAGTGGGTACACCACCATCCGAACGGCGAGGAAGGGTGGTTCGAAGTCGTGTTGACCTCGCTGGACACCGGCGAGCAACCCCTCTGTTACGCCATCCTGCGGGATATCTCCCGGCGCAAGGAGATGGAGCGGCGCCTGGAACTGAGTTCACGGGTCTTCACGTCAACCCGGGACGGGATCCTGATCACCGACGCGCGGAACCGGATCCTGCAGGTCAACGACGCCTTCGTCCGCATGACCGGCTATACCGAGGAGGAATTGGTTGGCCACACCCCCCGGGTCCTGCAGTCCGGTCACCACGATGCGGAGTTCTACCGGGCGATGTGGGAGAGCATCGCCGAACGCGGGGACTGGTCCGGAGAGATTTGGGATCGGACCAAGTACGGCACCCTGCAGCCGAAGTGGGTGACCATCAGCAAAGTGACCGGGCCTTACGGTGAAGTGGTCAACTACATCGCGGTCTTCAGCGACCTCACGGAACTAAAACGCTCCCAGGAGCGGCTCCAGTTTCAAGCCTACCACGACGCGCTGACCAGCCTGCCCAATCGACTGCTCTTCAAGGACCGGCTGGCCCGGGCGCTGGAGCGAACCCGGCAGTCGGAGAGGCAACTCGCGGTCCTGTTCATCGATCTCGACCACTTCAAGGACATCAACGACAGCCTCGGGCACACCGCCGGGGATCGCGTTCTGCGGCAGGTCGCCCACCGCCTCCAGCGCCACATCGGTGCCGACGACACCCTCGCCCGGCTGGGCGGCGATGAGTTCAGCATTTGCCTGTCCGAGATTGACGACCATCGCGACGCCCTGCGCTGTGCCGAGGCAATCCACCAGGATATAGAGCGGCCTTTTCAATACAACCACCAGCGCTTCGAGTGCCGCTGCAGTATCGGCATCAGCCTTTACCCGGAGAACGGCGACACCGTGGAAGAGTTGGTGCGCAGTGCCGACTCCGCCGTCCATAACGCCAAGGGGCTGGGTCGAAACACCACCTGCTTCTACGCCGAAGAACTGACCCTGCGCGCCCAGCGCCGGCTTGGGCTCGCCCAGCAAATCCGTCTCGGGATACAGCGCGGCGAGTTCGTGCCCTTCTACCAGCAGCAGGTCGACCTCAATAGCGGTGCGATCGTCGGGTTGGAAGCGCTCGTACGCTGGTACCACCCGGATAGCGGCCTCCTCCGCCCGGGGGAGTTTATACCGGTGGCCGAAGAGGTGGGCGTCATGTCCGCACTCGGCGAGGTCATCCTGCGCCAGGCCTGCCGACAGGCACGAACCTGGCTTGACGCCGGTTGCGAATTCGGCCGCCTGGCGGTCAACCTCTCCGCCGCTCAAATCCAGGACGGCAGTGCCCAGCTTATGGTGGAGCGAACCCTGGACGAGACCGGCCTGCCCCCGGAGCGCCTGGAGCTGGAGATCACGGAATCGGCCTTCATGGAGCTCAATCACTCGACGCTGAAGAGCCTGACCGAGCTGCGCCGCCACGGCGTCTCCCTGAGCATGGACGACTTTGGGACCGGGTACTCCTCGTTGCTCTATCTCAAGCGTCTACCCATTGACCGGCTCAAGATCGACAAAGGTTTCGTGTGGGACATGGGCACCAGCCCGGAATCCCGCCCCATCGTGCAGACCATTATCCAGCTTGCCGACGTGCTCGGCCTCGACGTGGTTGCTGAGGGCGTCGAGACCGCGGAGCAACGCGACGAACTGATCGCCGCCGGATGCCGGGTCGGCCAGGGGTTCTTCTGGGCGTATCCGGAACCGCAGCCGCGCATCCGCTGCCGGCACGCACCGGACCACGCCGGACCGCAACCCGGAATCACCGCCGACTGAGGCAGCCCGGCTCCGCCGCTCACTCCTCGCCGCCGAGGGCGGCCAGTTGCACCTTGCCGAGCATCGCGTGGGCCTGACGACGCTCGGCCTCCGCCTCTTCCGTACCCTGGTGCTCAGCGAGCTCATCGAAGATGGCCGCCATTTGCTCAAAACACTCGAGAGCCGCGGCGGGGCCATCGGCATCGAGGATTGCCATGGCAAGGCGCTCATAGGTAACACCAAGAGCGTGCCCCGCCTCGACGGTTGCAAGCTCCTCAGCCAGCGCTTCGCGCAACTCCAGGGCCAGGCGGTACGTCTCAACCGTCGCGGCGAGCCCCTCTACGGCCTCCTGAACCGCACCGTAACGCTCCAGCGCCAGGGCCCAGTCCTGATAGGCATCCGCCTGCTGGCGCTCGCGGGCAATATCCTCCCGCAGCTCCACGACCTGCTGATAGTAAGGAAGACTGGCCGCAGGGCCCTCCTGAATCAGAACCACCTGCCCCAGCCGGCCGAGCGCTACACTCCAGTCCCGCGTGGCCTCGGGTGAGCGCTGTTCACTCGCGAGAAGTTCTGCCACCTGGCACCAGCCGTCGTAGCACGGCAGCGCCGCCTCGGCCCCCTCCACCTCAAAGAGAGCATCACCGTAGCGCTCCAGGGTAACCCCCCACTCGCGCCGCGCAGCATCCCCCCCGAAACCGGCGCTAATGGCCGCATCCAGCGCTTCCAGGGCTTCCTGATAGAGTGGGATCGCCCCCAGCGGATCGTTCTGATCGTAAACGCTGTCCCCTTCTTCAGCGAGCGCCAGGCCCCGCTCAAGAAGTTCCAGGCCGGCTTCCTGATCCTGCTCGGGCGACTCCACGTGTGATTGCTGATCGGGCTCTACTGGCTGCGCGCCCGGCTCTTCTTCCGCTTCTTCCAGCACCACGGGGACCGGAGACTCAGACTCATCCACCGTCTCCTCCGCGCCAACCGCCTGCGCCTCTTCGCGGGAGTCGGCCGATGGCGCCGCACGACCCTCCGAAGCGGCCGCGGACGCATCCTGCGTCCCTTTTCGCCGCCTCTTCCCGGAAGCCGCGCCGGCACCACGGGAACGCGACTTTGCCGCGGTCCTTTTCCTGCTGGTGCTCTTGCCCCCGGCGGATCCCGATTTCTCAACGTGCCCGGACTGCTTGCGCCGCTGGCTACCCTCTTCCTGAGCCTCCTGGTACCAGCGCCGGATCGTTTGCGCCGAGGGTTCGTACTCCTTGGCCAGCTCCGCCGGCGTGTGCCCAGCATCGATCAGCGCCACCAGCTTACGGCGGTATTCAGCGCTGTATTTTGAGCGACCCGCGGCCATCGACTGCTCCTTTCCACCTGCCACGCGTTCGGATGCCTGCTTACTCCACCCGCTGAGCCCCCTCAGGTCAAGGGCTGTTCATTGCCCTAGGAATGCTCCACAGGCGGTCGATCTCTGCCGTATAGTGGGGAACATGGCAAAGTCAACGGACCTTCAGGCACTCCTGTTCGATGTCGATGGAACCCTCGCGGATACCGAGGGTCAGGGCCACCTACCCGCCTTCAATGCCGCCTTCGAAGCGTTCGGGCTGCCGCACCGCTGGGATGAGGCAAGCTATCGCAAGCTACTCGCCCAGGTCCCCGGAGGCCGCGAGCGGATCGAGTATGCACTGGCGCAACAGCCACCGCCGGAGCGGTACCCGGACCGTGGGCAGCTGGCTCGCGACCTTCACGACTTCAAGAACCGGAACTACGCGGAACGGCTCACTACCGGCGCTATCCGGCCACGTCCCGGTACGGAGCGCATCATCCGCGACGCCGTCGCTCAGGGTCTGCGCGTGGCCATCGTCACCACCAGCGCCCGCGCGAATGTAGCCGCCCTGCTCGACCATGTACTGACGGAGACACCCTGTCACGCCTTCGCCCTCATGGTCTGCGGAGAGGATGTCCGCACCAAGAAACCCGACCCGGAGGCTTACCAGGCCGCACTGCAAACCCTTGCCTTACCGGCGTCAGCCTGCCTGGCCTTCGAGGACTCGGCCAACGGGCTCCGCGCAGCGCGCGCCGCCGGCATCCCGACGGTCGTCACCCCCACGAAGTGGACCCGGCATGAAAACTTTGCGGGGGCCGCCGCGATCTTTGAACATCTGGACAAGGCCGGCGATGGCCGTCCGGTAGACCTGGACGCCCTGCGTGCGCTCCACGGCGACGCCGCCCCCTGACACGGCGCTCCTAGCTACCCTCTGGCTGAGGACTGCCGTCAGGCGCCTGCTGTCCTGGGTACTGGACCATCACACCGCCGCCCACAAGGCTCTCGAGCCGCTTGATCAGTTGATCGCACGGACGAACCGTCCACGCCCCACCCAACGCCACCCAGCCCCGCGCCTGCGGATGGCGATAGTCGATATGGACACGGCACCCTCCACCGCCGTAGGCGCCAAGGGTTTCACGCAGCTGCGGCACCAGGCCATTACCCGCCTTCTCCCGGCTCACGGGAATCACCAGGCGTCCCGAAGCCCGCTCCCGAGCTTCGGCCAAGTCCAGCACTTCCTCTCCGGTAATCCGGTGCCCGCCACTGAAATCGTCGTAATCGAGGCTGCCGCGGATGACCAGTAACGCATCCTTTGCGACCACGGAGCGGTAGCGCGCAAACGCCTCGGGGAAAAGAACCACCTCGATGCGCCCGGTTCGATCGTCCAGCGTCATCGTCGCCAGCCGTCCCCCCGACGCTGTGTTGCGCACGCGCAGGGCCACCACCAACCCCGCTGCAGTGACGACGCGACCGCCCCGGCCGTTCCCCTCGCCGCCCCCGGCGCCTGCAGCGAGGCGGTGCAGACGATCGGTCGCCAGGAAAGGAAGCTCGCCATCGTAGCGGTCAATGGGGTGGCCGGTCAGAAAGAGGCCGAGCGTCTCCTTCTCCCCCGCAAGCCGCTCCTCTTCCGGCCACTCCGGCTCAGCGACCCGATCCCAGCCCTGCTCGGAACACGCCGCCGGGACGGTACCCGATTCGAGGCCACCGAAGAGGTCCGTCTGCCCGGCGGCCTGGTCGCGGGTTGCCTGCTCCGCGGCAGCCAGCGCCGCAGGAATCTGTGCCATGCCCGTCGCCCGGTTCGGAACCAGGCTGTCCAAGCTGCCCGAACGGCAGAGCGCCTCCAGCACGCGGCGGTTGGCACGCCCGGTATCGACGCGTCGGCACAGATCGTAAAGATCTTCAAACAGGCCGCCCTCCTCGCGCACCCGCAGGATGGCGTCGAGCGCCGATTCGCCCACGCCCTTGACAGCCCCGAGACCGTAGATAATGGTCCGCTCATCGGCTGCCCGGAAGGGTTTATCGCTTCGGTTGACGTCGGGGGGCTGGACCTCCAGCCCGAGCGCTCGCGCCTCGTCGAGGAAGGTAACCACCTTGTCGGTGTTGTCCATGTCTGATGACAGCACCGAGGCCATGAACGGCGCCGGGTAGTGCCGCTTGAGCCACGCCGTTTGGTACGAGAGCAGCGCATAGGCGGCGCTGTGGCTCTTGTTGAAGCCATAGCCGGCAAACTTCTCCATCAGATCGAAGATGCCGGTCGCGTGCTCCTCGCTCAGCCCGCGCGCCTGTGCCCCCTCCAGGAATTTGGCCCGTTGCTTGGCCATCTCCTCGGGCTTCTTCTTGCCCATGGCCCGGCGCAGCAGGTCCGCCTCGCCGAGGCTGTAGCCGGCCAGGACCTGGGCGATGCGCTGGACTTGCTCCTGGTAGAGGATGACCCCATAGGTCGGCTGCAGGACCGGAACCAGGTCGTCGTGGTGGAGCTCCCGGGTCGGATAGCCGGCCACTTTCGAGCGCCCGTGCTTGCGCTCGACGAAGTCCTCAACCATCCCCGACTGCAGCGGACCGGGCCGGAAGAGGGCTACCAGCGCCACGATGTCCTCGAAGGAGTCGGGCTGCAGGCGCTTAATCAGTTCCTTCATACCGCGGGATTCAAGCTGGAAGACCGCGGTAGTGGCGCAGCGCTTGAGCAGCTCAAAGGTACCAGCGTCGTCGAGCGGTACTTGATCGATGTCCAGCGCCGGTTCGCCCTGTTGCTCCCGAATCCGGTTCACCGCCTGAACAGTCCAGTCGATAATGGTCAGCGTCCGCAGACCGAGAAAATCGAACTTCACCAAGCCCACCGCCTCGACATCGTCCTTGTCGAAGTGGGTAGCAACCTTCCAGGCCTCGGCGTCGTCCCGCTCCTCCGGGTCGCGGTAAAGCGGCGAGAAGTCAGTCAGATCGGTGGGCGCGATCACCACCCCGCCGGCGTGCTTACCGACGTTGCGGGACATGCCCTCCAGACTGCGCGCGGTATCGATCAGCTCCCGAACGTTTTCGTCGTTGTCGTACTCGGCGCGAAGGTCTTCCTCCTGCTCCAGGGCCTTATCCAGGGTCATTCCCAATTCGAAGGGAATGAGCTTGGCGATCCGATCCACGTACCCGTACGGATGGCCGTAGACACGACCGACATCGCGGACCACCGCCCGGGCAGCCATCGTGCCGTGGGTGGCGATCTGCGAGACCTTCTCGGCACCGTAGCGCTGGGAGACGTACTCGATCACCTCGTCCCGGCGCTCCATGCAGAAGTCGACGTCGAAGTCGGGCATGGAGACCCGCTCCGGATTCAGGAAGCGCTCAAAGAGCAGGTCATAGCGCAGCGGATCGAGGTTCGTGATGCCCAGAGCGTAGGCTACGAGTGAACCGGCACCAGAGCCCCTGCCCGGACCCACCGGGATGCCGTTCTCGCGGGCCCAGCGGATAAAATCGGCGACAATCAGGAAGTACCCGGGGAAGCCCATGTGCTCGATCACCCCGAGCTCGTGGTCGAGCCGCTGAGCGTACGTAGCGCGCACCTGCTGCGGATCCTCCCCCGCGGCCACCCCGCGTTGGCGCAGGCGCTCCTCGAGACCGGCCTCCGATTCGGTGCGCAGGTACGAGGCCACCGTGTGCTCCTTGGGCACCGGGAAGTCCGGGAGGTAGTTCGTATCGAGTTCGAGGTCAACGCTGCAGCGCTCGGCGATGGTCAGCGTCGTCTCCAGCGCCTCGGGCAGATCCGCGAAGCGCTCGGCCATCTCCGCTGCATCCGCGAAGTATTGCTGCGCCGTGTAGGGCCGTGGCCGATTCGGATCGTCCAGCGCCCGGCCCTGATGGATGCATACGCGCACCTCGTGGGCGTCGTAGTCCGCCGGGCGCATGAACCGCACCTCATTGCTGGCGACCACGGGCAGATCCTCCGCAGCCGCCAGTGCCACCGCTGCGTGCAGATGGCGTTCATCACCGGGGCGACCGAGGCGATGTACTTCCAGGTAGTAGCCGTCCGCACCGAAGGTGCGCCGATGCTCCTGGGCATAGCGTCGAGCCCGATCCGGATCGTCCCTCAGAAGCGCTTGCCCCACATCGCCTTGGGCCCCGCCCGATAGCGCCAGCAACCCGGCGGCGTCCGCGGCCAGCCACTCCCGCCGGATGACGGGCGTGTCCCCATGCGTGCCTTCCAGGTACGCACGGGAGAGCAGTCTCGAGAGCGCTCGGTACCCTTCCCGATCGCGGCACAGGAGCGTGATGCGGCTGCGCCCGGCCTCGACCGCCGGGTCCTCAAGCCAGCAGTCGCTACCGATAATCGGCTTGACCCCGGCAGCGAGCGCCGCACGGTAGAACTTGACCATCCCGAAAAGGTTGGACTCGTCGGTCATGGCCACGGCCGGCATACCGGCCTCACGTGCCGCGGCTACGGCCTCCTTGACCCGAACCACGCCGTCAACCAGCGAGAACTCGGTGTGCAGCCGCAAATGGACAAAGGGAGGGATCTCGGTCATGGTCGCGCTAGCTTACCAAGCTGCTCTGCTGCGATCAGCGCGGTGGATCAATCTCTCGCTCGACAAGGGTCTTGATGCGGTAGGTGATGCTGCACGCCCCATCATCCACAGCCTTCTGGATAAGACGTCGGAACGGGCGCATATAGACCTCCAGGCGGAGCAGCTCAAACGTAAATCGCAGGCGTGCACAACGACCGACCCGCTCCGGTTGGACCTCGTAGCGGACCCGGAACCAGGGCGACTCCAGGCTCTCGAACTCCAGGTAGACGGGCGGCTCCAACGCCGTGACCCGGAATGTGCTCTCCGACCGACGACGATAATCCACGCGAACCTGCCGAGCCCGGCTGCCGGGTCGCAGTTCCGGGCCGTCGAGCAACTCCAAGTGCTTCACTTCCGGTGACCAGCGCGGGTAATTGCGGTAGAAATCGGTGCCGACAAAGCGGAACACGGACTCGGCGGGTCGCTCAATACGGATTTCGCGCCGGGCCTGCACCATCACCGCCCTCCTCTGTGGCTTGGCTCGCGCACGGTTATCGCGATTCTAGCAGCTGCGCTGGCCCACTCCCTCAGGCATCCATCGGCTATGCCCCGCCCAGGAGCCGCCGCACCGGGGCGAAACTCCGCCGGTGAACGGCGCTCGGCCCGAGGCGCTCAAGAGCGTGGCGGTGCTCCGCGGTCCCGTACCCTTTGTGTCGGGCGAAACCGTAGCCGGGATAAGCGGCGTCCAGTTCGACAAGCTCGGCATCCCGCGCGCTCTTGGCAAGAATCGACGCCGCGGCGATGGCCGGATCGCTGGCGTCGCCACCCACGTGGGCCGTGGCGGGACACGGCAAGCCCGACGGCATCTCGCTCCCATCGATACGCACCGCCTCCGGCAGGGGCGCGATGCCCTCCACTGCACGGCACATTGCCAGATGGGTCGCAGCGCGGATGTTGAGCGCGTCGATCTCTTCCACCTCCGCCCGCCCGATGGCCCAGGCGTCCGATTCTGCGCGGATCACCCCTGCAAGCTCGCCGCGCCGCCGTGCTGTCAGCCGCTTCGAATCGGTGACACCACGGATCGGAGCGCGCAGAATGACAGCCGCAGCGACCACCGGCCCGGCCCAGGGACCACGCCCGGCCTCATCGACACCGGCCACCCAGAGGACTCGGCTATCGCTCATGACGCCCCCGATCCAGCACCTCGAGCACCGCTGCAGCCGCGCGGTGATCAGCGCCCCGGGCCAGATCGTCGTGAAGCATATAAAATCGCTCTACCAACGCCGCGCGGGCCTGCTCGTCATCGAGCCACCGTTGCGCCTCGTCGGCAAGCCTTTGCGGCTCGACATCCCCTTGAAAGAGTTCGGGAACCAGTGCTTCCCCGGCCAACAGATTGGGCTGTGACACCCACGGCACCCGGATCAACCACCGCACCAGCCAATAGCTGATCGGCGCCAGCCGGTAGGCAACGACCATGGGACGTTTCGCCAGCATCACCTCAAGCGTTGCGGTCCCGGAAGCAGTAATCGCCACATCGGCGGCGGTAACGGCCTCGGCAGTACCGCCGGCCAGAAGGCGGGTCTGCTCCGCAAGCCCGTATTCGGCCACCGCGTCGGCAATACGCTGATAGAGCGCCGGCGAGGCGACCGGTATAACGAAGCGAGGCCTATCCGATCGCTGTGCCAGGCGCCGCGCCGCCCCCAGAAAAGCCGGCAGTAGCCGCTCCACTGCGCTGGCGCGACTCCCCGGAAGCAGCGCCACGAGCCTCTGCTCGGCGCTGTAACCCAAGGTCCGC
Organism: Ectothiorhodospiraceae bacterium; assembly: GCA_003552625.1. Classification (GTDB taxonomy): domain Bacteria; phylum Pseudomonadota; class Gammaproteobacteria; order Nitrococcales; family Halorhodospiraceae; genus Halorhodospira. Next base: position 25,137 of record PUNM01000090.1, read on the forward strand.
CGCGCCGCCGCCACGTCGGGATCACGCGGATACCGATCCGCCGCCGGGTGGCCCACGCAAACCGCATCCACGTCGGCCTCGAGGTAGAACTGCTGCTCAAACGGGTAGAGCGTCAGCATTCGGCTGACGGCCCGCCGAATCCCCCGCAGCCGCCCGCGGCGCCAGGCCCACACCGTGGGGCTGACGTAGTGCACGGTCGCAATCCCGCTCCGCCGGAGCCGCTTCGCCAGGGACAGGTTGAAGTCCGGCAGATCGACGCCGATAAAGACATCCGGCGGGTCATCGCGCCAGCTCCGAACCAGTTCCCGGCGAAGGCGCAAAAGCTCGGGGAGATGACCGAGGATCTCGGTCACCCCCATCAAGGAGAGCTTCTCCATCGGAACCCGGCTGGCCAGGCCTTGCTCGGCCATTGCCGGCCCCCCGATCCCTTCAAAGGTGGCGTCGGGGCAACGCGACCGCAGCTCACGCATCAAGCCCGCGGCCAGCAGATCACCGGAGAGCTCACCAGCCACAATGGCAACGCGCGGCCCGGTCATCGTCGGCGTCGGAGGGTCAGCGAAGGAGGCCGCGCTGGCTGCTGTCGATGAACGCGACCAGGGACTGTACATCCCTGGAGTCGCCCAACTCTTCACAGAGGGTGTCGCGTGCCTCCTCGAGCCGCATCCCGCGCCGGTAGATGATCCGGTAGGCCCGCTTGATCGCCCGCACGCGCTCTGCGGAAAAGCCCTGACGGCGCAGGCCGACGCTGTTGATGCCGTGAGGCACGGCCATCTGGCCGGAGACCGTCACAAAGGGCGGCACATCCCGGTTGATGCCACTACCAAAGCCGCAGAAGGCGTACGCTCCAATCCGGCAAAACTGGTGGACCAACGCGAACCCGCCGAGCGTGGCGTGGTCGCCTACATCCACGTGACCTGCCAGCGACGCGGAGTTCGCGAAGAGCAGGTCGTTGCCCAGGTCGCAATCGTGGGCGATGTGGCAATAGGCCATCAGCCAGTTGTTGTTGCCAATCCGCGTCCGCCCGCGACCTTGCGCCGTGCCCCGGTGGAGGGTGACGAACTCGCGTATGGTGTTGCCGTCCCCGATAACGAGTTCGGTCGGCTCACCGCGGTATCCCTTGTGCTGGGGAGCCTCGCCGATGGCCGCAAACTGGTGGATGCGGTTGTCCCGGCCGATCCGCGTCGGGCCCTTGATAACCGCGTGCGGCCCGATCCAGGTCCCCTCATCGATCTCCACGTCGGGACCGATCACCGTGAACGGCCCCACCTCCACGCTCTCTCCAAGCTTGGCCCCTGGATCAACCAGTGCCTGAGGATGGATCTGCGTCACACCGAACGCACCGTGCAGCGGATCTCACACTCGGCGGCCAGTTCCCCGTCCACGGTGGCGCGGGCATCGAAAATCCAGATGCCGCGCGCGACCCGGCGCACGGAGACTTCATGGCGCAATTGATCGCCCGGCTCCACCGGTCGCTTGAACCGGGCTTTGTCGATACCAACCAGGTAGAGGACGTCGTTCTCGCTGAGCGTGTCGCGGACACTCTTGAACGCGAGCATGCCACAGGCCTGAGCGAGCGACTCGAGGATCAGCACGCCGGGCATCACCGGCTTTTGCGGGAAGTGGCCAACGAAGAACGGCTCGTTGATCGTCACGTTCTTGATGCTGACCAGTTGCTCGTGCGGCGTCCACTCAAGGACCCGATCGATCAACAGGAGCGGGTACCGATGCGGCAGGAGCTGCATGATCCCGTTGATATCCTCTCCCTCCTGCGCCTCACTGTCGCTCACGCTGTTTCCTCCCCAAGCGGTTTTTTCGTTGAACCTGACCAGCCGTCAGGGTGGCGACGAGCCCGCGTTATGAGCGCGTTCCCCCTCCCGCCCCTGAACCGTCGGTCACGCGGTCGCTAGAACTCCGTTCCCAACGAGAACTGGAACGTCTCCGTCTCGTCATCCCGGGTGTCATTTAACGGTTCGGCCAAGCTGAATGTCAACGGACCCACCGGAGACATCCAGATCAGGGAAATCCCGGCCGCGGCCCGCAACTCACTGAGGTCGAGCCGGTCGAGCCCGTCCGGAATCGTCTCCGTGCCGGACCCAAAGTCGTAGCGATCCAGCCGCGTATTGAACACCTGCCCGGCATCAATGAACGCCGCCATCCGCACCGACTGCGATTCCGGCGTCGGCGGGAAGATCACCTGCGCCTTGGTCAGAACGCGTGCGTTCCCGCCGATCGGATCATCCCCTTCCGGTCGCGGTCCGAGGTAATTACCGCGATAGCCGCGCACGGTGCGCACACCGCCGGCGTAGTAGTTCTCGAAAAACGGCAGGCGGGCCGTATCCCCGTAGCCATCGCCGTAAGAGAATCGCCCCTCCAGGGAAAAGGCTGTCCGATCGCCGAGCCACGGCATCGGCCAGTAGCGCCGGTTCTCGTAGTTGATCTTGTAGAACTCCAGGTCATCGCCCGGCAGCGTCCCTTCCAGCGAGAGGCGTTGGCGCCCCCCCGACGTCGGGAAGATGCCGCGGTCCCGCGTATCCCGGTTCCACGAGATCCGCGGTTTGACCATGGTCCAGCGATCATCACTCTGATCGTCCAGGTAGTTGCGGATCCACGGCGGCGTGCCAGAGCGGACATCGATCCCGATCCTTTCCACGCGCAGTCGCGCAGCAATACGGTCCACCTCGGTCACCGGGACGCTGTATTCCACCGACCCGTGCCCGGAGGTCAGATCGTAGTCGGCCAGATCAGCGCGACGCGCCCGCGTCTCTCGGTAGCCGGCCGCCAGGGTCCGGGATACCCCCTCCTGCGTGTGGAACCGGTCGGTATAAGAGACGTCGTATACCGTGGACACCGTGGAGTTATTCACCGTCATCGACAGACGGTCACCGGTTCCGGCCACGTTGTCCTGGGAAACCGAGAAATTGACCAGCAAACCTTGCACATCGCCGTAGCCGACGCCTGCCTGCAGCTGACCGGTCATCCGCTCCTGAACCGAAACGTCCACATCCACCCGGTCCTCTTCGCCGGGTACCCGGGGCGTCTCGATGTTGACAAAATCGAAGAAGCCAAGCCGGTTCAGGCGCGTCTGCGAACGCTGTACAGCCTCGCTGGACAGTGGCGCGCCCTCAAGCTGACGCAGCTCGCGGCGGATCACCTCATCCTGCGTTCGCTGGTTACCGGTGATGTTCACCCGTCGGACGTAGACGCGGCTGCCCGGGTCCACCACATAGGTCAGGTCGACGACGCGCTCCTCCTCATCCACCTGAGGCCGCACGTTGACATTGCTGAACGCGTACCCCTCCTCGGCCAGGCGCTGACGCAGGGCATCCGAGGCCGCGTTGACCTCGCTGCGCGAGTAGAGGTCACCGGGAGCGATCTCGATCAGCTGGCGTAGTTCCTCGGGCGGTACAACCAGATGGCCGCGCACATCGATACTGCCAATCTCGTACTGCTCGCCCTCACTGACGTTGACGGCGATGTGCACATCCTGCCGATCGGGGCTGATCGATACCTGTGTGGACGTGACAGCGAAGTTGAGATAGCCGCGATCGAGATAGAAGCTGCGCAGGCTTTCCAGGTCGTTAGCGACCAACTCGCGCGCATAGCGGTGCCGCTGCGACCAGGGCAGCCACCAGCGCTTGGCCCGCTGCTCGAAGACGCCCAGCAACTCCCGATCGGAGAAGGCCTCATTCCCGGTGAAGTGGATCTCCCGAATCTCCGCGACGGGTCCTTCCTCGATGTCGATGCGGATGGCCACCCGATTGCGCTCCAACGGGGAGACGGTGCTCTCAACCGAGACATCGTACTTGCCCTGGGCGAAGTACTGCTGCCGAAGCTCGCGCTCGATCTCCGACAACTGTGCCCGATTAAAGATCTGCCCTTCGGCCATACCGGCCCCGCGGAGGGCTTCGCGCAGATCCTCGGTCCGGATCTGCTCATTGCCGGTAAATTCCAAGCGAGCTATGGAGGGACGCTCCTGAACCCGGACGACCAGAACATCGTCATCGCGCGCGAGTTCCACGTCACGAAAGAAACCGGAGCCGTAGAGTTCACGGATCGAACTGGCAACCTGGCTGCGAGTCGCCGTATCGCCGGGCTCCAGCGTCAGGTAGCTAAAAACAGTGCCCTCGTCGATCCGCTCCAGCCCCTCGACCCGGATGTCGGAGACGGTAAAGCGTTCCACGGACACTGCGGGCGCGCTGAATACGAGCAGTCCCGCTACAACGACCGTGAGGATTGCGCACCGCCGGATCAAACCGCCCCCTTCTCTGCCCGTAGTCCCATGCAGTCGGCTCCTTCTTGCCGGACCATCGCGATCAGCCGTCATCCGCCGCCGAAGAGCCGTTCAAAGTCGTTGTAGAACGCCAGGCCCATGAGTCCGATCAGCACAACAATGCCCACCTGCTGCCCGATCGCCTGGACGCGCTCCGAAACCGGTTTCCCGCGTATGGCCTCGACGAGGAAGTAGAGCAGGTGGCCGCCATCAAGAATCGGGATCGGCAGCAGGTTAATAATGCCCAGACTGATGCTGATCACCGCCAGGAAGGTGAGAAACGGTACCACGCCCATCGAGGCGGTGTCGCCGGCGAACTGGCCGATGGTCACCGGCCCCCCGATGTTCTTGAGGGACGCCTCCCCCATCACCATGCGCACTAAGACCTTGACGGTCAGCGAGGTCGTGTCCCAGGTCCGTTCAACACCGTAAGCAATCCCGGCGAGCGGCCCGTACTGGACCTCACGCTGCATGCGTGTCTGATAGTCCTCCGGCACATGGGGCCCGACGCCGAGCATCCCCACTTCACGCTCGCCCCGTTCCTGGCTGCCGAGGGTAAGCGTGACCTGCCGCTCCTGCCCCTCCCGCTCAAACGCCACCGTGACGGACTCCCCGGGCCGGGGCTCTACCCGATCCACCAGCCCCAGCCACGAGTCCACCGGCTCACCATCGAAAGCGACAATGCGATCCCCTTCTTCAAGGCCGGCACGGGCCGCGGCGCCGTCCGGAGCCAACCGCCCGACCACGGCTGGCAGATCGGGCGTGTACGCCTGCAGCCCGATGGCACCAAGCACGTCGGTTGTATCGCGCAGCTTGGGCTCAGCCCGGAGGTTGAGCGGGACTGTTACCTCCCGCCCGTCCTCATGGCGCAGAGTGACGGGTACATCCTCGCGGTGGAATCCGGCATCCATGAAGCCCATGGCCACACGTTGCCAAGTCCCGGTCTCCCGCCCATCGATGGCAACAATCTCCTGCCCCCGCTCCAGTCCCGCTTCGGCGGCCGGGCTCCCCGGGGTGGGATCATCGATCAGGGGCCGGAGCTCGGTCATACCGACGACCGCAACCGCCCAGTAGGCAAGGATGGCGAAGAGGAAATTGGCCGCCGGTCCGGCAGCAACTACGGCCGTCCGCTGAAGGAGTGGACGATTGTTAAAAGCGCGGTGGCGCTCCTCCGGGTCTACCTCGCCTTCTCGCTCGTCGAGCATCTGCACATAGCCACCCAGGGGGATGGCCGACAGGCAGTACTCGGTACGGTCCGGACCCCTCCCCTGCCAGCGGAGCAACGGCCGGCCAAAGCCGACCGAAAAGCGGCGGACGCGGACATTGCACCACCGCGCCACGAAGAAGTGACCGGCCTCGTGAACGGTCACCAGGATCGCGATGGCGACCAGAAAGGCTACGACGCTGATAAGGATTGTCATCGCTACTCAGTCCCGAAAGCGGCCAATGGCCACCTCGGCTGCTTGCCGGGCCCGTCCATCAATACTGCGGGCCGATTCGAGGTCCATCGGCGGCGGTGCCGCCTCTGCCGCAAGCGCTTCCTCGACCACGGCTGCCATTCGGTCAAAGCGCAGCCGTCCCTCCAGGAACGCGGCAACTGCTACTTCGTTTGCGGCATTGAGGACGGCACAGGCGCCATCGCCGCTGCGTAGGGCCTGATAGGCCAGCCCAAGGCAGGGGAAACGGCGTTCATCCACCGCCTGAAAATCGAGCCGGCCGGCAGCAGCCAGATCCACCAACTCGACGCCGGATGCGATGCGCTCCGGATACCCCATAGCGTAAGAAATCGGCACCCGCATATCGGGGGACCCGAGTTGGGCCAAAAAGGTTCCATCGGTATAACCGACCAGGGCGTGAACCAGACTCTGACGATGGATCACCACATCCACCTGTTCCGGGCCAAGCCCGAACAGATGGCAAGCCTCGATCACTTCCAACCCCTTGTTCATCATCGTTGCCGAGTCCACGGAGATCTTCTGCCCCATGGACCAGTTGGGGTGGGCCACGGCCTCGTCGGGAGTCACTTCCGCCAGCGTGTCGGGATCTCGATCCCGGAACGGTCCACCGGACGCCGTCAGTACGATGCGCTCGACGCCGGCTACCCCTTTATCGGCGGGCAGTCCCTGGAAGACCGCATTGTGCTCGCTGTCCACCGGGACGATGGTCGCACCACTGCGCCGTGCCGTCTCCATGAAAAGCGTGCCCGCCACCACCAGCGTCTCCTTGTTGGCCAGAAGAATCCGCTTCCCGGCCTGGCACGCGGCCAGCGAGGACGCGAGACCCGCAGCTCCGACGACAGCAGTGACCACAGCATCGACCTCGGGGTCCGCCCCCAGCTCCGCGACACCGCCCTCGCCCTCAAGGACCTCAACACCCCCCAACCCGGCTTCTACCAAATGCTCACGCAGTTGCGCAGCCGCACCGGCATCGGCGAGTGCGGCACGGCGCGGCCGATGGTGCCGGCAGATCTCCAGCAGCCCCGCCCAGTCACGGCCCGCCGCGACGGCCTCGACCCGGAAACGCTCCGGATGCCGCGCCGCTACATCCAGCGTGCTCGTGCCGATGGAACCGGTCGCGCCGAGAACCGCGAGACGGGTTAGATTCCGCTCTGCCACCACGCCACCCCCGCTGCAAGTATGGGCGCCGCCGCTGTGAGGCTATCGATACGGTCGAGAAGGCCACCGTGGCCGGGCAGAATCCCGCCGCTATCCTTCACACCGCGCTGGCGCTTGAGCATGCTTTCAAAAAGATCGCCGACCACGGACCCGGCGACCGCCAATGCCGCCAGAAGCAGCAACCAGTGAAACGGCGGCGCCACGGGCTGGATAACCAGGTAAAGCAGGCCGCCGGCGAGCAAGGCCGCGCCCAGCCCACCGGCAGCTCCCTCCCAGCTCTTGCCGGGACTGATGCGCGGCGCCAGCTTGCGCCGGCCCCAGGCCCGCCCGGCGAAATAGGCCCCGGTATCCGCTCCCCAGACCAGGAGCAGGAGGAATGTATGCCAGAACGGCCCCCACTCCGTGTGCCCGTGGAGATACACGAGCGCCAGCCAGGTCGGCGCAAGCAGCAACCAGCCGATACCGGCTGCGACCAAGGGGCCGGGCCGGGGAAGAGCACCGAAGGCGAAGAGGACAAGCCCGGCAAGGGCCGCAACCCAGAACCCACTGACCGCATAGAGGACCGGGGGGCCGAAGCCGGCCTCAAGGGCAGCCCAGGCAAAGGGCAGCGTTGCAAGAAACCCGGCGACCAAGGCAACCCGCGGGCCCTCGCGGGTCACCCCCATCAATGTGGTCCACTCCCAGGCCGCCAGTGCCGAGGCCACCGCCAACAGCAGCGCCAGCCAGGGCGTCGGCAACAGCCAGATCGCCGCCAGCAGCAGCGGCCCGAGAACAGCCGCCGTCAGAACACGATTCCTAAGCATCGCGGACGGACTCGAGCGGCTCTGGCTGGACGCCGCCATAGCGTCTCTCGCGCCCTGCGAAGTCCTCGATGGCCTGCGCTAGATGTTCGGCACGAAAGTCAGGCCAGAGGGTTTCCGTGAAGTGGAGTTCCGTGTAGGCGAGTTGCCAGAGGAGAAAATTGGAGACCCTGCGCTCTCCGCCGGTCCGAATGAAAAGATCCGGATCCGGCAGATGGGTCGTACTCAAGGCGCCGTGCAGGCTGGCTTCATCGATGGTTGCCGGGTCGCGCTCACCGCGTGCCGCCTCTTCAGCCAGCCGCCGCGCGGCCTCCACGATCTCCCAGCGACCGCCGTAACTCGTCGCGATTACCAGCTGAAGCCCGCGGTTGGCCGACGTCACCTCCTCGGCATGAGTCAATCGTCTTTGCAGAGAGCGGTCGAAGCGGCGGCGGTCACCGATAAAGTGAAGCCGGACATCGTTCTCGTGAAGCCGCTGCAGCTCCTGATCCAGTGTTGTGCGAAAGAGCTCCATGAGCACCCGCACCTCTGCCCCGGGCCGCCGCCAGTTCTCGCTGCTAAAAGCGAAGAGGGTCAGCGCTTCGAGCTCCAGCCTGCCTGCAGCGTCCACGAGTTCCCGAACGGACCGAACCCCTGCACGGTGTCCGGCATGGCGCGGCTCCCCCCGGCTCTTCGCCCAGCGCCCATTCCCGTCCATCACCACCGCGACGTGCCGCGGCAGCCGGAGCCCCTGAAGTCGCTCGGCAATCTGCTCTGGACCCGTAATCTCCATGGCCGCCCGCTCAGACCTCCATGAGCTCACGTTCCTTCTCTCCCAGTAATTCGTCGACCTGGGCGACAAAGCGATCGGTGAGCTTCTGGATCGCTTCCTGAGCGCTGCGCTCGTCGTCTTCGGTGATCTCTTTCGCTTTGGCGAGATCCTTGAGGTCAGAGTTCGCATCACGGCGGACGTTGCGGATAGCAACGCGGGCCTGCTCCGCCTCGTTCTTGACCAGGCGGACCATCTCCTTGCGCCGCTCCTCCGTCAGTGACGGCAAGGGCACCCGGATGACCTGTCCGGCTGTCACCGGGCTCAGCCCCAGGTTCGAGGCCATGATCGCCTTCTCCACCGCGGGGACCATGCTCTTCTCCCAGGGCGTAACCGCAAGCGTCCGCGAGTCCTCAACGCTCACGTTGGCAGCCTGCTTAATTGGCACCTCAGTGCCGTAGTATTCCACGGTAACCTGATCGAGCAGGCTCGTATGGGCCCGACCGGTACGCAGCCGCGCCAGGTCGTGCTTCAGGCTGTCCACGGCCCTGGCCATACGGCGCTCGGCGTCCTCCTGGATATCCTCGATCACGGCTATTCCTCCTGCGGGCTTGCCAGGCCCGGATCGACCACGGTCCCCACCGGCTCGCCGCGCGCGGCCGCGACCATAGTACCCGGGCTGGTGATATCAAAAACCATGATGCGCATCGCCTGGTCGCGGCACAGGACGATGGCTGTGGCATCCATGACCTCAAGGCGCTGATTGAGCACCTCGTCGTAACTCAACCGTTCGAAACGGTGTGCTCCCGGGTCATTGACCGGATCGGCACTGTAGACCCCATCAACCTTGGTGCCCTTGAGAAGAAGCTCGGCACCGACCTCCACTGCGCGGAGGCTGGCCGCCGAATCCGTCGTAAAGAAGGGGTTGCCGGTACCAGCCGCGAAGATGACCACGCGCCCCTTCTCAAGGTGGCGAACGGCTCGCCGGCGGATGTAGTCCTCACAGACCTGGTTGATCTTGATCGCCGACATTACACGGCAGAAGACGTTCCGCCGCTCAAGGGCATCCTGGATCGCAAGCGCATTCATTACGGTTGCCAGCATGCCCATATGGTCCGCGGTCACGCGATCCATCCCACTGGCGGCGAGACCTGCACCGCGAAAGATGTTGCCCCCGCCGATGACGACGGCGACTTGAACGCCCATGGCGTTGATCTCGGCGAGTTCGTCGGCGATGCGATCCAGGGTGTTTGCGGCGATTCCGTACTCGCCGTCCCCCAGCAGTGCCTCGCCGCTGAGCTTGAGAAGAATTCGGCGGTAGTGCGGCACCGTCATGACTCCGGCCTCCCAGTGAGCGGTTGCGGTGCCTCGCAGAGGCACCGCGCTTTGCACGTAACGCCGCTCGGGCTCAGGAGTCGCGGACCTGCGCCATCACCTCGTCGGCGAAACTCTCGTCCTTCTTCTCCTTGCCCTCACCGACCTCGAAGCGAGCGAACTGCTGGACGGTTGCGCCCTTTTCCTTGAGAAGATCGCCCACGGTCTGATCCGGATCCTTGACGAAGGGCTGACCGACCAGTGTGATCTCGCTGAGGTGCTTGTTCAGCCGGCCCTCGACCATCTTCTGGATGATCTCCTCCGGCTTTCCGCTCTCGCGGGCCTGAGCCATGAGGACTTCTTTCTCCGACTCCAGCTGATCGGCAGGGACATCGTCCGGCGAGACGCACACCGGCGATGACGCCGCGATATGCATAGCCAGGTCCCGCCCCAGCTGCTCATCCCCACCGGCGACCTCGATCATGACACCGATCCGGGCCCCATGCAGGTACTGAGCAACCTGGTTGTCCCCAGCGTAGCGAATGAAACGCCGGACCTCGATGTTCTCACCGAGTTGTGCCACCATCTCCTGGCGGACCGTCTCAACCGGCTTGCCGTCGATCTCGCAGGCAAGAAGGGCGTCCAGATCCTGCGGCTCATTGTCCAGGGCGCAGCGGGCCACCGACTCCGCAAAACCGCGGAACTCGTCGCCGTTGCCCACAAAGTCGGTCTCGGAGTTCACCTCCACCAGCACGCCGGAACGGCCATCGTCGCTGGCAGCGGCCGCGATACGGCCCTCGGCCGCCACACGCCCTGCCTTCTTATCGGCCTTGGCCAGCCCCTTCTTACGCATCAACTCCGCGGCAGCCTCCAGGTCGCCATCGGTCTCGACCAGCGCCTTCTTGCACTCCATCATCCCGGAGCCGGTGCGCTCGCGAAGCTGCTTCACCAGATTTGCAGATACGGACATTAGCGCGTGCCCCCTTACGATGCGGTGTCGTTGATCTCGACGAAGTCATCCTTACCAGCCGCCGCCGCATGGCTGGCCGCCTGCTTAGCCTCCAGCACGGCATCGGCCACGCCCTGGACATAAAGCTCGATTGCGCGGATGGCATCGTCGTTGCCAGGGATGACGTAGTCGACCTGGCGGGGCGAGCAGTTCGTGTCCACCACGCCGACAACCGGAATACCCAGCTTCTTCGCCTCTGCCACGGCGATATGCTCGTAGCCGACATCGATCACGAACATGGCGTCCGGAAGACGCTCCATGTTCTTGATGCCGGAAAGACTGCGATTGAGCTTCTCCATTTCCCGCGTCAGGGACAGGGCTTCGCGTTTGGTGACCTTCTCGAAGGTACCGTCCTGAGACTGGGTTTCCAGATCCTTGAGCCGGGCGATGGAGTGTTTAACCGTGCGGAAGTTGGTCAACATGCCACCGAGCCAGCGGTGATCCACGTAGGGCATGCCGCAGCGCTGCGCATGCTCGCGCACCAGTTCCCGCGCCGGGCGCTTGGTGCCGACAAAGAGGATCTTGCCACCCTGGCTGGCGAGGCGCCCGACGAAGTTGAGCGCGTCCTTATAAAGGGGAAGCGTTTTCTCCAGGTTGACGATGTGGATCTTGTTGCGCTCGCCGAAGATGTAAGGGCGCATCTTCGGGTCCCAGAAGCGGGTCTGGTGGCCAAAGTGGACACCCGCCTCCAGCATTTGCCGCATGGAAACGTCGGCCATTGATTGATCTCCTTGGATCGGGTTGAGCCTCCATGCACCCTCATGCGGCAACCGTGGCAGCGCCTTGGCGCTGTCAGCGGCACCCGGCCGCATGTGCCGGTGCATGTGTGGATTTCGTTCGGGTCTACTGCTACCCACTGCGGCTTTGCCACAGCAGCGCGGTTTATACCACTGTTGCCAGGCGCTTACAAGATTGGCAGCAACATCCAGCCGGGAGCGCCCCGGGTGGTACATCGTGGTACCATTCGCTCATGTCTGTCCCGATCAAAACCTCCGAACAAATCGATGCCATGCGCCAGGCCGGGCGCCTGGCAGCGAGTGTGCTCGACATGGTCGCGCCGCACATCGAGCCGGGTGTCACCACCGAGCACCTCGATGCGCTCTGCCACGCCTACATCGTCGAAGAGCTGCAGGCCACGCCGGCACCGCTCAACTACCGCGGCTTTCCCAAGGCAACCTGCATCTCGGTCAACCACGTGGTCTGCCATGGCATCCCGGGCCCGAAGAAACTCAAGAAGGGCGATATCCTCAACATCGACATCACCGTCATTAAAAACGGCTGGCACGGGGATACCAGCCGGATGTTCTACGTCGGTGAACCAAGCATCCTTGCCCGCCGGCTCGTGGAAACCGCGCGGGACTGCCTCTGGCGCGGGATCGAACAGGTTTGCCCCGGGGCAACGCTCGGCGACATCGGGCACGCCGTTCAGAGCCATGCGGAGATGCACAACTTTTCCGTAGTACGCGAGTACTGTGGACACGGAATTGGCGAACAGTTCCATGAGGAGCCGCAAGTCCTGCACTATGGGCAGCCGGGAACCGGCATGCGGCTCGAACCAGGGATGACCTTCACC
>PUNM01000085.1 GCA_003552625.1 Ectothiorhodospiraceae bacterium
AGAAATTCGGTACGCTACACCTCTAACCGCCCGTAGCTCAGCCGGATAGAGCGTCGGCCTCCGGAGCCGAAGGTCGCAGGTTCGAATCCTGCCGGGCGGGCCACTTCTTTCAGCGACTTACGCCCACCCTCCGGCGTCCGTCATTCAGCTCACGTGACCAAATCGTGACTTCGTTCCCTCGAGCTGGGATACGGCGGCACGAATGTTATCCGGCGCCAGGTGGGCGTACCGCTCGGTCATCGCGATGCTCTTGTGTCCGAGCAGGTCGCGCACCTCGGCCAGGGGTACCCCCGCGGTCACCAGCCAGGCGGCACACGTATGGCGCAGATCGTGTACCCGGAAGTCCTCGAGCCCGGCCCGCTTGCAGGCCGCCGCGAAGCTCTTCTTGATATCGCCGATCCGGCTACCGTCCTTGTGTGCGAACACCCAGGGAGAGTCCGGGCAGTGCTCGGCGCGAAACCGCATCCGCGATAGAATGGCGCTGTGCGCCTCCGCATTCAGCGGCACCGATCGCCTTTTTGCCGTCTTGGTGTGGTCAGCCTCCAGGAATATCAGCCCCTCCTGGCGGCTGACCCGGCGCCATTCCAGCCCGAGTAGCTCCCCTTTGCGGCAGCCGGTGTGCAACGCCAGCTGGATGAAATCCGGCAGGTGGCGCGCCCGCTTGTCCTGCCGCGCCGCCCGGATCAGGGCCGCAGCTTCCGCCCGGCTGATCCACCGGACGCGTCCCTCCGGTTCACGTTGCCGGCACTGGGCTGCCGGGTTCGGGATGTGCCAGTCCCACTCCTTGCGTGCGTAGTTGCAGGCACTTGAGAAGAGTCCGACCTCCTTGTTGATGGTGCTCGCCGCCGCCCCCTCGGACTTGCGGCGAGCGATGTACCGTCGAACCTCGCCCGGGCTGATCTCGCCGAGGTTGCGGCCGCTGAATACGGGGTACAGGTGCTGCAGGCTGTTGCGATCCCGCACCGGATCCCGCTTCTCAGCGCTTCCGGTATCCAGATAGGCGAGCATCAGCTCGTCGAACGTCCGCTCCGGCTGCTCGTCCCACTGGCGCTCCATGTGGGCTTCGAGGCGCCACTTGGCTAGGAGCGCTTCCGCCTCCCGGCGGTCGGAAGTTCCAGTACTGCAGCGAGCTCTTCGGCCGCTCGCGTCGACGTACGAGGCCCACCAGTACGGTGAGTCCTTCCGCCGGTAGAGACCGTCCTTGTCACCGCTTTTGCTCTTTTGACGTCGTGGCATGTGCTACCTCCCTTTAGCACACCCGGCCCCACGCACCGGTCATTATGCGAATCTTGCGTCTGTGCGGCCACCCACTCCCGGACGGCCTCGGTCGGTACGCGGCGCGCACGACCGACGTGGACCGTGGGCAGCTCCCCGGCCTGCTGCATCCGGCGCACGGTGCGTGGCGAGACCGCCATGGCGCGGCCGGCCTGCTGCAGCGTCCACAACAGGGGCTCGGCTTGCTCAGAATTCCTCATCGTTGCCCTGCTCCCGCTTCAGTTGCTCAAGCCGGATCACGGGCCCGCGCAGGCACCGGAGCGCCGAGGTGTCGCCGTACTGGCTGCGTCGCCGCCGCCACACCTCCACCAGCGCCTCCCCGCCCTCCACCCAAGGACGGGCCCGCTCGAGCTCCCGCTCACTGGCGGCGAGACGCTGCCGGGCCCGCTCCAGGTCGGCGCCGATGCGGCGCAGGTGGTACTGCAGCGCATCGGCACGGACCGCATGGTAGATCTGCGCCGGCGCGACGCCCTGCTGGCGGGCGCGGCGGTTGGTCCACTGCTGCGCCCTCCGCGCCTGCTCCCAGGTCTCCCGCTCCAGCTGCTCGATGTTCACGGCTGTTTCCTCCCGGCGGCGGGGCGACGCATCAGGTACGCCGCTCCGCCACGCAGCACGAGATCGCAGCCCAGCCGCTGCGCCTGGCGCAGCAGCGCACACAGGGGACGGTCGGCCGCGACTCGGATCATCACGTCGCCCCCTGCTCACAAAATGCCCGGACCGGGCAGTACGCCTCACAACGCACCGCCCGGCCCACGCGGACCTCGACGTACCCGCCCTCATCCTCGGCGCGGCGCTCGGCCGCCGCACGGTCCTCGTAGACCCGGATCGCCGATTTGCGCCCCTTCCGCATGACGGCGTAGGTCGTCGGGCGCTGCCAGCGCTCGTGCGCCGTGCACTGCGGAGGCTCACCGGATTCCGCGGCCTGGTGGACCCGCACCCGGTCGTGGACGTAGGCCTCGAGGGTGTCGTCGTCCCAGAGCGGCACATCCAGGACCTGCACCGGCTGAGCGGGGTAGCCCTGGCCCTGGCCTGCGCGACTGCGGCTCCAGTCCCGCAGGACTGCAACGATCTGCAAGGCGCGGATGGTGTATCCGTTGGCCTCGGCGAGATAGCGCAGGACGTTGAGCTGGCGCTCCCATTCCGGCTTCAGGCCGTCGACGACCGCCCAGGCACTGGTGACCTTGTAGTCCTGGAGCAGACCGGCGCCGTGATCCAGTACCGCGCGGTCGAACTGCCCGCTGACCCGCCAGCCGCCCACATCCGCGAACAACCGCCGCTCGGTGACCGCGCTCGGCTCGGCCCTTTCCAGGATCGTGTGCACCGCCTGGCCGAGCAGCGACCAGATCCGCTCGGAGGCGTCCTCGACGATCTCATCGGCGTGCCGGCGGCGCAGGATCCGGATCCGCGGTGCGTCGATCAGCGCCGTCGCCGAGATGTCGCCGACCTGGCCGTGGGGGTAGGGGTCGTTGGCCACCGCCTGGACGACGGCGGCCGGGAGATCGAGTTCGTTGGTGACGTGCATGGCATGACTCCCTTGCCGGTTTACGAGGCCGACTCCTCTCCGGAGCCGCTGTGCTGCTGGGCCCACCGGTCCATCCGCTGGCGCAACTCCTTGAGGCGGTGGGCCGGTAGCTCGTTGAGGTGCTCGACGCCCCAGGCGCGTTGCACCCAGGATTTGACCCGGTCCCGGTCGAGACCGAGCTCGCGGATGCGTGCTTCGAGGGCCTTGTGCTGGGCCTGGGTGATCGTCTGCGGTTGGCTGGGGGCGGGCTTTTCATTCGGCTGCGCGCGGGAGGGCGAGCCCGACCCGGGGGCGTTTCCGGCCGCTTGCATATCCTCAAGATCCTGGGTGAAGACTTCGGAAAGCCCCGCCATGCGGAGCGTCGCATCGATGTGCGCGCTCTTGGCCGCCATCTTGAGTGTCTTGTTCAGGTCGCCGCCGTCCTGCTTGAGGCTCCGGGCGCCGACCCCGTTGGCGACGACCCGGCCGGCGCTGTCGTGGAGTTCGCAGCGCAGGATGACGTGCTGTAGCTGCACCCCCTGCAAGGCCGCCTGCTCATACTCGTGGAGTGTGGGCAGGTGGACGGTGACCCCGAGCATGCCGCAGATCTTCTCCGCGCCGGGTTTCCATAGACTCGGCTTGCTGGGGCCCCTTTTAGTCGGGATCCGACCGTAATCCACGGCCTCGACAAGAGCTTCGCGGATCCACTCCAGGAGTGCCCGTCGATTGTGGCCGCGCCGGTCCAGTCCAGCGCGGAACTGCTCCGCGGGGAGATCGAGGGGGTTGACCGGACCGACAGTAGGGGCCGCCGGAGCGGTAGCGGGGTCGTCGTTGGTTTCGGGAGGTGGTGGCTCAGGCGCCGATTCGCGAACGACGTCTGCCGACTCAATGACCGTGCCGATCTGCTTCATGGCTGGGCCTCCTTTCATCCGTGAAAGTACGGCTGGGGATTGCGCCGTACCCTTGATTATCCCAAACAGATGCGCGTGACGCATCAGCCAGATGGGCTATGGTGTGAGGCGCATCGACGCGCCGATGCCGAAGCCGGCACTGTGGTTTCCGGTGCACGAAGGGCACCGCCCCCTTTCCTGGATGAGCCGGTCCGGAGCGGAGGCCGTCAGAGGGCGGCGCGCGCAGCGCCCGGGGCCTTCCGATCCGAGGTGGTGGAGTGAGGCCCGCTGGTGTGAGGGCCAGCGGACCTGGAGCTGCGCCGCCGCCCTTGACGGGCGGAGCGACCCCACGCTTTCAGCAGCCCCCGGCGGGCCCCGCCCGCCGGGGGACGCCCAGCGGCGAGCGTCCATACAACAACCGCCGGAGGCACCGGTTTGGAAGGGGTCAGGCGAGCTCGCCGGGGTCGGTGGAGTGGTCGTGGGCTGAGTGCTGGGGTGCGTGGTTAACCCGATATCCAGCCGACTCCTCGGCGATCCCGGCGTTGGCTGTTGTGGCTGGGTTTTTCCGGACGGACGCTTCGCGTCGTCTGGCCTCCACCAGGTCGCACTCCTCGACGAGGTGCTCCAGGTGGTATCCCAGCAGGAGGACCATGTGCGCGCAGGCACGTTGATGGGGCTCGAGGCCGCGGCCCAGTCCAATCAGGGCTTCAGCGCAGGCGGCCACCACGTCTCGGTCCTCTCCGCGGACGGCGAATGGATGATCCATGCGTTCACTCCCTGGTTGCTACGCCTTCCGTTGGCGCGGGGAAACCCTGCATAGGAAAAGGGAAAAAGCGCAAGCGTGGATGCCTTGTCGGATTGCAGCGGGGTGAGCAATGCGGAAAAGGTTGGAAGCGCGGAAACCTGGCCGGAAGGCCAAGACACAATGTCGCGGCTTCAGTCGTCGGAAATGCTTCGTGGGGCGGTGAGGGTCGGCAGCCCGGCGCAGGCCGAATCAGACGCGCACCGGGCGCCATGGGACGAGCGGTCCGTGGATCAGCGGCGACGGGGCTGGTGGACTCGCCGGCCCTGGTAGTTCGGCGCCACGAGCTCCTCGCGCCAGATGGCTACTTCCTTCGGTGCGTCGATGCTGATGCGCGCTTGGCGACTCTGACCCTCGTGGTACCGGATGGTGATGGTGTGCTCCCCGGTGTCGAGGATCAGACGTTCGCCGTGACGGCGTGTGAGCGTGAGCATGGATCCCTCCTTCGTTGCGGTCCCTGTCAGCGTCGGTGCCGACTCATGTGGCTCCGAGTCTAGCCCGGCCGCACGGCCGGAAGGCAAGCGGCGCAGCTGGGGGGTAGGGGGGGGGATATTTTTTCCAAAATATCCCTACTATGCGCACACCCCACTTTGACGGAACGACACGGCACACGGCGGAAGGCGACCGGTGCGCGGAAAAGCCGCTGTGGGGGTGTGCGTCTGGGCAGGACTGCTGCTTACAGCGGCAGGCCGGTTCGATCAAGGACGAGCGCAAACGCAAGGCGACCCATAACCTCAAGCACAACCAAACGACACTGGCCGAGACGGCGGCGTGGCAGATCCTTCCGAAGAAAACGGCCGACGCGATCTGGGGGACGAGGAGTCATGGCAGCCTCTGCAGATCGCGCTGCCGCAGCTAAATTGATCTACGAGGCCGGCCCCTATTGGACTAAGCTGAACAAGGCGTGCGCGGAGTTGGGGAACGAACGCCTACCGGCGCTGGAAGGGAAGCACCGAGTATTGGCGCCACGTTCTGCCAAGTGGGTTGGCTGGCTGATGCGGGATCAGGGCTTGCAGGGCGTTAGTCGACGCAAAGGGACGATCACAGTCAAGGAAGTCGAGGACAAGCTGGATGTTGGATTTAGTCGAGCACACTTTCACCGTCGACGCCCTGGATCAGCCCTATGTGGCTGATATCAAACACGTGCTCACCGGGGGCGGGGTTTCTCTACCTTGCGGTCGTCTTCGACGTGTTCTCTCGTCGCATTATCGGTTGGTCGATGGCGGGGCAAATGCGCACCGAACTCGTCCTTGATGCTGTGGAGATGGCGGTCTGGCTCCGCCGTCCGGAGGGGGTGATACACCACTCGGATCGGGGGTCGCGACACAAGTCCGATGCGTTCGGCCATCGCTGTAGCCAGTCGGGCGTGAGGGCTTCGATGAGATCCGTAGGCGACCGCTATGAAAACTCCATCTGATCGATCGCGCCGGAGGCCCGCCTTGCGGTTTTTTAGTTTATCGAGTGGTGGTACACGCCCCATCGTTGGCACTCGGGTCTAAGCTATGTCTCACCGATCTACTATGAACGGCAATTCTACGCTCAATGTTAAATCTGGAAACCTCCCACGGTAGCTAGCGGGGAAATCCTAAAAACTGGCGTGTCGTTGGAAAAGTAATTTACTCGCGCCAAGAAAAATCTGTCGATACAACGTCTGGCTGAAAAAGGAAAATAAGCATGTACGCTGGCCTGGACTTTGGGACTTCAAACTGCTCCATCGGGATTTGGAAAAATAACTCCCCAAAATTGCTGCCTCTTGAGGGAGAAAGTAGTCGGCTGCCATCAGCGTTATATACAACTCGCCCCGCTATCGAGACGGAAGAAATTGATCAGCATGAGCTGAAGAGTCGCGTTGATAAAGAAAAGAGAAAGCAAAGAAACGAAATAAAAAAGGCTGAAGAAGATGAAAGAAAAATAAGGATTTTCTCTGATGCTGAATTGGAGAATATTGTAAGAGGGGTGATGCGCAGGGAGCGTGAAGAGCGCTCAAAGGCGATGCAGGAAAAAAAATCCATAAGCGAAGGTCTCTATTCTGATACGGAAACGATATTTGGGGAGTCTGCAATACTTAGACACATTGCAGAACCGGAAAACGGATACTTCGTAAAATCGCCCAAATCTTTTCTCGGCGCAGATGTTGGGCGGTATCATATTGAGTTGTTCTCTGAAATAACTACACGAATTTTGGCGTTTATCAAGTCTACTGCTGAGAGCGCTGCCGGCAAAGATATCAAAAATATTGTTCTGGGACGGCCAGTAAATTTTCATGGCACAAGGGGTGAAAAAGGAAATGAGCAAGCAATTGGTGTCCTTGAGAGTTCTGCTATAGCAGCGGGGTTTGATGCCGTTGAGTTTCTAATGGAGCCAATTGCTGCTGCTCTAGATTTTGAGCGCAGCATATCCAAAGACCAAGTAGCGCTTATCTTGGATGTTGGCGGTGGTACAACCGATTGCTCAATGGTTAAGCTAGGCCCTTCGTTTGTTCAGTCTAGAGATCGAGACAGTTCTGTATTGGGGTATGCTGGAGATCGCATAGGAGGGGTGGATCTGGATATCAAATTAGCGTTGCGGAAAATTTTTCCTTATTTTGGTAGGGGGTCGTCATTGAGGAATGGTATGCCTATCCCAAACACAGTATTCCACAATGCCGCAACGGTAAATGACGTAAATGCTATGCAGCAATTTATGTCAGAAAAGACTGCGCGTGAAATTGCGTCTTACGTCGCCCAAGCGGTAGATAAAAAAAAGGTGGAGAGGCTCCAGAGGTTACAGAACGCAAAGTTGGTATTACGGCTCAATCGTAGTGCTGAACTGGCAAAGATACATTTATCCGACCGCGATCCCATTCAATTACCTTTAAGTTATATAGAGAAGGAGTTGGTTGTAACAATAAATCGGGATGGTTTGCGAGAGTCGATAGAGCGTGAGCTTGGTGCGTTTCTTTCGTTGATGAAAGAAGTGGAAAGACAGGCGGGGGTAGAGCCTGATGTCGTTTACGTAACCGGTGGTACTGCGAAATCGCCTATAGTAGAGGAATTTATCCGCTCAAGTTATCGAGACAAGGAAATAGTGTTGGGAGATGCCTTCGGAAGTGTGGCGTCTGGTCTTACCGCGTGGTCTCATCGAATATACGATTAAAAATCGCAAGCAATAAAAAAGTCGCAAAAAGGTGTGTTTTTTTGAGACTAGGGCCCCGTGACGCTGGTTAAAATACAGATGGGGGCGGTTTTGTATGTTAAAAGCTGCTTTCAAGCGGAGTCTACGTTTTTTTTCGGTAATTTCGGTTGTCGCTTTGACTGCTCCAATCTGACCAAAGCCTTAGAGGCAGCGACTTGGTTTCACACGAGTGGCGACGTTATGACCGTTGTGTGCTCCTCCGAGTCCCGTATGGGTTGGGCACCCAGGTTCCACAGCACCCGGCCGCTGACCCCCCGGGGTTGAGGGGGTGAACGCCCGGCATATCAGCAAGTTGTTCGAGCGCGGCCCGCAACCTGGCGTTGTGCCAAAATGAGACCACCACAGCCCCTGGATGCAGAGCTCAGGGCCAGTAAACATGTGGAGCCATGTTCATCCGCAGTTCTCGCTCCAACGGCCGCAGATACCTCCGCCTCGTCGAGGGCTACCGCGACGAGCAGGGTCGCACCCGGCACCGGCAGATCGCTCAGCTCGGCCGCGCCGATGAGCCTGCGACCCAGGAAAAGATCCAGAGCCTGATCCAGAACTTGCAGCGGCATGCCGGGATGGAGGAGGTGGAGCCCGACGGGGTCCACTTTGACCCAGCCCGCACGCTCGGCCCCACTTGGCTGCTGACGGAGATCTGGCAGGAGCTGGGCTTCGACCGAGAGCTCCGCCGAGTCTTTCGTTCGTCCTACCGGGAGTTCGACCTGGAGGCGATCATCCGGGTGCTGGTGTTCAACCGCCTCTGTGATCCGAGCAGCAAGCTCGGCGTACTGCGCTGGCTCGATCGGGTCCACCTGCCGGGGGTCGACACGCGTGGAATCCATCATGAGCAGCTGCTGCGCGCCATGGATGCGCTCATCGAGCAGCGCGAGGCCGCCGAGAGCACGGCCGCTCGGCTCCTCAAGCCCCTGCTGGACCAAGAGTTGAACGTGGTTTTCTACGACGTAACTTCAGTTCGGGTCCATGGGGAGAAGGAGCTCGACGGCGACCTGCGCCAGCACGGCCGGAGCAAGGACATCGCCGGCGTAGCCCGGCAATTCGCCCTCGGCGTGGTCCAAACCGCCGAGGGGCTCCCGATCGCCCATGAGGTCTTTGAGGGCAACGTCGCCGAGACCCGTACCCTGGCACCCATGCTCCGGCGGCTGCTGGAGCGCTACAAGCTTGAGCGGGTCGTCGTGGTCGCCGACCGCGGCCTACTCAGCCTCGACAACGTGAATACTCTTGAGGCGCTCGCCGAGGAGGAAGGCCTGGCCGTGGACTACATCCTCGCCGTACCGGGGCGCCGTTATGCGGAGTTCGCCGATGTCATGGCCGAACTGCACCCGCAGCTTGCCGAGGCATCGGAGACCACCGGCCAGGAGTCGGTCGCGGAGACTGCCTGGCAGGGCCGGCGGCTCGTGGTGGCGCACAACCCGGAGCGCGCCGAGGAGCAAACCCGCGCCCGGCGGCGCAAGATCGAGCGCATTGAGCAGCTCGGCCAGCGCCTGGCGGAGCGACTCGACAACCAGGATGCCGGGCGTCCCGGCCGCGGGAGGCGCTCAACGGATCGCAGTGCGCACCGGCGCTTCCATCAGACCGTGCTGCACCACCAGATGAGCGGCATCGTTAAGGCAGACCTTGGCGCCGAGCATTTTCGCTACGAGATCGACGAGAAGGCTTGGGCTGACGCCGAGCGCCTCGACGGCAAGCTCCTCCTTGTGACCAGCCTTCAGGAGTACGAGGCGCAGGCGATCGTCGATCGCTACCGGTCCCTGGCGGACATCGAGCGGGGGTTCCGGGCCCTGAAGAGCACCCTCGAGATCGCGCCGGTCCATCACCGGCTGCCGGAGCGCATCCGCGCCCATGCGCTGATCTGTTTCCTGGCGCTGATTCTCCACCGGGTGCTACGCATGCGCCTGAAGGCCAAGGGCTCCGCTTTCAGCGTCGAGCGCGCGCTGGAGGCGCTTGAGACGGTGCAGTGGCATCAGGTCGAGATCAACGGTGAGTCCCACACTGGCGTTTCGCTCGCCCCCGAGCAGCGCAAACTCTTCAAAGAACTGGAGGTGACGCCGCCGAGGCAGTCCAACGCCGCCTAAGTTGTGCCAACTCGAGGGTGCGCATCCCGGCGCATCAATAAGTTATACGACTGGCTGTGGAAGACGGGTGGGCACCGCCCCGGGAGGATAGTCAGTGCGCCCTGTCGCAAGCCGCTTTTACCCAGGCCATCGGCGAAGCGGCCGGATAGAGATTGATACCATGGGATCGACATAAGATCACTTGCGATAGCCTTTCATGCCGCAGAGAAAAGGGTTGAGCCCCGGTTGGGTAATCACATTACTTGCACTCACCCCCGCCACGGCCACCGCCTCTGACCTCACGCTGACGTTCATCGATGTCGGCCAGGGCGACGCGACGCTGATCTCGGCGGACGACCTCCACATCCTCGTCGATGGGGGAACACCCCGGCACGACGTCGCGGACCATCTGCGGGGCGAGGGCATCGGCCATATCGATTTGCTGGTCGCTACTCACCCGCACGCGGATCACATCGGTGGCCAGGTCGGGGTCCTGGAGCGCAAGTCCGTGGGCACGATCTGGTACAGCGGCGATGAACACACGACGCAGACCTTCGAGGCGTGGATCGACGCCGCCCTCGAGGCGGATGCGGACTACCGGGAGCCGGTTCGCGGTGAAGGCTGGGAGGCGGAAGACCTGGCGGTCACGCTCCTGCATCCTGCCGCGGAGACGGGCGGTAGTGACCTCCACGACCGCAATCTGGTGGTGCGGATTGAGCACGGTGAGTGTTCCGCGCTCATCACTGGCGACATCGAGCGGGACCGGGAGGCGGAGATCCTGGATGCCGGCGTGGAGGTGGACGCCGATGTCCTGGAGCTCGGCCATCACGGCAGTCGCACATCCACCGGCAGCCGCTGGCTGGATGCCGTGCAGCCGGACATTGCCGTGGTCCAGTACAGAGCGGGAAACCAGTACGATCACCCGCATGGGGAAGTCCTGGACCGCGTGCAGGCCACCGGCGCGGAGGTGCTGGGCACCGGGGCGCACGGGAGCATCGAATTGAGCTGCGACAGCGCGGGCGAGTGGCACATTGCGACCGAACGGACGGGCACTGTGCGGGCCGGCGACGGGGCGGACGACGCCGCCGACGCGGAGACAGGTGGCGGGGGCGTAACGTCGCGTGGCGCACCGCCGTCCAGCTGCATCGATCTCAACCGGGCCCCGCGGCAGGATCTGGAGGAGATCGTGCACATCGGGCCGAACCGGGCGGAGGAAATCGTCGATGGCCGCCGCTGGTCGTCCGTTGGCGAACTCGATGAGCTCCACGGCATCGGGCGCGTGCGGCTCCAGGAGATCAAGGAGCAGGGGGATGCGTGTGTACGGTAAGGCGCGGGGTGGACTGGCAGTGGAGTGACAGCACCGGCATCCTCCGGGTGTTTACGGACCGCTAAAAGGCAGGGATCACGAATGGATACCCGATCGGAGAAGATTTCCGTGGCGTTGGCGTTCTTCGCGGAACCACTGATCGATGAGCTCGAGGAGGGCATGACGCAGCTTGAGCTGGACAGCATTCTCCGTACGGCGAGCAGCGTCTGGAATGCCTGCGTTATGGATGAGAACGCCGGCACGGAGAGCTACGTGGCGGAGGTGCGCGGGCTGAGTGCGGGCCAAGAGGGTCCTGCGGCGCTGATCGAGTTCCTCATTGAACGCAAGCAGACGGAGTTCGCCGCGGATCAACGGATGA
>PUNM01000003.1 GCA_003552625.1 Ectothiorhodospiraceae bacterium
CGGTCTTCGAATCACTGCCCCCGGACCACCCCGTCTACATTCTCTACTCCTCCGGGACTACCGGCCGCCCCAAGTGCATCGTCCACGGCGCGGCAGGGATCCTGCTCAACCACGCCAAGGAGCTGATGCTCCACGGGGATATCGGATCCGGCGACCGGTTCTTCTACTTCACAACCTGCGGCTGGATGATGTGGAACTGGCTCGCCTCCGGACTGATGACCGGTGCGCGGGTCATCACCTATGACGGATCCCCGGCTTACCCGAGCCTCGATGCCTGCTGGGCGCTGGCCGAATCGGAGGGTATGACCCACTTCGGCACCAGTGCCAAGTTCCTGGCCGCCTGCCGCAAGGAGGGGCTGACCCCCGGCCGCAGCCACGACCTGGCGAACCTGCGGGTCATCTTCTCCACGGGTTCTCCCCTGCAGCCGGAAGACTTCGATTGGGTCTACAAGGAGGTCAAGGGGAACGTGCTCCTCGGGTCGATCTCCGGCGGCACCGACATCTGCGGCTGCTTCGTCGGATCGACCCCGCTGCTGCCGGTGCGCCGCGGCGAGATCCAGTGCCGCTTCCTCGGCGTGGACGCTTGCGCCTTCACACCGGAGGGTCACGACGCCGGGCACGAACGCGGGGAACTCGTCTGTCGGCAACCTCTGCCGTCGATGCCTGTCGGCTTCTGGGGGGATCCGGACGGGAGCCGGTACCGCAAGGCGTACTTCGACACCTTCCCCGGTGTCTGGGCACACGGCGACTTCGTACGATTTACCGAGCACGGCGGCGCGGTGATCTACGGCCGCTCCGACGCCACGCTGAACCCCGGCGGGGTCCGGATCGGCACTGCGGAGATCTACCGTCAGGTGGAAGATCTCCCTGAGGTCGCTGACTCCCTCGTGGTCGGCGAACCGACCGATGATGGCGACGTACGCGTCCTGCTCCTGCTGGTACCGGCCGCAGGGCAGAACGTGGACGAGGCCCTCGCCGATACCATCCGCCGACGGCTGCGCGAGCGTGCCAGCCCGCGCCACGTCCCGGCGCGGATCGTCGAAGTGCCCCAAGTGCCGTATACCCGTAGCGGCAAGAAAGTGGAGTTGGCAGTGGCGCGTATGCTTCAGGGCGAGCGTCACGCCGAGAATCGGGACGCCCTGGCCAACCCCGAAGCCCTGGACGCCATCGCCGACCGCCTGGCTTTGACCGACTCGGGCTGAGGCGGCGGCACCGGCTCGGCGCCGCCGCCGGCTCATGGAGGCGCATCAAGGGCGGCGGCGATCGATAAAGGTTTGCACGGCCTCGACATGCTCCTGCGTATCGTGCGCCAGGGCCTGATAGGCTGCGGACAGCTCCAGCGTCGTCTCCAGGTCCATCCGCTGGCCGTGCCGCAGCAAGCTTTTCGTCTTGCGGACAGCGCCGCGCGGATTACGGGCAATGCGCTCGGCGAGTTCGTGAGCCGCGGGCAGCAGTGCGTCCGCTTCCACGACCCGGTTGACCAGCCCCCACTCCCGCGCCGTCTCGGCATCCACCGGGTCACCGGTGAGCGCCATCTCGTGCGCCCGGGCCGTACCCACGATCCGCGGCAGCAGCCAGGCCCCACCATCGCCGGCAATGATGCCGAGGCGGACGAAGTTGTGGGCAAAAGTCGCCTCCCGGTTCGCCACGCGCAGATCGCAGAGCAGCGCCAGGTCGCAGCCGGCGCCGTAGGCCGGCCCGTTGACCGCGGCGATCAGCGGCAACTCCATGCGACTCATCCGACGGGTCAGCTGCTGGATCCCGTAGCGGTAGTTCTCCCGCATCTGCTCGCCGGCGCCAGCGAACATGCCGGTGCGCTCATGCATCGCCTTGATGTTGCCGCCGGCTGAGAAGGCCTTGCCAGAGCCGGTGAGCACCGCAGCACCGAGCCCGGCATCGGCTTCCACCTCCGCCAGAACCGCCAGCAGACGCTCGAGCACCGGGGGCTCACTCACGGCGTTCCGGGTCTGCGGTTCGTTCAGGGTAATGCGCGCCACTGCGCCATAGCGCTCAAGGAGAACTTTATCGTCGCCCGTCACATCACTCATGTTTCACTCCTTTATAGAAGTTGACGTTTACGTTAACGTCATTACACTCCTCTCGAAGATTGGGTTCAAGGCAGCACAGTCGCAGGCAACCGCACCAGCCACCCGGGCAAGGCCGCGGGACGACGGAAGGACCGGAGCCATGAGCGTCATTCACAGCAAAATCACTCCCAACAGTGCAGCCTTCCGCGAGAACGAAGCCGCCATGGGCGAACTCGTCGCGGACCTGCGCGAGAAAGCCGCCCAGGTCCGGCACGGCGGCGGCGATCAGGCCCGCGAGCGCCATCTGGCCCGCGGCAAACTCCTGCCCCGGGATCGCATCCGGGCGCTGCTCGACCCCGGCTCACCGTTCCTGGAACTCTCGCAGCTGGCCGCTCATGGCCTCTACGACGGCGAAGTCCCTTCAGCCGGCGTGATCGCGGGCATTGGCCGGGTTAGCGGCCGCGAGTGCCTCGTGGTTGCCAACGACGCCACCGTCAAGGGCGGCACCTACTACCCGATCACGGTCAAAAAGCACTTGCGGGCGCAAGAGGTAGCCGCCCAAAACCGCCTGCCCTGCATCTACCTGGTCGATTCCGGCGGCGCTAACCTGCCCAACCAGGATGAGGTCTTCCCCGACCGGGACCACTTCGGGCGCATTTTCTACAATCAAGCGAACCTTTCGGCCGAGGGGATCCCCCAGATCGCCGTGGTCATGGGGTCCTGCACCGCCGGCGGCGCCTACGTACCGGCCATGGCCGATGAGAGCATCATCGTCCGCAACCAGGGCACCATCTTTCTCGGCGGCCCGCCGCTGGTGAAGGCAGCGACCGGCGAGGAGGTATCCGCCGAGGAACTCGGCGGCGCTGACGTCCACGCCAAGATCTCCGGGGTCAGCGACCACTACGCCCTCAACGACGCGCACGCCCTCGGCCTGGCTCGACGCAGCATCGCGCACCTCAACCATGAGAAGCGCCCGCCCGTCGCCCTGCGCGAGCCGCGCGAGCCGCTTTACGAACCGCAGCAACTGCACGGCGTGGTCCCCACGGACCTACGCAAGCCCTATGACGTCCGAGAGGTTATCGCGCGCATTGTCGATGGCAGCGAACTCGACGAATTCAAAGCGCTCTACGGCACGACCCTTGTCTGCGGCTTCGCGCACCTCTACGGCTACCCGGTCGGCGTAATCGCCAACAACGGGGTGCTTTTCTCGGAGTCGGCACTCAAAGGCGCCCATTTCATCGAGCTTTGCAGTCAACGCGGAATCCCGCTGATCTTCCTGCAGAACATTACCGGCTTCATGGTCGGCCGACGCTACGAGTCCGGCGGGATTGCAAAGGATGGTGCCAAGATGGTGACCGCGGTGGCCAACGCCCGGGTCCCCAAGCTGACCGTCATCATCGGCGGCAGCTTCGGCGCCGGCAACTACGCCATGTGCGGCCGCAGCTACTCGCCGCGCATGCTCTGGATGTGGCCCAACGCCCGGATCTCGGTGATGGGCGGCGAACAGGCGGCCAACGTCATGGCGCAGATTCGCCGCGACACCAAGGAACGCCGCGGGGAAACCTGGTCGGAGGAAGCCGAGGAGGCCTTCAAGGCACCGATCCGCGAGCAGTACGAGAGCCAGGGACACCCCTACTATTCGACGGCGCGCATCTGGGACGACGGCGTCATCGACCCCGCCGACACCCGTCGCGTACTCGGGCTCTCGCTCTCCGCAAGCCTGAATGCGCCCATCGAACCCACGCGCTTCGGCGTCTTCCGGATGTAAGGAGCCAACCATGTCGGAGACCGTCACCCTCAGCCGCGACGGCGCGACCGCCTACCTCACCCTCAACCGCCCGGAGATCCACAACGCGTTCGACGATGCGCTGATTGCCGAGCTGACCGCTCAACTCCGCGACCTGAATCAGGATGCCAGGGTGCGCGCGGTCGTGCTCACCGGCACCGGCAAGAGCTTCTCCGCCGGCGCCGACCTGAACTGGATGAGCCGGATGGCAGCCTACACCGAGGCTGAAAACCGCGCGGATGCCCTCGCCCTCGCGGATCTCATGGAGACCCTCGACACCCTGCGCAAGCCGGTCATCGGCCGCATCCAAGGCTCCGCCTTCGGCGGCGGTGTCGGGCTCGTGGCCTGCTGCGATCTGGTCGTCGCCGCCGAGCACGCCCGCTTCGCACTCCCCGAGGTTCGCCTCGGGCTCATCCCGGCGGCCATAGCGCCCTATGTGCTGGCAGCGATGGGGGAACGGGCGGCGCGCCGCTACTTCATCAGTGGCGAGCGCTTCGACGCTGCTACCGCGGCCCAATTGGGCCTGGTGCACCAGACGGCACCGGCGGAGGAACTCGATGCCGCGGTCAACCGCTGGCTCGAGGGCGCCTTGAGCAACGGCCCCCGGGCCATGGCGGAAGCCAAGGCGCTCGTCCGCACCGTGGCCGAGGCGCCACGGGATGACGATTTGCGGCGGCAGACCGCCGACTGGATCGCAGCACTGCGCGTCGGCGACGAGGGCCAGGAAGGACTGAACGCCTTCCTGGAGAAACGCGCGCCTCAGTGGCAGCAACCGTCATGAACCGGGGGCGGCACGCAGACGGAGAACCCGCCATGTTCAATAAGATTCTCATTGCCAACCGCGGCGAAATCGCCTGCCGCATCGCCCAGACCTGCCGGGAGCTTGGCGTCACCACCGTCGCCGTCTACTCCGACGCCGACGCGGAAGCAGCGCATGTGGCCGCCTGCGATGAGGCCTGGCGTCTCGGTCCACCGGCCCCGCGAGAGAGCTACCTCAACCAGGACGCAATCCTGGAGGTGGCTCGGCGCAGCGGCGCCGAGGCCGTCCACCCCGGCTACGGCTTCCTCGCCGAGAACGCCGGCTTTGCCCGCGCCTGCGAGGAGGCCGGGATCGCATTCATCGGCCCCCCTCCCAGCGCCATCGAGGCCATGGGCTCGAAGACAGCCGCCAAGCAGCTGATGGCCGAAGCCGGCGTGCCTCTGGTCCCGGGTTACCACGAGGCCAACCAGGACCCCGAACACCTCGCCGCCGAAGCAGAAGCGATCGGCTACCCGGTGCTGATCAAAGCCTCTGCCGGGGGCGGCGGCAAGGGCATGCGGCGGGTGGACCACCCCGCCGAGTTCCGCGAAGCGCTCGCTGCCGCCCAGCGCGAAGCCAGCGCCTCCTTTGGCGATGACCAGGTGCTGATCGAGAAGTACGTCCTGGAACCCCGGCACGTGGAAATCCAGGTCTTCGCCGACCGCTTCGGCGATGTGGTTCATCTTTACGAACGCGACTGCTCGGTACAGCGCCGCCACCAGAAGATCCTTGAGGAGGCGCCGGCCCCCGGGCTGACGGCAGAGCGCCGTGCCGAGATGGGGGAAGCTGCCTGCCGGGCCGCTCAGGCGATCGGCTACCAAGGCGCAGGGACGGTGGAGTTCATCGTCGATGCCGGCGGCGGCTTCTACTTCATGGAGATGAATACCCGCCTGCAGGTTGAACATCCAGTCACGGAGATGGTGACCGGCGAGGACCTGGTCGCCTGGCAACTGGAGGTTGCAGCCGGTGGACCGCTACCCCGCCGCCAGGAGGAGATCACGCTCAGCGGTCACGCTATCGAGGCGCGGGTCTGCGCCGAGGACCCGGCAGCCGACTTTCGCCCAGCCACCGGCCGTATCCGCCTGTTCCAGCCACCGCGGACGAGCAGTCAAGTCCGCCTCGATACCGGGGTCCGCAGCGGCGATCGCATTTCTCCTCACTACGACTCGATGGTTGCCAAGCTCATCGTCTGGGACCGGGACCGTCCCCGAGCCCTGGCGCGGCTGCGCGGCGCCCTGGACGATTTTCAAGTCGCGGGGCTGACCACCAACATCGGCTTTCTGCGCGGCGTCGCCGGTCATCCTTCCTTCATCGCGGGCGATTTCGACACCGGTTTCGTGGACCAGCACGGCGAAGCGCTGCTCGAGCGCGAGGCACAGATCCCCGAGACCGTCCTGGCGGCCGCCTGCCTGCTGGAGCTTTTGCGGATCGAACGGGAAGCGCAGGAGCAGGCCCAGGCCAGCGGCGATCCCTATTCGCCGTGGCACGCCAGCGACGGGTGGCGACTGAACGGCGACAACCACCACACCCTGGAGCTGATCGCCGACAGCGGCCCCCTGCAGGTAACCGCCCACTACCGGCGGGATGGCTACGAACTGGCACTCCCCTCCGGTCGCAGCCGCGTCAGCGGCACCCTCGATGCCGAGGGCCGCCTGGCCCTGACCCGGGACGGCGTCCGCCAACCGATCCCCTTCATCGCCCACGACGGGGAGCTCGAAATCACCTGGCAAGGGCGACGCTACCGCCTGCGCCCCCACGACCCGCTAACCGCAGGAATGGACGACGAGGGTGTCGATGGCAGCCTGACGGCCCCGATGCCCGGGACCCTCGTAGCGGTCCGCGTCGAGCCGGGCCAGAAGGTCCAGGCCGGGGAGACGCTGGCCGTGCTCGAAGCGATGAAGATGGAGTACACCATCGAAGCCCCCAGCGACGGAACGATCGCGGCGGTGCACTTCGCCGCCGGGGATACCGTCGATGAAGGCACCGAGCTGCTTGTCATCGAATGAAACGAGGTCTTGCCATGTCCCGACCCGAAACCGTCACCCTGGTCGAAGTCGGTCCGCGCGACGGGCTGCAGAACGAGCCGCACCCCATTCCCGCGGCGACCAAGATCGCCCTCGTCGAGCGCCTGGCCGATGCCGGACTCGGCGTGGTGGAGACCACCAGCTTCGTCTCGGCGCGCTGGGTTCCGCAGATGGGCGATGCCACCGAGGTGCTCACCGGCATCCGGCGGCGTCCGGGCGTTCGCTACCCCGTCCTGACCCCGAACCTGAAGGGGCTGGAGCGCGCCATTGAAGCCGGCGCCGACGAGGTCGCGGTCTTTGCGGCCGCCTCGGAGACCTTTTCGCAGCGCAACACCAACGCCTCCATCGAGGAGTCCTTCGAGCGTTTCGCGCCGCTGATCCAGCGTGCGCAGGAAGACGGGGTGGCCGTCCGCGGCTATGTTTCTTGTGCACTCGGGTGCCCCTACGAGGGCGCGGTGCCCCCCCAAAGGGTGGCCGAGGTCGCGGAGCGGCTGCGCCGTATGGGCTGTTTCGAGATCTCCCTCGGCGACACCATCGGCTGCGGGACCCCGCTCGAAGCGCGCCGGATGGTCGCGCGCGTCGCTGAGCGCGTCCCGCCCGAACACCTTGCGCTGCACTTCCACGACACCCGGGGGCAGGCGCTGGCCAACCTCTTCGCCTGCCTCGACACCGGCGTCACGACCATTGACACCGCCGTCGGTGGACTCGGCGGTTGCCCCTACGCCCCTGGTGCAGCCGGAAACGTGGCCACCGAGGATGTCCTCTACATGCTCGACGGCATGGGCATCGACACCGGCGTAGACCGGGCGGCGGTCGTGGCAGCGGCCCACTGGATCGCCGGCGAGCTCGGGCAGCAGCCGCGCTCCCGCGTAGCAGCAGCAGAAAGCACGTGCAGTGCTTGACGCTTACGTAAACGGCAGTTAGCGTAACCCAAAAAGCCCACCCAGGGCTTACAAGTTGACGCTTACGTCAGGAGGAGACGCCCGCCATGTCGGAGAACGACAGCGTCACCCGTGAGCCGATCCTCGTCTGCGATCAGGTCAGTCGATGGTTCGGTGGATTACAGGCCACCAAGTCGATTTCCCTCAGCATTGAGCGGGGTGAAATCTTCGGCTTGGTCGGACCAAACGGGTCAGGGAAAACAACACTTGTTAATGCCATTACTGGATTTTATCCACCTCAAGAGGGACGAATCGAATTCGAGGGGAATCCGATTCAGCACCTCAAGCCTTACCGCGTCGCCGCACACGGCATTGCGCGGACATTCCAGAACGTCGCGCTGTTCCGCGGAATGAGTGTGCTCGACAACATTCTGCTCGGGCGGCACATCCTGATGCGGCCCAGCGCGATCGCATCCCTCTTTTACTGGTGGATGGCTCAAAAAGAGGAAATCGCCCACCGCCGCAAAGCCGAGGAGATCATCGACCTCCTGCAACTCGAAAGCGTGCGAAATGAGTCGGTGGACGTGCTCCCCCTCGGACTGCAAAAGCGGGTGGAGCTGGCGCGGGCGCTCTGCGCCGAGCCGCGCTTTCTCATCCTCGATGAGCCCATGGCGGGCATGAACCAGGAAGAGAAGGAGTACATGGTCCGCTTCATCCTCGACGCCCAGGAGGCGCTGGGGCTGAGCATTCTGCTCATCGAGCATCACATGGATGTGGTCACCGCCATCTGCGACCGGCTAATGGTGCTCAACAACGGCCAGAAGATCGCCGCGGGCAAGCCGCAGGATGCGATCAACGAGCCCGCCGTGGTGGCCGCCTACATTGGGAAGACTGACCATGCAGCCTGAACGCAAGCACACCCCGGAGCCTGAGACCGCATCGACCGACCCGGCCGTACCGGCGGCCTCCCACCCGCATTGGGTCGAGTCGGACAACCTGATCGAAGTTCTGCGCCGCAACGCGGAGGGCCACGGCGACCAGATCGCCATGCGCGAGCGCGAGCACGGGATCTGGCAGGAGTACACCTGGGCCGAATACCTGGAGCAAGTGCTCGGCTTCGCCGCAGGACTCGAGTCGCTAGGCATCCGCCCGGAGGAGAACATCCTCGTCATTGGCGATAACCGCCCGCGCGCCTACTTCGGCATGCTCGGCGCCATCACACTGCGCGCGGTGCCCTCGCCGGCATTCCCGGACACGACGCCGGAGGAGCTTCAGGGGCAGATGGAGCGCGAGGGCATCCGTTGTGCCCTGGCCGAGGACCAGGAACAAGTCGACAAGCTGCTGACGATCCGCGACGAGGGCTACGCCGGTCTGGAGCTGGTGATCTACGACGATCCGCGCGGGCTCGCCGGCAAAGAACCTCCAGGGGTGGTGGCCTTCACCGATGTGCTGCAACGAGGCCAAGCGGCCCTGGAAGCCGACGCCGGGCTGCGCCAGCGTCTCCTGGAGCGCCCCTCGATCCATGACACGGCGGTCCTCCTGCACTCCTCGGGAACAACCGGCGTACCCAAAGGCGTGCCGCTGAAGCACGGCCACGTTCATTACAGCGTACGTAACGCTTCCGCGGCGGGCTACTTCGAGGAAGGCGAGGTCCACATGGCCTATCTGCCGATGGCCTGGGTCGGCGACTTCATCTTCTCCATTGGAGCGGCCCTGGTCCTGCGCTTCACGGTCAATATCCCCGAGCGCCAGGAGACGGCCCTCCACGACCTGCGCGAGATCGGCCCCACCCTCTACTTCAGCTCGCCGCGGGCCTGGTCCAACATGCTCACGCGCATCCAGGTCGGTATCGACGAGTCCAGCCGCTTCAAGCGCTGGCTCTACAACCAGTTCATGCCCTTTGCCACGGAGTTGGAGCGCCGCCGGCTGGAGGGTCAGGCGCCGAGCTTTGGCGAGCGGCTCTGGTACCAGCTCGGGGAGCTTCTCGTCTACGGACCGATCAAGGACCAGCTCGGGCTCAGCCGCGTGCGCCGTCCCTACACCGCTGGCGAAGCGATTGGCGAGGATGTCTTTCTCTTCTTTCGGGCCCTCGGCCTGAACCTGCGCCAGTTCTACGGCCAGACGGAAAACTGCGCGCTGTGCGCTGCGCAAGAGCCGGACTCGATCAAACTGCACACGGTGGGCAGCGCTTTCCCCGGCGTGGAGCTGTGCATCAGCGACGACGGCGAGATCCTGG
The DNA here is from genome assembly GCA_003552625.1 of Ectothiorhodospiraceae bacterium. Classification (GTDB taxonomy): domain Bacteria; phylum Pseudomonadota; class Gammaproteobacteria; order Nitrococcales; family Halorhodospiraceae; genus Halorhodospira. The sequence goes on from PUNM01000003.1 coordinate 9,754, forward strand.
TGCGCGGGGACAACGTCTTCGACGGTTACTACAACAACCCGAAGGCCACCGCCGAGACGCTCCAGGATGGCTGGCTGCACACCGGCGATGCCGGCTACCTGGAGGACGACGGCCAGCTGGTGGTTCTCGGCCGCGTCTCCGAGGTCGTCTACACCGCCCAGGGCGACCGGTTCATCCCCACGTACATCGAGAACCGGATCAAGTTCAGCCAGTACATTCGCGACGTCTGCATTCTCGGCAACGGCCGGGAGTACCTGGCTGCCCTGGTGGCCATCGATATCGGCTCTGCGGGGCATTGGGCGGAGGAGAACGGGATCCCGTACACCTCGTTCGCCGACTTGTCCCAAAAGCCGGAGATCTACGACCTCGTCCACGACATCCTGGTCCACGTCAACGGCGTTCTTCCGGAAGGCTTACAGGTCCGCCGCTTCGTCAATCTGCACAAGGAGTTCGATCCAGACGACGGCGAAGTTACCCGGACCCGGAAGCTGCGGCGCAACGTCATCGACGAGCACTACGCGCCGATCATCGAAGCCATCTACAACGGCGACAAGTCGGTCGATTACCGGGCGCAGATCACCTATGAGACCGGCGAGTCGGGCGCACTGGAACGCCACCTGGCGATTCGGGACGTGGGGAACAGCCGCGCTCAGGAGGAGAAATAGATCATGGAGTACTTCCTCGAGCTGCTCATCAACGGCGCCCTGACCGGGCTGATGTACAGCCTGGCCGCCCTGGGCTTCGTGCTGATCTACAAGTCATCGGGCGTGCCGAACCTCGCCCAGGGCGCACTGGTCATGCTCGGCGCCTACTTGACCTGGTACTTCACCAACGCCTGGGGCATCCCGATCTTCTTGGGCATCGCCGTAGCCGTCGTGGCGATGTTCCTGTTCGGGATGCTCACCGAGCGTTTTCTGCTGCGCAAGATGGTCGGTCAGCCGATCATCATGATCGTCATGCTCACACTGGGGCTGGAAATCCTGCTGCGCGGGGTGGCACCCGGCTTTCTTGGGGCCGCACCGAAGAGCATTGACGTCGGAATCGATCTGGCACCGATTATCATCGGCGACATCTTCATCAACCGCGGCTATCTGGTCGGAGCCATTGTCGCCCTGGTCTTGGTGGCCGCATCACTGCTGTTCTTCCGCACCCGGCTCGGCACGAAACTGCGGGCGGTCTCTGACGATCACGTCTCGAGCTGGGCCGTGGGCATCTCCGTGGAGCGCGCCATCGCCGTCTCCTGGGCCCTGGCCGGCGCCTCCGCCGTCGCCGCCGGGGTCATGTGGGGAGCCGAACAGGGGGTGGATCACAACCTGGCCGCCCTGCTCTTCCCCGCCGTGGCCGTGGTCATCCTCGGGGGACTGGACAGTATCTACGGCGTGGTGGTCGGAGGGCTGATCGTCGGCATCCTCGGCAGCGTCATCCCCGGCTACGTGGACCCACTGGTCGGAGGCGGCACACGCGATGTGGTGGTGTCGCTGATCATCCTGCTCACGATCCTGTTCCGCCCACACGGCATCTTCGGCCGCGAAGACATCGAGAGGGTTTAGTCTGCCATGTTCTATCGACTGACCGGCGTCTACCAAACCGACTACGCGAAGGATCGCGCCCTGTGGCCGATACCGACCGACCGCTGGATCGCCCTGCTGCTGCTGGCGATCGCCATCGCGGCGCCCTTTATTTTTCAGGTCCACTACGTAGCCAACTACATGCTGCCGTGGCTCATCTGGAGTTCGGCCGCACTGGCCCTGACCCTGCTGATGGGTGTTGCCGGGCAGCTGCACTTCGGCTTCGCCGCGGTGATGGCCATCGGCGCCTACAGCAGCATCCATCTGGCTCGCTTCGGCGTACCCTTCGAACTGGCCCTGCTCGGGGCCGGGTTGATCTCGGCAGTGATCGGCAGCATCTTCGGCGCCGCCGCACTCCGCGTGAAGGGGCTCTACCTGGTGATGGCCACCCTGGCCATGCAGTACCTGGTGGACTGGGTCATCGTCAACGTCCCCGCCATCTCCGGAGGCGCCCAGGCAACACTGCGCACCCCGGACGTCAGCTTCCTCTTCATCCCGCTGGAGTCCGTGTGGCTCTACTACATGGCATTGCTGTGGACCGTCGTGGTCACGCTTTTCGTGCTCAACATCAAGCGCAGCAGCTACGGGCGGGCGCTGGTGGCGGTTCGCGACAAGGACTACGCGGCTTCCATCATTGGTGTCAGCCCCTTCCGGTACAAGCTCTCGGCCTTTTTTACGAGTTCGTTTATCGGCGGCATCTCCGGGGCGATTCTTGCCTTTTGCTACTACCAGGCCGTCACCCCGGAGCAGTTCGGCTTCCACGTCTCCATCCAGCTGGTTGCCATGGTGCTCGTCGGCGGGCTGGGCAGCGTGGTGGGCGCCTACCTGGGTGCCGGTTTTGTCCTGCTGCTACCGATGATCCTGACCAATTTCGTCGCCGGCCTCGGGGCCATGGGCATCCTTAACGTTTCGGCAAGCCTGCTCGCCCACATCCCGCTGATGGCCTACGGCGCCCTGATAATCGTCTTCCTGCTCGCCGAGCCTCTGGGGCTGGCGAAGATCTACGACAACACCAGGAAATACTTTCTGGTCTGGCCTTTCCGCCACGGCCAGAGCTGACCAAGAAATTCTTATAACAGGGACTTGCGACGCCCAATAACGCCCAGGAGGAGACAACCATGAACCATCTGCTTCGCAAGACACTACTCGGGTCAGCGGCGACCATTACGCTAGCCGCCGGAACCTCTGCCCAGGCCGACGACACCATCACCTTCGGCCTGCTGCAGGACTTCACCGCGGTCTACACCTTCGTCACCGACGAGTACCACCAGGGCCAGCAGGACTACTTGGAGCTGATCAACCAGCGTGGCGGCATCGAAGGCAAGACCTTCGACACCTTCGTCCGCGATACCGGGAACGAGCCGGACCGCGGCATCGAGGCCTACAGCCGGGCCCGCGGGGAAGGGGCTGTCCTCGTGGACTTTCTGAGCACGCCGGTCTCCCGCGCCATCGTCGATCGTGCCCTGGACGATGAGACCGTCATGATCACACCGCTGCACGGCCGGGGGGACGCCAGTCATGGAGAGACCTTCCCGTACGTCTTCCCGATGATGGCCACCTACTGGGCGCAGGCCACGGCGCTTATCGACTACATCGATGAGCACCGGGGTGGACTGGAGGGCAAGACCATCGCCCACGTCTACATCGACACCCCCTTCGGCCGCGAGCCGATCCCGGTCCTTGAGGAACTCGCCGAGCGTGAAGGCTTCCAGCTGGAGACCTTCGCCTACCCCACCCCGGGCACCGAGCAGTCGGCCACTTGGTCGAACGTGCGCCGCGCGCGGCCGGACCACGTCCTGATCTGGGGTGCGGGCGGCGGTCAGCCGGTCTCGGTACGGGAGGCCATCCGCAACGGCATCGCCCCGGAGGACATCCTCTCCGTCGTTTGGCTCGCCGAGACCGACGCCAACACCGTCGGTCGCGACCGGTTCGAAGGTGTGCGCCGCTTCGAAGCCGTCGCCGCCGGAACCGACTACCCGATCATCGAGGCCATCCAGGAGGAAGTCATCGAGCCCGGTCACGGCTCGGGCAGCGAGGAGAACGTGGGGACCAGTTACTACAACATCGGTGTCGCGACCATGGCCGTGGCCGTGGAGGCGGCCCGCAACGCCATCGAGGAGCACGGGGTCGTGACCGGAGAGACTTTACGCGACGGCTTCTACGGCATCGAGGACTACGACGCGGAGGGACTCATGCCGCCGGTCACCTTCTCCCCCGACGACCACCAGGGCGGTGGCATGGGCCGTGTGTCCAAGTGGGACGGTGATTCCTGGGAGCCACTGACGGACTGGTTCAGCGCCCACGAGGATGTGGTCTGGGAGGCCATTGAGCGTGACGCCGCGGACTTCCGCGACTGATCGAAGGTCCGGCACACCCACCGGGCGCTCGCGCGGGCGTCCGGTGGGGACCACCCAGGAGAGATCGAATGAGTAGTGAGGCCCTCAAAGAACAACCCGCTGCCGAAACCGCCCCGTTGCTCGAGATGAGCAATGTCGAGGTTATCTACGACAAGGTTTTTCTCGCCATCAAAGGGGTGTCCATTGCCATCCGCCCGGGCGACCGCGTCGCCCTGCTCGGTGCGAACGGCGCTGGCAAGAGCACGACCCTGAAAACCATCAGCGGACTGCTCACCCCGGAGCGCGGCGAGGTCACCCGCGGCACCCTCACCTATAAAGGCGAGAACATCCTCGGTCTGTCACCGCCCGAGCGGGTGCGTCGCGGCATCGTTCACGTTCTTGAAGGACGGCGCATCTTCGGCCACCTCACCCCGGAGGATAACCTTCTCGCCGCCTTCCCAACGCGCGGCAGCGGGCGGCGCTTCCAGCAACTCAAGGAACAGGTTTTTACCTACTTCCCGCGCCTTCGCGAGCGCTCCGGCACCAAAGCCGGCTACCTTTCGGGCGGGGAGCAGCAGATGCTTGCCATCGGCCGCGCGCTGATGGTCGACCCCGAGCTGATCATGCTCGACGAGCCGAGCCTCGGCCTCTCGCCGCTGCTCGTCCAGGAGATCTTCGGGATCATTCGCGAGATCAATGAGCAACAGGGTACCAGCGTCCTGCTCGTCGAGCAGAACGCGGCAGCAGCCCTGGAAATCGTCAACCACGCTTACCTTATCGAAAACGGTCACGTTGTCATGAGTGGCTCCGCCGAGGTGCTCAAGCAGAACCCGGACGTCCAGGAGTTTTACCTCGGCGGCACGGGCAAGGTCGATTACCACAACGTGAAACACTACCGGCGCCGCAAGCGCTGGCTTGCCTGATTGATCGCCAGGGAGAACGAGGTCATGGCCGAGCTGATGGATATCACGACCGCGCAGTTGCTTAACCGATCAGCGGCGGAATACGGGCAGCGCCCGGCGGTACACTACCCGGACCGCAACCTGCAGTGGACCTACCAGGAGCTGCGCGAGCAGGCTCGACACGTGGCTCGCGGCCTTATCGGTCTCGGCGTGCGGCCGGGCGAACACGTCTCCATCTGGGCGGCCAACCGCCCCGAGTGGCTGCTCACACAGCTGGGCACCGGGGTCCTCGGCGCTGTTCTGGTGACCGTCAACACCAACCATCGCAGCGCGGAGCTGGCTCAACAGCTGGAACACTCGCAAACGAGCACGCTCGTCCTCCAGGCGCAGTTCAAGGACATCGCGAGCCTCGAGATCCTCGATGAGCTCATCCCCGAGCTTCGCTCCGCCCCCGCCGGTGAGCTGCATAGCGAGCGCTTCCCGCACCTGCGCAGGGTGATCTGCCTCGATCCCACCGACCACCCCGGGGTCCTCGGGTGGGATGCGCTCCTCGAGGCGGGCAGCGCGGTTTCCGAAACCGAGCTCGACGAGTACTGCGCGCAGGTCAGCCCTGACGACGCCACCAACATGCAGTACACCTCTGCGGCTGACGGCTCGCCGAAAGGCGTGCTGCTCACCCATAAGAACATCATCAACAACGGCGCGCAGGTTGCCGAGCGGATGCGCCTCGGCGGCGACGACCGGCTCTGCGTCCCGGTGCCGTTTTTCCATTGCTTCGGCTGCGTACTGGGCAACATGGGCGCACTGGCCAGCGGCGCCACCCTGGTTCCGGTCGAGTCCTTCCATCCGCGGACGGTGCTCGAGACCGTGGAGACAGGTCGTTGCACCGCCCTGCACGGTGTGCCCACGATGTTTCGGGCCGAGCTTGACGATCCGGAGTTCGAGCGTTTCGACCTCTCAACGCTGCGAACCGGGATCATGGCCGGTGCGGAGTGTCCGAGGGAGCTCATGGAAGCCGTCATGGAACGCATGGGCGCCACGGAGATGACCATCGCCTACGGCCTGACCGAAGCATCCCCTGCGATCACGCAGACAGCACCGGACGATCCCCTCGATCAGCGCGTGGCGACCGTCGGACGCCCCCTGCAGCACGTCGAGGTCAAGATTGTGGACCCAAGCGGCGGGACGGCCCCGCTACCCACCGGGGAGGCCGGCGAACTGTGCGCCCGTGGCCCCAATATCATGAAGGGGTACTTCAACGACCCCGAGGCCACCCAAAGGGCCATCGACGCCGACGGCTGGCTCCACACCGGCAATCTGGCCGACCGCGACGAGCACGGTTATTTCCGGATCCTCGGGGTCCTGCAGGAGATGGTGATTCGCGGCGGCGAGAACATCTACCCGAAAGAGATTGAAGCCTACCTTCAGAACCACCCGGAGGTAGCCGAAGCAGCCGTGGTCGGCGTTCCGGACGCCAACTACGGCGAAGAGCTCAGCGCCTGGGTCGTCCCCGCTGCAGGGGCGAACCCGGGGGCCGAGGCGATCCGCGCGTACTGCCGAAGCGGGATTGCGCGCTTCAAAGTACCGCGGTATATCGACATGGTGGAGTCGCTCCCCAAGGAGGACGGTGGTGGTGTCGATAAAGCGGCGCTGCGCGAGCAGGCCGTAACCCACTACGCCAATCCATCTGGCTAGTGGGCCCGGCTCCGCCGACCGAGTCATCTCCTCGATTTGAGCGCGCTCCGGCGCGCTTTTTTTTGTTGGTGTTGACGTGAGCGTCACGGTCCGGAATAGTGCTCGCACTATTTTTGTTCGGGCGCCCCGAATCCCAGGCTGCAAAAGAGGAGTCGCCATGCGCATTCTCGTACCCGTCAAACGAGTGGTGGACTACAACGTCCGCATCCGCGTCAAGCCGGACGGAAGCGGCGTGGATACCGCTAACGTCAAGATGTCCATGAACCCCTTCGACGAGATCGCCGTCGAGGAAGCGATGCGCCTGAAAGAGGCAGGGCACGCCAGCGAGGTGGTCGCGGTGGGCATCGGCTCGTCCGCGTGCCACGAAGTCCTGCGCACCGCACTCGCTTTCGGGGCTGACCGCGCCGTCCATGTTGACGCGGAGGAGGAGCTTGAGCCGCTGGGGGTCAGCCGGATCCTGGCCGCTGTCGTGGAGCGAGAGGCCCCGCAGCTGGTCATCATGGGCAAGCAGGCGATCGACGACGACTGCAACCAGGCCGGGCAGATGCTGGCGGCTCGCCTGAGCTGGCCGCAGGGGACCTTCGCCTGCGCGGTCGAGCTTGAATCGCAGGACGCGGTGCGCGTGACCCGCGAGATCGACGGCGGCACCCGAACCCTGCGCCTGCCGCTGCCTGCGGTAATCACGACGGACCTTCGTCTCAACGAGCCGCGCTATATCAAGCTTCCCAACATCATGAAGGCGAAGAAGAAGCCGCTCGAGACCGTGCCCCTGGCGGATCTTGGGGTCGATGCCAGCCGCCGCCTGGAGACGCTGCGCGTCAGCGAACCGCCGCAGCGCAAAGCGGGTATCCGGGTCGAATCGGTCGAGGAGCTGGTCGACAAACTCAAGAACGAGGCGCAGGTGATCTGAGATGAGTGTACTGATCGTAGCCGAGCACGACGGGAAGCAACTGGGCGCAGCGACCGGGCGCGCCGTAAGCGCTGGCACCCAGCTGGGCGAGAGCGTGGACATTGCCGTCCTCGGTGGCGCGGATAGCACGAGCGTCGCCGAGCAAGCAGCCGCCCTGCAGGGTGTCAACCGCGTCCTGCACATCGCCAACGCCGCCTACGCCGAGCAGCTGGCAGAGCCGACCGCCGAACGCCTTGCGGATCTCGTCTGCTCTGAGGGTTACACGGCGGTGGTCGCCGCTGCGAGCAGCTTCGGCAAGGACACCCTGCCCCGCGTGGCCGCGCTGCTCGATGTCGCCATGGTCTCCGAGGCCATCGCCATCGACGACCCGCAGACCTTCACCCGCCCGATCTACGCGGGCAACGCCCTGGCCCACGTCCGCTGCACGGAGCCAGTCCGCGTAGTCACCGTCCGCCCCACCGCCTTTGCCCCCGCCGAGGAGCAAGATTCTCTGGCTCCCGTAGAGAGCCGGGATCCGGGCACGCACAGCATCGGCACGGAGCTGATCGAAGACTCGCTGAGCAGCTCCGAGCGACCCGATCTGGCGGCAGCCCGTGTCGTGGTTGCCGGCGGCCGCGGCCTCGGCAGCCAGGAGGCGTTCGCCGAGCTGGAGCGGCTCACCGATTCCCTGGGCGGAGCGATTGGTGCCTCGCGCGCCGCCGTGGATGCCGGCTTCGTCCCCAACGAGTACCAGATCGGGCAAACCGGCAAGGTCGTTGCCCCCGAGCTCTACATCGGGATCGGCCTCTCCGGCGCCATCCAGCATGTGGCCGGGATCAAGGACAGCAAGGTCATCGTGGCGATCAACAAGGACGAAGAAGCACCGATCTTCCAGATCGCCGATTACGGGCTCGTCGGAGATCTCTTCGAGGTCCTCCCGCAACTGCGCGAGGCCATCGAGAAGGCACGCTCCTAGCTCACTGTCCACCGAAAGGAGAGATCATGACGCCATATAATCCGCCCGTTCGCGAGCTGCGCTTCGTCATCGAGGAGCTGATCGGCCTTGAGCGCCTCGCCGACCTCGAGGGGCTCGAAGAGACAACTCCCGACCTGGTGGAGGCTGTGCTCGAAGAAGCCGGTCGGCTCGCCTCCGAGGGCTGGGCGCCGCACAACATGACCGGCGATCAGCACGGCTGCCATCAGGAAGGCGACCGGGTGATTGTCCCGGACGTCTTCAAAACGGCCTACCAGGACTTCGTCGAGAGCGGCTGGAACGGAATGACCTCCCCCCAGGAGTGGGGCGGGCAGGCCCTGCCCGAGCTGCTCGGCAGTGCCGCCACGGAGATGTGGAACGCGGCCAACCCCTCCCTGGCCCTCTGCCCGCTGCTCACTGCCGGTGCCACGGAGCTGCTCGCTCAGCACGGCAACGCCGAGCTTCAGGCCCAATACCTGGAGAAGATGGTCTCCGGTCAGTGGGCCGGCACCATGAACCTCACCGAGCCGCAGGCCGGCTCCGATCTGGGCGCGGTGAGCTGCAAGGCGATCCCGGACGGCGACGCCTACCGCATCCACGGCCAGAAGATCTACATCACCTGGGGCGAGCACGAGCTGACCGAGAACATCATCCACCTTGTGCTTGCCCGCACACCGGACGCCCCAGCTGGCCACCGCGGGATCTCGCTGTTCCTGGTGCCGAAATACCTACCCGACGCAAACGGTAACCCCGAGACGCACAACGACGTCCAGTGCGTCGCCCTGGAGCACAAGCTCGGCATCCACGCATGCCCGACCTGCACGCTCGCGTTCGGCGAGGAAAAAGGTGCAATCGGCTATCTGGTCGGCGAGCTCGGCCGCGGGCTGAACCACATGTTCACGATGATGAACGAGGCTCGGCACAAGGTCGGCGTTCAATCGGTGGGCATCGGCGATCGCGCCTACCAACAGGCCCGGGCGTTCGCTGCCGACCGCGTGCAGGGCCGACTCCCGGGGGCCAAGGAACCCGTGCCCATCATTCGCCACCCGGACGTGCGCCGGATGCTCATGACCATGCGGGCCCAGAACGAGGCGATGCGGGCGCTCGCACTCCTCAACGCCGTGGAGATGGATCGTGCGCGGCACGGCACCAGCGAGAACGTCCGCGAATCGGCCCAGCGGCGCGTGGATCTCTTCACGCCACTGGTGAAGGCCGTCGCCAGCGATTGGGCGATCGAGACCACCTCCCTCGGGATCCAGGTCCACGGCGGCATGGGCTACGTGGAGGAGACCGGAGCGGCTCAGCACCTGCGAGACGCCCGGATCGCGCCCATCTACGAGGGTACCAACGGGATCCAGGCGCAGGACTTCACGCTGCGCAAGGTCCTCAAGGACGACGGTGCCGCCCTCTACGAGGTCCTCCAGGAGGCTGCGGCGACCGCCCGGGACCTTCAGCAGAGTTCGGATCTCGCCGACATCGGTCAGGCCCTGGACACCGCCCTGGAAGGCCTGCGGGAGAGCACCGAGCTGCTCCGCCGCGAGAACCGGAACGACCCCCTCTTCGCCCTGAGCGCTGCCACGCCCTTCATGCATCAGGCCGGGATCGTCCTCGGGGGCTGGCTCATGGCCCGAGCGGCCGGGCTCGCCCATGAGAAAGCGCAAGCCACCGGCTCCGACCCCTTCTACGCCGGGAAGCTGGCAACGGCCCGGTTTTATCTCCAGCACGTACTACCGCGCGCTGATGCCTGCAAGCCGGGCGTCGCTGCTGGCAGCGACCTGCTTGGAGCCCTCGAAGACGAACAGCTCTAGAGGAGACCCGCCATGGAACGCGAGCACATGGAGTATGACGTGGTGATCGTGGGCGGCGGCCCGGCCGGACTGGCCGCCGCCCTGCGCCTGCGCCAGCTCTCTTCGGAGCTGAGCATCTGCGTCCTCGAGAAGGGCTCCGAGATCGGCGCCCACATCCTCTCCGGGGCCGTGGTCGAACCCCGCGCCCTGGACGAGCTGATCCCGGATTGGTCCAGCCGCGGCGCACCGATGGACCCACCCGCCGCTAGCGATCGGCTGCTGATGCTCACCGGGAAGCGGTCGCTCCGCCTGCCTTCACCGCCCCAGATGAAGAACGAGGGCAATTACGTCATCAGCCTCGGCAACCTCTGCCGGTGGCTCGGCGAGCAGGCGGAAGCGGCGGATATCGAGATCTACCCGGGCTTCCCCGCCGCGGAGATCCTGTACGACGAGCAAGGAGCGGTCCGCGGCGTGGCAACGCCGGATATGGGCCGCCAAGCGGATGGTTCTCCGGGGCCGCAGTTCGAGCCCGGGGTGGAACTCCATGCCCGGCAGACGCTCTTCTGCGAGGGCTGCCACGGATCGCTGACCAAGGAGATCATCGAGCGGTTCCGTTTGCGGGATGAATCCGACCCGCAGACCTACGGCCTCGGGATCAAGGAGCTCTGGGAAGTCCCGGAGGAGCAGCACCACCCCGGCGACATCACCCATACGGTCGGCTGGCCAATGGACCGGAGCACTTACGGCGGCGGTTTCATCTATCACCAAGACAAGCAGCAGGTTGCCGTCGGCCTCGTCGTCGGACTCGACTACCGCAACCCGTACTTCTCGCCGTTTGACGAGTTTCAACGGCTCAAGACGCACCCCGCGGTCCGGCGCCACTTGGAAGGCGGCCGTCGCATCGCCTACGGCGCCCGGGCCCTGGTCGAGGGCGGATGGCAGAGCCTGCCACGGCCCCATTTCCCCGGCGGACTCCTGGCCGGCGATACCGCGGGTTTCCTCAACGTGCCGAAAATCAAAGGCACGCACACCGCAATGAAATCCGGGATGGTCGCCGCCGAGGCGGTCCACGCCTGCCTGCAAAGCGATCAGCGGGAAGCCCGCGATTACCTGCAACGGCTCAAGAGCACCTGGATCGCCGACGAACTCTATCGGGCCCGCAACCTGCGCCCCTCCTTCCGTTGGGGCTTTTGGGGCGGGATGGCGTACTCAGCGGTGGATACGTACCTCTTCCGCGGCAAGGCGCCCTGGACCCTGCGCCACCACACGGGCGATCACGCGCAGCTGCTGCCCAAGGACCAGTGCAAACCCATTGAGTACCCGAAACCGGACGGAGTGCTGACCTTCGATCGCAACAGCTCGGTGTTCCTGTCCAACACCAACCATGAGGAAGAGCAGCCCTGCCACCTGATCCTGACCAACCCGGATACACCGCAGCAGGTGAATCTTCCACGTTACGACGGTCCAGAGGCGCTTTACTGCCCGGCGGCGGTCTACGAGTACGTGGCCGACGCTCAAGGCGAGAAAAAGCTGAAGATCAACGCACAGAATTGCGTTCACTGTAAAACCTGCGACATCAAAGACCCGACGCAAAACATCAACTGGGTTGTACCGCAAGGCGGCGACGGGCCGAACTACCCCAACATGTAGCGGCCCCGTAGCGACGAAGACCGGAGACAAAAACAAAAAGATTCCGTAAGCCACAGGAGAAGACCCCGTGCAGCTCTACCATCGCCAACACGGGGCCGAGCAGCCGTATTGGTCTGCCGGTCCCTTCAAGATCCGATTGCCGTTTATCCACTATCGGTGGGAAATCCCGGAGATGGTTCAGGCGCTGATCATGTTTGTGGTCAGTGTCGGAATGATCCCCCTGCTCGAACAGTACCTGGGACTGCCCTACGATGTCGCCCTCGCCTACGTGATCGTCTGCGGCATCGGCTTCATGCTGCCCGCATTGCTCGGCGTGCCGTTGGTCCCCGGGTGGATCACGCCGGCCATACCCGTTGTGGTGCTGTTTCTCGGGGATTTCGAGCCGGGCGCCGAGGCGATCCAGGCGATGTTCGCCCTGCAGTTTCTCGTCTTCCTGATCTTCGCGGTCCTCGGGGTTACAGGGCTCGGCAGCGCACTTGTTCGTCTGGTCCCGAACTCCCTGAAGGCCGGCATCATTATCGGTGTCGGCGTGGCGGCGATCATGGGCGAGATCGAAGAGGGCGGGCGTTTGGCTGAGACGCCGATCTCGATCACCATCGGCTCACTGGTCTCCGCATTCCTGCTCTTCTCCATCGCGTTCAAGAGTTGGGTGGAGAAAAACGCCATCGCCCGTTTTATCGCCAACTACGGGATTGTCCCCGGCATGGTGATTGCCATCGCGGTCGGCTGGCTGATCGGGGAGTATGATGTGCCATCGATCGAGTGGACGATTACCAGCCCCGCCTTCGGCGAGATGTGGCACTACCTGCCCTTTACTGTCGGCTTCCCCGGTCCGGACATCTTCATGCTCGCCATTCCGACGGCCCTGGTTGCCTACGTCATCGCCTTCGGCGATATCGTCGTCGGCCGCAGCCTGATGGCACGCATCGATCACATGCGTCCGGACGAGCAGATCGACTACAACATGGATCGGGTCCACCACGTCACGGCGATCCGCAACGGCATCCACGCGTTCTTCGCACCGTATCCCGGGCTTGCCGGACCCATCTGGACCGCCGTGACGGCAACCATCGCCGAACGCTACAAGAACGGCCGCGAGGCGATGGAGTCGATCTACAGCGGTGGGGGCACGTTCTGGATCACCGGATTCCTCGCCCTCTTCCTGATGCCACTGGTTTCGCTTTTCCAGCCGGTATTGCCGATCGCCCTGTCGCTGACGCTTATCCTGACCGGCTACATCTGCCTCATGGTCGGGCTCGAACAGGCCACAAGTACGGTCGAGCGCGGCGTCGCCGGCACCACGGCGGTGGTCCTGGCCGTCTACGGTGCTGCGTGGGGACTCGCCGTCGGGGCCCTGCTCTATCTTCTGATCGAGAAGCGCAACCTCTTCGGTCGCGAGCGTAAGGCCGAAGTCCCGGGAGAGAACGAAAACTGAGACGTGTCCGCCCGGCGCGCACCGCGCCGGGTCCCCTGGAGGAGATACCGATTATGACTGCAATGCCCGAACAGATCATCGTGCCCACCGATGGTTCCGAGGCTGCCCTGCGGGCCGCAGGCCTGGCCGGGGCCATGGCCGCGCCCCACAGCAGTTGCCGTGTCGTGCTGCTCTACGTGATCAGCGACCAGCAGCAGATGCCCTCCGAACTCTCCGGTCTCGACCAGGACGTCAGTCCGGGAGAGCTTCGCGACAGCGACCGCCAGCGCGCCGAGCAAGCGCTCAGCGCTGCCGAACAGAAGGTCCGCGAGCACGGCTGCGGTGCCGTCGAGCAGCGGATTCGCGTTGCCCACGACGCCGCGGAGGAGATCATCGAGGTCGTCAACGCGACGCCACGGGCCATGGTCGTCACCGGCCGCCGCGGGCTGTCCACATTCCGCGAACTACTGGTGGGCAGCGTCAGCCAGAAGCTGGTCCATCACTGCCGTTGCCCGGTCACGCTCATTAGCTAAGCGAGGCGGAATCAAACCGCGATCCTGGGGAGGAGAACCATGAGCCACACCACCACGAGCATCTTCGATCAGGGCTTGCCCAAGAACCACGCGAACTACGTGCCCCTGTCGCCGCTAACGTTCATCGAGCGCAGCGCCGCGGTCTACCCGGACTACCCGGCCGTCGTTTACGGGGATGTCCGCCGCAATTGGCACGAGACCTACACGCGCTGCCGCCAGCTCGCCTCGGCCCTGCAGAAACGGGGCGTCGGGCGCGGCGATACCGTCGCCGTCATGCTGCCCAACATCCCGGAAATGTTCGAAGCCCATTTCGGCATCCCCTTCGCCGGAGCGGTCATCAACGCCTTGAACGTCCGCCTCGATGCCGACTCGATCTCCTACATGCTTGAGCACGGCGAGGCCAAGATCCTGATCGCCGACCGTGAATTCCAGCCGGTTGTTCAGGAAGCCATCGCCAAGCTGGCCGATCCGCCGCAAGTGATCGACGTAATCGACCCCCATGCAAGCAGCGGCGGACCGGTCGGTGAGACCGACTACGAGGCCCTGCTCTCCGAGGGCGACCCGGAATTCCCGTACCAGCTCCCCGAAGACGAGTGGGAGGCGATCGCCCTCAACTACACCTCCGGGACCACCGGCCGCCCGAAAGGCGTCGTCTACCACCACCGGGGCGCCCACCTGAACGCCGTCGGGAACATGATGGTCTGGGCAATGCCCCACCATCCGACCTACCTCTGGACCCTGCCGATGTTCCACTGCAATGGCTGGTGCTTCCCGTGGACGGTCGCAGCAGCGGCGGGCACCAACGTCTGCCTGCGGAAGGTGGATCCGGCGGTGATCATGCAGTTGATCGACGAGGAGAAGGTGACCCACTTCTGCGGCGCGCCCATCGTGCTCAACGGGCTGGTGAACATGCCCGACGACCAGAAACGCTCCTTCACCCAGAAGGTCGAGGCCATGACCGCCGGAGCCGCCCCGCCGGCCACGACGATCGCCGGCGTGGAAGCACTCGGCATCTCGGTCACTCACGTCTACGGTCTCACCGAGGTCTACGGGCCGGTAACCGTCTGTGCCTGGCGCAGCGAGTGGGACGAATTGCCCGTGGACCAGCGCGCCCGCATCAAGGCCCGCCAGGGCGTGCGCTACCACATGCTCGAAGGGCTGCGCGTCGGCCATACCGAGACCATGGAGCCAGTGCCCCAGGACGGAGAGACCATCGGCGAGGTCCTCATGCGCGGCAACAACGTGATGAAGGGTTACCTCAAGAACGAGGCCGAGACGGAGAAGGCGCTCAAGGGCGGCTGGTATCACACCGGCGATCTCGCCGTCTGGCATCCGGACGGCTATATCGAGGTCAAGGACCGGCTCAAGGACATCATTATCTCCGGCGGCGAGAACATCTCCACCATCGAAGTGGAGGATGTGCTCTTCCGTCACCCGGCAGTGGCCGAGGCCGCGGTGGTCGCAAAGCCCGATGAGCGCTGGGGCGAAACGCCCTGCGCGTTCGTGACCCTCAAGCCCGAGTACGAGGACCAGATCAGCGAGCAGGACATCGTCGATCACTGCCGCGAGCATTTGGCCAAGTTCAAGGTGCCGCGGGAGGTGCGCTTTGCGGAGCTGCCCAAGACATCCACGGGCAAGATCCAGAAGTTCGTCCTGCGCGACCAGGCGCAATCGGAATCGTAAGACCCGAAAAGGAGAACCTCATGGCAGAACAACAGATCGGCGTCGTTGGCGCCGGGACCATGGGCCAGGCCATCGCCCAGACGGCGCTGGCCGCAGGCTTCCCGGTGACGCTCTACGACGTAGCGGATGGTGCGCTGGAGCAGGCCCGCCAACGCACCGAGGCGGGGCTGCAGCGCCTCATTGACAAGGAGAAACTGCCGGCCGACACCCTGCCCGGCGCCCTCGAGCGGATGAACACGACGACAGATCTCGGCGCACTGGCGCAAGTCCAGGGCACCATTATCGAGGCGGCCCCCGAGTCACTTTCCTTGAAGACGGAACTCTTCGCGGAGCTCAGCGCCAAGGCGCCGAGGGAGACCATCCTGGCTTCCAACACGTCCTCGATCTCCCTGACCCGGCTCGCGGGTGCGGTCCACGAGGGCGCGGACCGGGTGGTGGGCCTGCACTTTTTCAATCCGGTACCGATCATGAAGCTCGTCGAGATCATCCGCGCCGAGCAGACCGCGGACACCACGGTGGAACGGGTCGATGCGCTCGCGCGGACGCTTGGCAAGACCCCGGTCGCCATCGGCGACACCCCGGGCTTCGCCGTCAACCGGCTGCTGGTACCGATGATCAACGAGGCCATCTTCCTCTACCAGGAAGGCGGCGCCAGCCGCGAGGACATCGATACCGCCATGAAGCTCGGCGCTGGCCACCCCATGGGACCACTGACGCTGGCCGATACCATCGGCCTCGACGTCTGCCTGTCGATCATGGAGGTCCTCCACGAGGGCTTTGGTGACTCCAAGTACCGGCCGTGCCCCCTGCTACGCCGGATGGTCGACGCCGGGTACCTGGGCCGCAAGAGCGGCCGTGGCTTCTACACCTACGATGCAGCGTGAGGAGATCCGCAATGAGCACCGAGACCGTACGCTGCGACATCGATGAGCGCGGCATCGCGCACCTGACCATCGATCGGCCCAAAGCCCTCAACGCCCTCAACAGCGACGTCCTCGATGGCCTGGACGCCGGCATCCGCGATCTCGCCGCGCGGGATGAGGTGCGGGGCGTCTTCGTCCGCGGCGCGGGGGACAAGGCCTTTGTCGCCGGCGCCGACATCGGGCAGATGCGGGAACTCGACCCGGCCGGGGCCGAAGCCTTCGCCCGGCGCGGGCTGGCGATCCTCGAGCAGCTGGAGCGCTTGCCGGCGCCCGTCGTCGCCGTGGTCGATGGCTACTGCCTCGGCGGCGGCTGCGAGTTGGCCCTCGCCTGCGACTGGATCGTCGCCACTGATCAGGCCGTCTTCGGGCAACCGGAGGTGGGCCTGGGAATCATCCCCGGCTTCGGCGGAACCCAGCGCCTGCCGCGGCGCATCGGACCGGCGGCCGCACTCGACCTGATCACCACCGGGCGCCAGGTGGATGCCCATGAAGCCCAGCGACTCGGCCTGGCACAGCACGTGGTCACCGCCGACTCGCTGGAGCAGACGCTCTCCGGTATCGCCAAGGCGTGGCTGCGCAATGCCCCGGGGGCGATTCGGGCGGCGAAGGAGGCGATCTACACCGGCGCCGATCTTCCGCAAGACCGGGCGCTGCGGCTGGAGGCGAGCCTCTTTGCCGGGGGGTTTGCCGGTGATGAGCAGGCCGAGGGGATGGCTGCCTTTCTCGAGAAGCGCAAGCCCGGCTACGCTGGCTAAAACGTCCGCCCCAGCGCTCAGGCCGGCCCGGTGCCGGGGCCGGCCTGCGGCTTACCCGCCGCTTGCTCGTGCAGCGGCGGGAGCAACTCCAGTGCGGTGGCCATGCGGACCCAATGGGCCAGATCCTGGGCCTGCATCTGCCGCAACCCGCGGAGCCGGTAGACCTCGACGGTCTTGGCACTGGCGCCGATCTCTTCAGCAACGGCACGGTTGCTGTAGCCGAGGGCAGCCAGGCGCAGGATCTCCTTTTCCTTGGGCCGGAGGGCTTCGTAGCGCCGCCTTAGCTCCGCGACCAGGGATTGCTCCTGGCGCCGGCGCGCCGTGTGATCCAGCGCCTGCTGCACGGCATCGATGAGCTGCTGGTCGTTGAACGGCTTTTCGATGAAGTCGAAGGCCCCTTGCTTGAGGGTATGGACAGCCATCGGTACATCGCCGTGCCCGGTCATGATGAGCACGGCCACTGGCGCCTGGAGCTCATTGAGCCGCTGCTGTACCTGGAGCCCACTCATCCCCGGCATGCGGACATCGAGCAGGATGCAGCCGATACGCGGATCGAGATCTTCCAACAGAGCCTCGCCGGTGCTGTACGTGCGCACCGGGAGCTCCACCGACTCCAGAAGCCAGCGCAGGGAGTCGCAAAGCGCCGCGTCATCATCGACGATCGCCACCTCCTCGGGCGCAACCGCTGCAGGCGAATGCGGCTCACCGGTCTCCGTTATCCCCGTCATGGCCTCTCCTCCAGCCCGCGGTTCCTGCATACCGCGTTGCGGCGCGGTCCACCCTGCGCGACGCAAAGGGTGCCGACGAATCGGCACCCACCATCTGCCGGCTGCTCAACCCACAATTGCCCGCCAAGGGCCTCCAGAATCGAGCGGCTGATCGGCAATCCCATTCCCAGACCACTCGATTTGGTCGTGTAGAACGTCTCGAAGATGCGCTCCGGCTCCTCATGCCCCAACCCGGGGCCGAAGTCCCGGATCCCGAAAGCGAGCGAGGCACGACCGTGGGACCACGCCCGAATCTCGATCCGGCGGCGCTCGGGCGGCACATCCTTGCTGGCATCCACGGCATTGAGCACCAGGTTGACGACGACCTGCTGGAGGTGGATTGGATCGGCCTCCGCCGGTGGCAGATCCGCGGGAACCTGCAGGTACATCTCCACTCCGTGCTCGCTCGCCTGCCACTGGCATTGGGCCTGCGCATCCTTGAGCAATGCGCCAAGATCCAGCGGTTTGCGCCGGATCTGCCCCTTGCGGACGAAGTTGCGGATCCGGCGCAGGACGGTGCTTGCCCGCTGGACCTGGGCTTCCAGCTTTTCAAGCGGCTCGCGCATCTCGGCAGCCGGCGCGTCCGGACGGCGCTCGACCCGCTTGAGGATGCCGCTCGCGTAATTGGCAATGGCTGCAAGCGGCTGATTGACCTCGTGGACAATCCCCGAGGCGAGCTCCCCAGTGGCAGCGAGCCGGTTGGCATGGGCGATCTGCTGCTGGTGGGCGTGTGCCTGCATCTCCGCCGTCTTTCGCTCACTGATATCACGGTTGAGCAGCTGGAAGTGCTCGCCGCCCTGGTGGCGATCCACGTGGCATAGCACTACGGCCAGAACCGGGACCGACGCACCGGACGCATCGCGCATCTCCAGCTCGCCATTCCAGGATCCGCTGGTACGGACCAGGGGGAGCACGGTATAGCGCAGGCGGTGCAGGGAGCGGGCACTGTAGAACCGACCGAGGCGCAAGGGGCGCTCGGCGTTGCCACCATTCGTATCGCTGCACAGGCGCTGGCGTGCCGCCTCGTTGCGGTAGAAGACCGTCTCTTCGGAATCGGCGAACAGGACATAGTCCGTCGTCGACTCGACAACCCGCGCCAAACGCTCCCGCGCCGCCTCCATGCGGACCCTGCGACTTACGTCCCGTGAGACGCAGAGGATCTCAAGGAGCTGGCCCGACTCATCCCGGTACGTCCGGCTGGTGGTCTCAAACCAGACGTAACTGCCATCCTTGCAGCGGATCCGGTAGGTCTGCTGATAGAACCCGCGGTCGTGAAAGATGCTCGGATCCTTGCGCAGCAGCGCGCGCAGGTCATCAGGGTGGAAGAGGTCGTAAGCGGACACCCCGATGAGTTCTTCCGGCTCGAAACCGAGCAAGCGGCGCGCTGCCTGCGATGCGTAGAGGAACGTTCCGTCCTTGCTGTGGCGGGAGATGAGATCGGTCGAACTCTCGGTCAGCAGCCGGTATCGGGCCTGATCGGCCCGAAGCCGCGCCTCGGCCAGCCAGCGCTCGGTGACCTCCTGCCCGTACCAGACCGTCCGGTTGGCTCCGGGATCCGCCTGGCAGACCCATTTCAGTGCTCGCCCCTCGACCAGATGATCGAGGTCGGTAAAGGACTCGCCACTGGCCAGAGCCTGCCGGTGCAAAGCCACGGCCTGCGTGGGGAGCAAACCCATCGGCTCCACATCCAGCTTCGCGACGAGGCGTGCCGCTTCCTCGTTGGGCAGACACCCCGACTCGTCGCCCTCTCCCGTCAGGACGAACACCGGCACCGGAGCATGCGCCAGAAGCGGCTCAAGCAAAGGCCTGACCCCTTCGACGGTATTGGATTCAATCTCAAGCATGCCGGAGTTGACGTTCACGTAAAGGCCCCGTAGCGTACTCCTCCGATTATCCAACCCCGACACTGTGCAGGGAAGGCTTATGAACAAACCCGCTGCTACCCCCCGAAACCCGAACTTCGCAGACGAGGCCCGCGCGATCTTTGAAGCCTCCGCATTTACACGCGCCATGGGGTTTGAGCTTCTCGACACCCCCTACGGGGGCTGCAGTATCCGCATGGTCCCGAACGCCGAACAGCTCCAGCAACACGGGTTCATCCATGGCGGCGTGCTCGCCGCCCTCGCCGACCACACCGCCGGCACCGCCGCCACGACTGTCATCGCCGCCGATCAGCTGGTCCTCACGGCCGAGCTCAAGGTCAATTACCTGCGTGCCGGCGCCCCGAAGCCGATCGTCTGCCACGCCGAAGTGATCCGGCCCGGCCGCCAACTCGTCTTCACGGAGGCGCGCATTTACCAGGAAGCCGACGATCGCCTCCTGCTGACCAGCCAGCTCACCATGGCCGTCCAGCCCAAAACCTCTGGCTAACGCCCATTCAGCCGCAAGAGGGATCGTCCCCTCCGGCCTTACCGACACGCCGCAGGAGACGTTCCAACGCCGTGCGATCCACCGGCTTGGTCAGATAGGCATCACATCCGGCGTCCAGGCACGTCTGGCGGATGGCGTCCACGGCGTGCGCGGTCAGCGCTGCGATGGGGGTACGGCTGCAACCGCGCACGCTCTCGGCGTCCCGGATGGCACGTGCCGTCTCCGGGCCGTCCATCTCCGGCATCTGGACATCGAGCAGGACCAGCTCCGGCACGTCGGCCTGCCACTGCTCAAAGGCCTCGCGACCGTTCTCGGCGAGTCTGACCTGACAGCCCAACAGCTCCAGCTGCGTCTGGATCAACAGGGCGTTGGCCGGCTCGTCCTCGGCGACGAGGACCCGCAGGGGCGTCGGCCCCGTCTCTACTTGATCGATCGGCGCAGCCGATTCAGGCTCGGGGCGTGCTTCCTTCCGACGGACGTGGGGTAGGTCCT
This sequence comes from Ectothiorhodospiraceae bacterium, assembly GCA_003552625.1. Classification (GTDB taxonomy): domain Bacteria; phylum Pseudomonadota; class Gammaproteobacteria; order Nitrococcales; family Halorhodospiraceae; genus Halorhodospira. The sequence continues at coordinate 30,491 of PUNM01000003.1, forward strand.
TTGCCTCGCTCCGCGCCCCCTCCGCCGGCGCTCCTGGCGGCTTCAGGTCCTCCTGAGCGCCTGGCTCGGTTCTCGGAGGAAGCACCGCCGTAAACCGGAAGGTGGACCCATACCCCACCTCGCTCTCCAACTCGATCTCGCCGCCCAGCAGACGCACCAGTTCGCGGCAGATCTTCAGCCCCAGCCCGGTACCCGGCGTCCGCCGGAATGCCGCCTGCCCCTGGCTGAAGGCCTTAAAGAGTCGAGCCCGATCCTCCGGACGGATTCCGCACCCGGTATCCCGCACCGTCACCGCGGCGGTTTGAGGGGATTCCCAATCGACGTGCAAGTCGATCCAGCCCCGCTCCGTGAACTGAATTGCGTTGCTCAGCAGGTTATGGATTACTTGTCCCAGCCGGACCGGATCGCCCTCCACCCACCGGGGCACAGCGTCCTCAATGCGAATGGACAGGGAAAGCCCCGCCTCTGCCGCGAGCTCTTGCAGAAATCGCGCTTGCTCAAAGACAGCGGCGTGCAGATCGAAGCAGCGCTGCTGCAACTGCACGCGCCCCTCCTCGACCCTTGAGAGTTCCAGCAGCGTCTCGATCAGCGCCAGCAACCGCTCTGTCCCGGACTGTGCCAGGCCAATGTAATGGCGCTGGCGGTCGTCGAGATCGGTCTCGGCGAGCAGATCGGTGAACCCCTTGACCGCATTCAGGGGCGTCCGCAGGTCGTGGCTGACGGCGGCGAGAAAGGTCCGGCGGTCCGCATCCGCCTCGGCGCGGGCCTTCTCGGCGAGCACCCGGCCATGCAGGAGTTCGCGCATGCGATCCCGCTCGGCCTCGCTGCGCCGGCGCGCGGTGATGTCCTCGACGAACCCGTCGAAGACCCGATTGCCCTGCTCATCCCGGCTGGCACGCACGGACAGGGAGACCCGGAGCTCACGGCCACGCAGGCTCTGCATCGCCAGCTCAAAACCGTTGACGCGCCCCTCGCGCTCGATCAGGTCGCTGACCTCTTCGCGCTGGTCCGGATCGATGTAAAGGTCCCGAACCGGTGTTGCGAGCAGCTCTTCGGCCGATTCGGCTTCGAAGATGCTGACCATGGCCGGATTGACGTGGAGAAACCGCCCCTCGGGGCCGGGTGTATTCCGGTAGAGGCCCACCGGAACCGAGCGGAACAGATCGCGATAAACCTCCAGCTCGCGCTGGTGGCGGCGCAGTTCCGTGATGTCGTGGATGATCGAGTAGAGATAGCGGTAGCCGTCGATATCCAGCGGCCCGGAGAAAACCTCGACATCATGAACCTGACCGCTACGCACCCGATGACTGAAGAGAAAGTAGCGCCGCTCCTCCGCCTGGGCCCGTGCCATCTCGGCCTGGACCTCCGACAGCGAGGCGGTGTTGATATCGTGGATGGTCAGCGCATAAAACTCCTCGAGCCGGTAGCCGTAGAAGGCCTGAGCTGCCGGATTCGCATCGACAATCGCGCCGTCTTTCGGATCGATCAATAGCTTGGGCGCAGCGTTCTCGGTAAACGCCTGGCGATAGAGCTGCCGCTGCTGCCGATTATCGACCGGCCCGGTCATCGCCGTTCTCCTGGCCCTGGACGCCGGCCAGAACCCGCCATAGAGCCGCGCGGTCCAGGGGCTTGGTCAGGTACTCGTCACAGCCGATCGCAAGGCACTGCTCGCGGACGCTGTCGAGCGCGTGGGCAGTGAGCACGACCAACGGCGTAGCCGAGCGCTCCTGCTCGTGCTCCAGGGTCCGAATGCGGCGGGCCGCCTCCGCCCCGTCGAGGATCGGCATCTGCATATCGAGCAGAACCAGATCGGGACCCCGGCGTTGCCACTGATCCACGGCCTCCTGGCCATTCTCGGCCAGGTACACCTCCGCGCAGCCGGCCTGCTCAAGCAGGGTCTGCACCAGATACGCGTTGGTAGGATCGTCCTCGGCAACGAGCACCCGCAGACGGGTCCCCACTGGCTGGTCCAGGCTCTCCGCCTCCGCCAGGTTGCCGTTGGCGGACGCGGTCCGTGACAGGCCCTCCGCCTCGTCCGGGCCGTCCGCAGGCAGGCGGACGTCAAAATGGAAGGTCGAGCCACCCCCGAGCTCGCTTTCCACACCGATCTCACCCCCCATGAGGCGAACCAGCTCCCGGCAGATCTTCAGGCCCAGTCCGCTCCCCTCCTGGCGCAGGAACAGCGGTCCGCCCTGGGAGAACGCCTCGAAGATCCGCTCCTGGGCCTCTTGCGGGATCCCGGGGCCTGTATCCCGGACCGCGAAGTCCACACGTGCGCCGCCGCCGTGGCGCACGTCAACGCGAATGCTGCCTTGCTGGGTGAACTTCAGGGCGTTGCTGATCAGGTTGTAGAGTACCTGCCCCAATCGGGTCGCATCCCCGCGCACATGCTGCGGCACATCGGGATCAACGACCCACTCCAGCGCCAGGCCACGCTGTCCGGCCATGGGCTGCAGCAGCCCGATCTGGCTTTCCAGGAAAGCGTGCAGGTCAAACGCCTCATCCCGCAGCCGGACCCGCCCGGCCTCGAGACGCGACAGATCAAGCACAGTATCGATCAGCCCGAGTAGCGTTTCGCTCGCCGTCCGGCAGAGGTCGATGTAGCGGCGTTGGGTTGCGCTCAGCTCGGTACGTCCGAGCAGATTGGTAAACCCGACAACCGCGTTCAGAGGTGTTCGCAGGTCGTGGCTGATAGCCGCCAGGAAGGCCTTCCGGTCCTGATGGGCGCGCTCCCGGGCCTCCTCCAGCGCCTTGCGCTCACTGACATCGCGCAGGACGCCGACGGCGTGCCAGCGTCCCTCCAAGCGCAGCGGCGAGATCGACAGCTCGATGGTCAGCTCTTCGCCGGCACTGTTGAGCGCCTGGATCTCCGTGCGTCGATCGACGACGGGCCCCGTCCCCTGCTCACGAAAGCGGCGCAGCCCCTCCCGAATCGCTGGACGGTAACGCTCCGGGGCCAGGGTCTCGTGGACTGGCTGGCCGAGCAACTCGTCCGGGGCGTAACCAAAAAGGTGTTGGAAGCCATCGTTGTGGTAGACGATTCGATCCGCGTCGTCGATCACGACGATGGCATCGCGTGCGGCCGAGGCAATCGCATCCACCTTGGCCTCCGCCGCCCGGCGGGCCCGGTCCATCCTCCGCTGATCGGTGACGTCCTCGAGGATATGCACCGAACAGCGGTAGCGGCCGTCCTCTTCCCAGACGGTGTAGGAGCGCGATATGAAAGTCTCCCCGGATTCAAGGTGGATCTCTTCACGGGACTCGAGCCGGTCGCCTGGCTGGGCGGCTTCCCGGTAGACGCGCTCCATGGCGGCGCGGCAGGCAGGCAGCGGACTATCACGGCGCGGGAAGCACTCCCAGTAGGGACGGCCAACAACCTCCGCGTGGCTCAGGCCTGCATGCTCCAGATACGCCTGATTGGCACGCAGGATCCGATAGGCCTGATCGTGGAGGAAGATCGGCTGACGCACGGCATCGATGGCGTCGTCCCAGCTGAAGGATGTCCCGGCCTGCAATTCCCACTCCTACATTCAGCGGTCCCATCCGCTGCTTCCGTCTTAAATTACGTTATTCTAACCTGTGATTCGACTCCGCTTGCCGTGTCTATGATTGCAGGGTCCCCCACGCTCGGCGGGGTTATGCGCGGATAAGCCGCTGCCGAGCCGAGTTTGCCAACCATCAAGGGCCAGAAGCAGGACCGATTCGGATGTCAGCAGAGAACCATCGCGGTGACGGCGATGAATGGCAGGATGCCGCCTATCGCGCCCTGGAAACCCTGCGCGCGACTCTCGCGCTGGCCCCGGAGGTCCGCGACGACGCCTACGCTCAACTGCTCCTGCCGGCGGAGGTCCTTGCGACCAATGCCGTCTCCGTTGCCGTGATCCAAGCGGACGGCCGGGTGCTGTTCGCCAACCCGGGCGCCTGTCAGCTGCTTGGCCTGCGCTTCGGCACCGATCCAGCCCGTCCGCCATCCGGCTCGCAGGAACCAGCGGATGCCGAACCGCCTCCGGCGGAGATCCTCGCCTTTCGGTGGGTCGCCACCACCGGCGTTCCACTCTTCGAAGTACGCTCGGAGATCCTTTGCGCCGAGGGACGACGCCGGATCCTCTCGGTGAACGCGGTTCCTGTTGCCGGTGACGACCAGCGCCCGCCGCGGGTCGCCCTGGCGATGACCGACCTGACCGACCAGTACGCCTACTACGAGCAGGCCCTGCGCGACAGCCAGGAGCGTTTGAAGCTGGCGACGGAGGCGGCCGGACTCGGTGTTTGGGAGTACGACCTGGTGGCCGGCCGTTACCACTGGGACGAACGGATGCTCGAGATCTACGGATTGACGGAGGATCAGGCACCGGTGACCTATGAGGACTGGCTGGAGCGAGTCCTCCCGGAGTACTACACGCGTGTCTCGCATATTGATAGCGATCAACCCCAGCTCGGCGAGCGCCGCGAGGTCGAGTTCCGGATCCGCAGACCGGACGGTACCGTCCGTCACATCCGCGCAGTCTGGCAGTGCATTGAGGACCAGGAGGGGCGGCCGACCCGACTGGTCGGCACCAATGAGGATGTCACCGAGCAGCGTGAACTGCAGCACGAGCTCGAGTACCGAGCAGCCCACGACCCGCTGACCGACCTGTTCAACCGCGCCAAGATCCAGCAATTGCTGCGCACCGCGCAGGCCAGTTTCCAGCGCCACGGAACGCCCTTTGCGCTGCTGCTCTTCGATGTCGATCACTTCAAGCGGGTGAACGACCGCTACGGGCACGGGGCGGGTGACGCCGTGCTCTGGCAGATGGCCCGGCGGGTGGAGTCCGTCTTGCGGGATACCGACCACCTCGGACGCTGGGGCGGCGAGGAGTTCCTGATCCTCGCCAGCCACACGGACGAGGCCGGGGCCCACGCCCTGGCAGAGCGCATCCGCAACCGAGTCAAGCAGGAGGCCTTCGAGGGGATCGGTACCATCACGGTGAGTTTTGGCGTGGCAGCCATCGAGCCGGGCCTAACCCTGGAACAGTTGGAGCAGCGGGCTGACCTGGCCATGTATGCGGCGAAGCACGCCGGACGGGATCAATCCATGCGCTTTTCGGAGGTCGATCCGGCGAACGCCGACTCGGACCCCGCCTCCGGCATCCACAGCTCAGGGCCCGGCCGGCCGACGTAGTAACCCTGGGCCTGAGTGGCCAGAATGCGGTTGCACGCCGTAAACTGCGGAGGGACCGGAGCCGACCGCAAGAGGTAGCCAGTGGAAATCGACGACCTACTCGCCTTCGGTGTTGAGCAGGGGGCCTCCGATCTTCATCTCTCCGCGGGCATGCCCCCGCTGCTGCGCGTGGACGGGGATGTCCGCCGGATCAATATGCCGCCGCTGGAAGCGACCGAGGTTCAGCGGCAGATCTACGAGATCATGAACGATGCCCAGCGACGCGATTTCGAGCAGCGCCGCGAGACCGATTTCTCCCTCGCCGTGCCCGATCTGGCCCGCTTTCGCGTCAACGTCTTTCAGCAAAACCGGGGCCTCGGCGCTGTCTTCCGTACGATTCCCGCCGATGTCCCGACACTGGAGCAACTCGGTGCCCCCGAGAGCTTCCAGCGCCTCTGCGCACTCCAGCGCGGGCTGGTTCTGGTAACTGGCCCCACCGGCTCCGGCAAGTCAACAACCCTCGCTGCCATGCTCGACCACCGCAACCGCAGCAGCTACAACCACATCCTGACGATCGAGGACCCGATCGAGTTCGTGCACACACCCCAACGCTGCCTGATCAACCAGCGCGAGGTGCACCGGGACACGCAAAGCTTCAGCGACGCCCTGCGCTCCGCACTGCGCGAGGACCCGGACGTCATCCTCGTCGGGGAGATGCGGGACCTGGAGACCATCCGCCTGGCCCTGACCGCTGCTGAGACCGGCCACCTGGTCTTCGGCACCCTGCACACATCCTCGGCGCCGAAGACCATCGACCGGATCATTGACGTCTTCCCGGCGGCGGAAAAGGGGGTCGTGCGCTCCATGCTCTCGGAGTCCCTGCAGGCGGTGGTTTCCCAGTGTCTGCTCAAGCGGGTCGGCGGGGGGCGGGTCGCAGCCCATGAGATCATGATCGGCTCCCCGGCGATTCGCAACCTGATCCGCGAGGACAAAGTCGCTCAGATGTACTCGTCCATCCAGACCGGGCAGTCGGCGGGCATGCAGACGCTGGATCAGTCTCTGGCGCGCCTGGTGCAGCAGGGGGTCGTGGAGCGGGCGGAGGCGCAAACTTACGCGGTCTACGAACTCTCCTGACGTAAAAAAACCCCGACCACCTTTTGGTGGCCGGGGTTTTGGGTGTAGGCGCCTGGCGATGACCTACTCTCGCACGACAGCGGGGTCGCACTACCATCGGCGCTGAGCGGTTTCACTTCCGAGTTCGGAATGGGGTCGGGTGGTTCCCGCTCGCTATGGTCGCCAGGCAAAACCGCGGATCCGCGCCGCCGCGCGGCGCGATCACAATTTTGGGGAAGTGGCCGGACACAGTCATCGGGTGTGCCGCTTGGCTCAATCTGCTTGGGTGTTATATGGCCAAGCCTCACGGGCCATTAGTACGGGTTAGCTTAATGCATTGCTGCACTTCCACACCCCGCCTATCAACGTCCTCGTCTTGGACGGCCCTTCAGGGACCTCAAGGGTCCAGGGAGACCTCATCTCGAGGCGGGCTTCCCGCTTAGATGCTTTCAGCGGTTATCCCTTCCATACGTAGCTACCCGGCTGTGCCACTGGCGTGACAACCGGACCACCAGAGGTATGTCCACTCCGGTCCTCTCGTACTAGGAGTAGAGCCTCTCAAGTCTCCGACGCCCACGGCAGATAGGGACCGAACTGTCTCACGACGTTCTAAACCCAGC
>PUNM01000087.1 GCA_003552625.1 Ectothiorhodospiraceae bacterium
ACATCATCATGACCTTCAGGCCGTCCTTGCCGCGCTCCAGGCCGTTTTCGGCGAGCAGCCGGATGACCTGTTCGGCCTCGGCGGTGGTGCGCACGAACGGCACCATCAGCCAGACGTTGTCTAGGCCCATCTCGTCGCGGACCCGGCGCAGGGCCCGGCACTCGAGCTTGAAGCACTCCTGGAAGTCGGGGCTGATGTAGCGCGAGGCGCCGCGGAAGCCGATCATCGGGTTCTCTTCGTGCGGCTCGTACTTCTCGCCGCCGATGAGGTTGGCGTACTCGTTGGACTTGAAGTCCGACATGCGCACGATGACCGGCTTCGGATGGAAGGCGGCGCCGAGCATCGAGACCCCCTCGGCGAGCTTGTCCACGTAGAACTCTTCGGGGTTCTCGTAGCCGGCGGTCTGCGAGCGGATGACCCGCTTGATCGACTCCTCTTGCTGGTCGAACTCGAGCAGCGCCCGGGGGTGGATGCCGATCATCCGGTTGATGATGAACTCCACCCGTGCCAGGCCGACACCCTCGTTGGGCAGGAACTGGAAGTCGAAGGCGCGATCCGGGTTGCCGACGTTCATCATGATCTTGAACGGCAGCTCCGGCATGTCGGTCAGGGAGATCTCGCGGACCTCGAACTCCTGCTTGCCCTCGTAGACGAAACCGGTGTCGCCCTCGGCGCAGGAGACGGTGGCATCGACGCTGTCCGGGATGGTCTCGGTGGCGTTGCCGCAGCCGACGATCGCCGGGATGCCGAGCTCGCGGGCGATGATCGCCGCGTGGCAGGTGCGGCCGCCGCGGTTGGTGACGATGGCCGCCGCCCGCTTCATGATCGGCTCCCAGTCCGGGTCGGTCATGTCGGTGACCAGGACATCGCCCTCCTGGACGCGGTTGATCTCGCTGACGTCCTGGACGACGCGGGTGGGGCCGGCGCCGATGCGCTGGCCGATGGCACGGCCCTCGGCGAGGACCTGGCCGCGGTCCTTGAGGTGGTAGCGCTCCAGGACCTGGCCGCCGTCACGGCTTTTCACCGTCTCCGGCCGGGCCTGGAGGATGTAGAGCTGACCGTCCTCACCGTCCTTGCCCCATTCGATATCCATGGGGCGGCCGTAGTGCTTCTCGATGATCACCGCCTGGCGGGCGAGGTCCTCGATGTCGGCGTCGTTGAGGCAGAAGCGCATGCGGTCGGCCTCGGGAACGTCTACGGTCTCGACGGTCTTGCCGTGCTCAGTGCTGCCCGAGTAGACCATCTTGATCGCCTTGCCGCCGAGGTTGCGGCGCAGGATCGCCGGCCGGTTCTGCTCCAGGTTGGGCTTGTAGACGTAGAACTCGTCCGGGTTGACCGCGCCCTGGACCACCGTCTCGCCCAGGCCCCAGGAGGCGGTGACGAAGACGGCTTCGCGGAAGCCGGACTCGGTGTCCATGGTGAACATCACGCCGGAGGCGCCGATGTCCGAGCGCACCATGCGCTGGATGCCCGCCGACAGCGCCACCTGCTCGTGGTCGAAGCCGTGGTGGACGCGGTAGGCGATGGCGCGGTCGGTGAACAGCGAGGCGAAGACGTGGTGGATCGCCTCGCGGATGCCGTCGAGGCCGCGCACATTGAGGAAGGTCTCCTGCTGGCCGGCGAAGGAGGCATCCGGCAGGTCCTCGGCGGTGGCCGAGGAGCGCACGGCGAAGGAGGCCTCGCCCGGGTGCTGCGCCTCGAGCTTCTCGTAGCCGGCGCGGATGGCGGCGTCGAGGCTCTCCGGCAGGGGGGCGTCGAGGACCATCTGGCGGATCTTCGCGCCGGCGGCGGCGAGCTGCTCGACGTCGTCCACATCCAGCCCCGCCAGGGCGTCCCGGATCCCCGAGCGCAGGTTGTTGGCGTCGAGGAACTCCCAGTACGCCTTGGCCGTGGTGGCGAAGCCGCCCGGCACCCGCACGCCAGCGGCGGCGAGGTTGCTGATCATCTCCCCGAGGGAGGCGTTCTTGCCCCCTACCTGATCCACATCGCCCATGCCGAGGGCGTCGAACTCCACTACGTAATCTTGCAAAGCTGTGCTCCCCTGAAGCGTCACATGGCCGTACACGCGGTCGTGGCGTGCCGCGGCCGACGGATATGGTCTACCATGGCCCGCCAGCTTCGCAGCCGCAACGGGACCGCCCACCGATGACTGATGTGCGCAGGGTTTTCTTCGTCTCCGACCGTACCGGGATCACTGCCGAGGCGCTCGGGCACTCGCTGATGACGCAGTTCTCGGTGCGCACCGAGCAGGCCACCATTCCCTTCGTGGACACGGTCGAGCGGGCCCGCTCGGCGCTGCGGCGCGTCACGAGCGCCGCGGCGGAAGACGATCACTCCCCCATCGTCTTTTCCACGATCATTGACCCCGAGGTGCTCGCCGTCCTGCGCGAAAGCGAGCAGATCGTTCTGTTCGATTTCTTCGATACCTTCATCGCGCCGCTCGAGCGCGAGCTTGAGGTACCGTCCAATCACGTCATCGGCCGTTCGCACGGAATCGCGGATGATAGCACGTACGATGTCCGGATCGATGCGATGAATTTCGCATTGCACCATGACGACGGTGCGACGCATCAGCACTACGGACGCGCCGATGTCATCCTCGTGGGGGTCTCGCGCAGCGGCAAGACGCCGGCCTCTCTCTACCTGGCGCTGCAGTTCGGGATCTACGCGGCGAACTATCCGCTCACCGACGACGACCTGATCGCCATCCGCCTGCCGCGGGCGTTGGCGAGCCATCGGGACAAGCTCTTCGGGCTGACCATCGACCCGGACCGGCTCCACCAGATCCGCAGCGAGCGACGTCCCAACAGTCGCTACGCGGAGCTGCGCCAGTGCGAGTACGAGGTCGCCCGCGCCGAGGCGATGTTCCGTCGCGAGCGCATCCCGTATCTCGATATCACCACCATGTCCATCGAGGAGATCTCCTCGACCGTGATCCACCAGCAGAACCTTCACCGGCGCGTTTAATAGGCGTATCCTCCCCGCCATGACTGCCAACGCCGCACAGCGACTGCCCTGCGAGGCGCGACCGCGAACCTTCGCGGCGCTGATGGAGCTCTACGAGATCAACTACATCTACATGCGCCGTCTTGCCCCCGATCTCGCCCGGGTGGACGGCGCCAGCGAGGTCTCCGTCTCCCGTGCGGGCGTGGCTCTGCGCCTGGAGGTCCTGGAGCGCAGCCGGTATACCAGCACGGTTCTGCTCACTCACCGGTTCGAGTCGGAGGAGGGGGCGGAGTCGATGCCGGATCTGACCGTTCGGGTCTACCACGACGCCCGCGCGGCGGAGGTTCTGACGGCAAGGCGCGACGCGGTGCGGGATCCCGAGGGGGATCTCGAGTGGCGCTGGCGGATGAATCGCTTCCTGAATCGGTGGCTGCGGTTCACGCTGGGAGAAGGGCACGGGTTTCGGCTGTCACACGCTTAGGTGACAAACGACGACGCCGTTCCGGTCCACCCTTGACCGGGGTGTGCCGGGGCGCTATAACTGCTTTAATCCCCGCTCTTGTTAAGGAATTCCGGTTATGCGCTTATCGACCAAAGGACGCTACGCGGTGACGGCGATGATGGAACTGGCCCTCCATTCCGGGCGGGGTCCGGTGACGCTCGCTGAGATTTCCCACGGGCAGGGCATCTCGCTCTCCTACCTGGAGCAGCTCTTCGCGCGCATGCGCCGCGACGGGTTGGTGGTCGGCGTGCGGGGGCCCGGCGGCGGCTATCGGCTGGCGCGCCCGGCCAGCGAGATCTCCGTCGCCCAGATCATCACCGCTGTCGACGAGGGGGCCGACCCGGCCCAAAGCGGCGGGAGCGATGTGGAGGATCCGGATCGCTGCCTGACGCACGACCTGTGGCAGGACCTGAGCCGCCAGATCTACGACTTCCTCGACGGTATTACGCTCGAGCAGATGGCCCAGGATCCGGCGGTCCGCCAGGTGGCGGAGCGCGGCAGTGACGCAGCCGCCTCCTCCAGCGGCGGTGATCGCTCCTCCTCGTCCTCGGTAGCCTGACCCCCTCCCGGCGTCGGGTTCGAACCGGCGCCGGGCTTTCCCCCTCGTCGGGGTGCATGCCCCGGCGCACGAAGACCTTATGCGCAAGCGCTCCATGGGCCCTGTGCCGGCAGCGCTGCGTCGCCCCTGTGCCATTTGATCAGCTTTATCTAATGTGATGGCAGCGTTCATCGGGGTTCTCAATCGATCACCTCTTCTGCCTAGTCGCATAAGGTTTAATTAGAGTAAGCTCAAGACTCCTTGATTTATGTCAGCGCCACCTTTTGTGGTGCGCTGATGCTTCCAAGCAGGAGTCCTTCAAGCGCCGCGCACGCCGAGACCCCTCGCCAAGCCCGCTTCTGGATAAGGCAGCCCATGCAAGCGAGTACTACTTATAACGAGAAAGTCGTCCGCCAGTTCACCATCATGACCGTCGTCTGGGGCGTGGTGGCCATGGCGGCCGGTGTGTTCATCGCAGCGCAGCTGATCTGGCCAGCGCTGAACTTCGACATCCCCTGGCTCAGCTACGGCCGACTGCGACCGCTGCACACCAACGCGGCGATCTTCGCCTTCGGCGGCTCGGCGCTCTTCGCCACGTCGTATTACTGCGTGCAGCGGACCAGCGGGGTCCGGCTGTTCTCCGACCGGCTGGCCGCTTTCACTTTCTGGGGCTGGAATGCGGTGATCGTCCTGGCGGCGATCACGTTGCCGCTCGGCCTGACCATGGGCAAGGAGTACGCGGAGCTGGTCTGGCCGATCGCCATCCTGCTGGCCATTGTCTGGGTCGCCTACGCGGTCGTCTTCTTCGGCACCATCGCCACCCGGCGGGTCAAGCACATCTACGTGGCCAACTGGTTCTTCGGGGCCTTCATCATAACGGTCGCTGTGCTCCACATCGTTAACAACCTGGCGATACCGGTCGGGCCGTTCTGGTCGTACCCCGTCTACTCCGGTGCGGTGGATGCGATGGTGCAGTGGTGGTATGGCCACAACGCGGTGGGCTTCTTCCTGACCGCTGGCTTCCTGGGGATGATGTACTACTTCGTGCCCAAGCAGGCGCAGCGCCCCATCTACTCGTACCGCTTGTCCATCGTTCACTTCTGGGCGCTGATCTCGCTCTACATGTGGGCCGGTCCGCACCACCTGCACTACACGGCGCTGCCGGACTGGGTCCAGTCGCTGGGCATGGTCTTCTCGCTGATGCTCCTGGCGCCGAGCTGGGGCGGCATGATCAACGGCATCATGACCCTGCAGGGCGCGTGGCATAAGCTGCGCACCGACCCGATCCTGAAGTTCCTCATTGTCGCGCTCTCGTTCTACGGGATGTCCACGTTCGAGGGGCCGATGATGTCGATCAAGACGGTCAACGCCCTGTCGCATTACACCGACTGGACCATCGGTCACGTCCACTCCGGCGCACTGGGGTGGGTGGCGATGATCTCCATCGGCTCGATCTACGCGCTCTTCCCGCGGGTCTTCTACCGCGAGTGGTACAGCGTGCGGCTGATCGAGTGGCACTTCTGGATCGCCACCATCGGCACCGTGCTCTATATCGCCGCGATGTGGATCGCCGGCGTCATGCAGGGGCTGATGTGGCGGGCCGTCAACGAGGACGGAACCCTGACCTACACCTTTATGGAGGTGCTCAACGCCACCTATCCGTACTACATGGTCCGGTTGCTCGGTGGGGCGCTGTTCCTGCTGGGCATGCTCCTGATGGTCTACAACGTCATCCAGACGCTGCGCACGCAGCCGGTTCAATCGGAGCAGCCCGATCCGGCCGAGCAGATGCAGCGCGCCCACGCCTAGGGAGGAGAATCGCCGACTATGGCCATGAACCACGAGATTATCGAGAAGAACGTCGGCCTGCTGGCGGTGGGCATCGTCCTTGTGATCAGCATCGCCGGCCTGGTCCAGATCGTCCCGCTGATGTTCAAGGACGAGACGACGCAGCCGATCGAGGGCGTGGAGCCGTACGGCCCGCTCGAGTTCGCGGGCCGGGATATCTACGTCCGGGAAGGCTGCTACAACTGCCACTCCCAGATGATCCGGCCGTTCCGGGCGGAGACGGAGCGCTACGGTCACTACTCCCTGGCCGGCGAGTTCGTCTACGACCGCCCGTTCCAGTGGGGCTCCAAGCGCACCGGTCCGGACCTGGCCCGGGTCGGGGGGCTCTACACCGACGAGTGGCACGAGATCCACTTCCTCAACCCCCGCGACGTTGTGCCGGAATCCAACATGCCGGCCTACCCCTGGTTTGCCGAGAACGAGCTCGACCCGGAGCGCGTGGAGCACCGCATGCGCATGCAGCAGCGCTGGCTCAACGTGCCGTACTCCGACGAAGAGCTTGAGGCCGTACAGGAGGAGCTGGAGGGCAAGACGGAGATGGACGCCATCATCGCCTACCTGCAGTCCCTGGGCACCGCGGTAGAGGAGAGACGCTGACATGATGGGCACCATTCACGGCATCGCCACCGCGGTCCTGGTTGTCGCTTTCATCGGCATCGTCCTCTGGGCCTGGAGCAGCCATAAGAAGAAAGACTTCGACGAGGCCGCCCGTCTCGCTGTCGATGACGATGAGGCGGAGCGGCAGGCCCGGGCCCGCGGCCAGGGCGCCGGCAGCGACGATGACGATCAGCAGCAGGGGGGCGGGCGATGAGCAGTTTCTGGCACTGGTGGGTGGTTCTTCTCACCCTCGGCAACATCGTCTTCATTGCCTGGCTGATCCGTTACACCGCACGGCGCAATCCCGGCGAGCCCGCCGAGGGAGAGACCACGGGCCATGTCTACGACGGCGATCTGACCGAGTACAACCGCCCGATGCCCCGCTGGTGGCTGTGGATGTTCTGGGCCACGATTGTCTTCGCCCTGGTCTACCTGGTTCTCTTTCCGGGGCTGGGCAACTACAGCGGGGTCCTCGGCTGGAGCTCCACGGCGCAGTATGAGCGCGAAGTGGAGCAGGTCGAGGAGCGGCTGGCGCCGATCTTCGAACGCTACGCGGCGATGGAGATCGACCAGCTCCAGGAAGACTCCCAGGCCATGGCCACCGCCCGGCGGATCTTCGGCAACGAGTGCGCCGTCTGCCACGGCGGCGACGGCGGCGGTACGGTCGGCTTCCCGGCACTGAATGACGGCTACTTCCAGTGGGGCGGGAGCTTCGAGGAGATCCAGGAGACGATCGCCGGCGGTCGTCAGGCAAACATGCCTTCCCACACGGGGCTGGACGATGAGCAGCTCGATGCGCTGGTGGCGTATGTCTTCAACCTGGCTGACCGCGATGTCCCCGATCCGGATCTGATTCCAAAGGGCGAAGAGCTCTGGGACCAGCAGGGCTGCTTCGCCTGCCACGGCGATGACGGCACCGGCATGACCGCGCTCGGGGCACCGGATCTCACCCGCGGGGTGTACATCTACGGCGGCTCCGCCCAGGCGATCCGTGAGACGATCCGCGATGGGCGGGAAGGCGAGATGCCGGCCTTTGCCGACCGGCTCGGGGAAGACCGGGTGCGGCTGCTTTCCGCCTACATCCTGCAGCTGAGCCAGTGACCCCCGGAGGAGGATGTTGAGCGACCCGGTCAGCCTCTACCAGAAATCCGAGAAGATCCATCCGCGCGAAGTCTCGGGACGGTTCCAGCGCCTGCGGGTGCTGGCCGTCTACGCGCTCCTGGGGCTCTATTACATCCTGCCGTGGGTGCAGTGGGACGGGCGCCAGGCGGTACTCTTCGATCTGCCGGAGCGTCAGTTCTACATCTTCGGCATGGTCTTCTGGCCCCAGGATCTCTACCTGCTCAGCGCCCTGCTGATCCTGGCAGCGCTGGCGCTATTCTTCTTCACGGCCCTGGCCGGCCGGCTGTGGTGCGGGTACGCCTGCCCGCAGACGGTCTGGACCGAGGTCTTCGTGTGGATGGAGCAGTGGACCGAGGGGCCGCGGCAGAAGCGAATCAAGCTTGATCAGGCCCCTTGGGGCGCGGAGAAGCTGCTGCGCAAGGGGGCCAAGCAGGTGCTCTGGATCGGCTTTGCGCTGCTCACCGGTTTTACCTTCGTGGCCTACTTCTCATCGGCTCCGGATCTTTTCGGCCGCCTGCTGAGCCTGGAACTGGGGTCCTGGGAGGCGTTCTGGATCTTTCTCTTCGGTCTGGCCACCTACGGCAACGCCGGTTTTCTGCGCGAGCAGCTGTGCATCTATATGTGCCCCTACGCGCGGTTTCAGGGGGCGATGTTCGACCCGGATACGCTGATCATCTCCTACGACGAGCAGCGCGGTGAGCCCCGGGGCAAGCGCAAGCGCAGCGCCGATCGCCAGACCCTTGGGCTCGGCGACTGCGTGGATTGCCACATGTGCGTCCAGGTCTGCCCGACGGGAATCGATATCCGCGATGGCCTGCAGTACGAGTGTATCGCCTGCGCCGCCTGTATCGATGCCTGCGATCAGGTGATGGATCAGATGGGCTACGAGCGCGGGCTGATCCGCTACACCAGCCAGAACGGCCTGGAAGGGCGACCGAGCCGTGTCCTGCGACCGCGGATCGTCCTCTACGGGTTGTTGCTACTCGTGCTCACGGCCCTCTTCGCAACGGTGCTTGCCACCCGCTCGCCGATCGGCGTGGAGGCCGTTCCCGAGCGCAATCCGATCTACCGTGAGGTAGGCTGGGATGACATCGAAAACCTCTACACGGTGCGCATCCTCAACAAATCCACCGAGCCGCGTACCTTTACCCTGCACGCCGACGGCCTCGACGGGCTGGAGCTGGAGAGTCGGCCGGAGACGGTGACCATCGAGCCGGGGCGCAGCGGCGAGGTCATGGCCCGGGTGCGGGCGCCGCGGGAGAGCCTCGCCAGCCACTCCGAGGCCATCCGTTTCGAGGTCCGGCGCGCCGATGACGAGCAGGTCCGCCGAGCCACCAGCACGCGGTTCCAGGGACCGCGGGAGGAGTGATCCATGCAGCGCGATAAGGCGCCGGCCGGAGAAGCCAGCAAGCCGTGGTACCGCCACCTCACCCTCTGGCTGGTACTGATGCCGGCCATGGGAGGCGTGGTCGCCGGCCTCGGCATCGCCGTCACCGGATTCAGTAACCCACCGCAGCTGGTGGTCGATGACCGCATCGACGTCGGTCGGGCAACGCACCAGCTCCACGAGCGGGAGCGTCGTGCCGGTGAACTCGGCCTTGCCGCCCGGGTTCACTTCGATGAGGCCGAGCGACTGCAGGTGATCCTGAGCAGTTCCGAGGGCAACGATCTGCCGGATCAGCTGGCCGTCACCCTCTACCATCCGACGATGGAGGATCGCGACGAGACCTACGACCTGATCCGCGCCGGCGATGGCCGCTATGTGGCAGAGCGCAGCGGCGACGAGCCCGGGCGGCGCTACGTCCACGTGGAACCGGAGCGTGACGGGGAGTGGCGGTTGATCGGCGAGCGTCAGGCCGAGGACGCGGTTCTTGAGCTGCGGCCCCGGCGGCCGGTCTTCGCTGAGCGGGAGTAGCGGCGATGACCACCACCTGCTTCCACTGTGGTGAGCAGGTGCCGCCGGAGGAGCGCGGCCGCACGATTACCGTCCAGGGTCGCGAGGAGCCGGTCTGCTGTGCCGGCTGCGAGGCCGTTGCCAACCTGATCCTCGGGTCCGGGCTGGGGGACTTCTACCGCTTTCGCGAGCGCCTGCCCGGTCAGCCGGAGCAGGCCGATGTTCAGGCCCGGGCCGAGCAATGGGCCGTCTACGATCGGGATGACGTCCAGCGCGATTTCGTTCACACCCGCGGCGACGGCCTGCGGGAGGGCGGCTTTCTGTTCGAGGGGCTCTACTGCGCCGCCTGTGGCTGGCTGATCGAGCGGGTGCTCACCGGTTGGCCCGGTGTCGGTGAGGCCCACGTCAATCCGGCCACCGGCCGTGGGCGGATCGCCTGGGATCCTGAGCAGGTGGCCCTGTCGCAGATCCTGGCTGAACTGGCCCGGATTGGCTACCGGGCCCACCCGGTCCGTGCCGATACGGCCCAGAGCCTGGCCGCGGACGAGCGCCGACGGGGCCTGCGACGGCTGGCGGTGGCGGGGCTCGGCATGATGCAGGTGATGATGTTCGCCGTCGGGCTCTACGCGGGGGACTACTACGGGATCGATCCACTCCACCAGGAGTTTCTGCGCTGGGTCAGCCTGCTGGTGGCCACGCCGGTGGTGCTTTATGCCGGATTCCCGTTCTTCCACGGTCTGTACCGGGATCTGCGGGCCCGCTCGCCGGGCATGGATGTTCCGGTGGGGCTGGCTATCGGCGCCGTCTACCTGGCCAGTGTCCACGCCACGATTACCGGCGGCGCCGAGGTCTACTTCGACTCGGCGACGATGTTCGTCTTTCTGCTGCTCTGTGCCCGCTATGTGGAGATGCTTGCTCGGCACCGGGCCAATGAAACAGCCGATGCGCTGGCCAGCCTGGTTCCGGCGACGGCGACGCGAATCGGTTCGGACGGCGACGAGAGCGTGCCTGTCCAGGAGCTTGCCGTCGGCGATGAGGTCCGTATCCGGCCTGGCGAGACTGTGCCGGCTGACGGACGGATCCTCGCCGGCGAGGCGAGCATCGATGAGGCGCTGCTCACCGGTGAGACCCTGCCCCGTACGCGCGGCCCAGGGGACGCCGTGGTGGGGGGTAGCGTCAACGTCAACGGGTCGTTGCGGGTACGCATCGAAGCGCTGGGTGCAGACACCGTCCTTTCCGGCATCGCCCGCCTGCTCGAGCGCGCCCAGTCAGACCGGCCGCGGATCGCGCGGCTTGCCGACTGGGTAGCGCGTCGGTTTGTCGCCGCGGTGCTGACCATTGCCGTGGCGGTTGGGCTCTTCTGGTGGCAGTACGATCCGGAACGGGCCTTCCTTGTGGTTATGGCCGTGCTCATCGCGACATGCCCCTGCGCGCTGGCGATGGCGACTCCCATGGCGCTGGCCGGCGGCACCAGCCGGCTGG
>PUNM01000006.1 GCA_003552625.1 Ectothiorhodospiraceae bacterium
CAAGGACCAGGGCGGCAAGAAGAAGGAAGAGGACCTGGCCTGGCGCGAGGAGCCGGTGGAAAAGCGGCTCGAGCACGCGCTGATCAAGGGCATCACCGACTACATCGATGAGGACGTGGAGGAGGCGCGGCAGAAGCACGACCGGCCGATCCAGGTCATCGAGGGGCCGCTGATGGACGGCATGAACGTGGTCGGCGACCTCTTCGGCGAGGGCAAGATGTTCCTGCCTCAGGTGGTCAAGTCCGCCCGCGTGATGAAGCAGGCGGTGGCCTACCTGCTGCCCTACATCGAGGCCGAGAAGAGCGGGGACGACGAGCCGGCCGGCCGGATGCTCATCGCCACGGTCAAGGGCGACGTCCACGACATCGGCAAGAACATCGTCGCCGTGGTCCTGCAGTGCAACAACTTCGAGGTCCACGACATCGGCGTCATGGTGCCGGCGGAGACGATCCTGCAGAAGGCCAAGGAGGTCAACGCCGACATCATCGGCCTCTCCGGGCTGATCACGCCGTCGCTCGACGAGATGGTCCACGTGGCCAAGGAGATGGAGCGCCAGGGCTTCCAAATCCCGCTGCTGATCGGCGGCGCCACCACTTCCCGCGTCCACACGGCGGTGAAGATCGCGCCCAACTACTCGCAGCCGAGCATCTACGTCAAGGACGCCTCGCGCGCCGTGGGCGTCGCTTCCAAGCTGGTCAGCGAGACCCAGGCGGAGCCGTACAAGGCGGAGATCGCCGCCGAGTACCAGCAGGTCCGCGAGCAGCACGAGGCGCGCCAGCAGAAGACCAAGTGGGTTCGCTACGAGGAAGCCAAGGCCAACGCCACGCCTATCGACTGGTCCGCGTACCAACCGAAGAAGCCGGAGCAACCGGGCGTGCAGGTCCTCGACGACTACCCGCTGGAGGATCTCATCGAGCGCATCGACTGGACGCCGTTCTTCGCCGCCTGGCAGATGCGCGGCCAGTACCCGAAGATCCTCGACGATGAAAAGCAGGGCGAGGAGGCGCGCAAGCTCTTCGATGACGCCCAGGCCATGCTGCGCCAGATCATCGACGAGAAGTGGCTCACCGCGCGGGGCGTCTACGGCTTCTTCCCGGCGAACGCCGACGGCGACGACACCGAGCTCTACGCCGACGAGCAGCGTCAGGAGGTCCTCGCCCGCCTTTGCCATCTGCGCCAGCAGACGGAAAAGGGGGAAGGCAAGCCGCACCAGTCCCTGGCCGACTTCATTGCACCCAAGGACAGCGGCCTCGTGGACTGGATGGGCGCCTTCGCGGTGACGGCCGGCATCGGGATCGACGAGCACATCCAGCGCTTCGAGGCCGACGGCGACGACTACAACGCCATCCTGCTCAAGGCGCTGGCTGATCGGCTCGCCGAGGCCTTCGCCGAGCGGCTCCACGAGCGGGTGCGCAAGGAGTTCTGGGGGTATGCGCCGGACGAGGCGCTGGCCAACGAGGACCTGATCAAGGAGCGCTATCAGGGCATCCGCCCGGCCCCCGGCTACCCGGCCTGCCCCGACCACACGGAGAAGGAACGGCTCTGGGAGCTGCTCAACGTCGAGGAGAACATCGGCCTGAGCCTGACCGAGTCCTACGCCATGGTGCCGACGGCCGCGGTCTCCGGCTGGTACTTCGGCCACCCGGAGGCCAAATACTTCGGGGTCGGGAAGATCTTCCGCGATCAGGTGGAGGATTACGCCAAGCGCAAGGGGATGTCCCGCAAGGAGGCGGAGCGCTGGCTCGGCCCGAACCTCGGCTACGAGCCGGAGGACTGATCGGGGGCCGCCGCACCACCCCCCGCCCGCCCGGGCGGGGGGCTGGCCCTCTGAACCCTATCGACTGAACCGCTTCGCGACTTCCTCCCAGTTGACCACGTCCCACCACGCTTCCACATAGTCCGGACGGCGGTTCTGGTAGCGCAGGTAGTAGGCGTGCTCCCAGACGTCGAGCCCGAGCAGCGGCGTGCCCTGCTTCGGCGCCACATCCATGAGCGGATTGTCCTGATTGGGGGTATCGGTGATCTCCAGCCCGCGGCTGGTCTGGATCAGCCACGCCCAGCCGGAGCCGAAGCGGCCCAGTGCAGCCTGGGTGAACTGCTCCCGGAACTGATCGAAGGAGCCGAAGGCCGAATCGATGGCCTCCGCCAGCTCACCGCCGGGCTTGCCGCCACCGTTGGGCGACATGACCCGCCAGAACAGGTCGTGGTTCCAGTGGCCGCCGCCGTTGTTGCGGATCGCTACGGACAGGTTCGACACGCGCGCGAGTAGATCCTCCAGCGGCTTCTCTTCGTGCTCGGTGCCGGCGATGGCGTCGTTGAGCTTGGTGACGTAGGTGTTGTGGTGCTTGGTGTGGTGGATCTCCATCGTCTGGGCGTCGATGGAACGCTCCAGATCGCCGTAGTCGTAGGGCAGATCGGGGAGTTGATAGGCCATAAGGATCTCTCCTTTCCTTCGCGCGGTCTGCGCCAGCGGATTCGGCTGGCGGCTTCATGGACCATCATGGATGGCGGCAGGCGAATCCATCAATCCCGCGGGATTTGGGTTGTTTGCCCGCCGGCCGATGCAGGGGCATAAGCTCCTTTCAAATCATTCTAACCAAAACCTTGGATCCCGCCGACGCGCTCCGTATGCTGGCCCGCAAATAAAGCATATCAGAGGGCTTCCGTTATGCGTTTTAAGAATTACCCCCGTATCCTCATCGCGGGTGGCGTGGCTGTCGCCGGCATCGGCGTCGCGCAGGCCGACATGGATCCGCTGGTGGAGCCGGAGTGGCTCGCTGAGCGGCTCGAGGACGAAAACCTGGTGGTGCTCGACATCCGGAACGCCATTGACGGCGGCTCCCGGGAGACGTACGAAGAAGGCCACATCCCCGGCGCCGTCTACAGCGACTACATGGAAGACGGCTGGCGGGTTGAGCGCGACGGCGTCGTGGACCGCCTGCCGGAGCCGGAAGCTCTGGAGGAGCTCATCGGCGGGCTGGGCATCGACAACGACACCCGCGTGGTGGTCGTGCCGGCGGGCACCGGCTCTACCGACTTCGGCAGTGCCACCCGGGTCCACTGGACCTTCCGGGTCCTCGGCCACGACGACGTGGCGGTGCTCAATGGGGGCTACGCCGCCTGGGAGGAGGCCGGCCTGCCACTGGATAGCGGCTCCGGACCGGCGATCGAGACTGCGGACTTCGAGGCCGACTTCCAGGAGCACATGGTGGCCAGCCTGGAAGACGTGGAACAGGCCCGCGCCGCCGGCATCCCACTGGTTGATACCCGCCCCGAAGAGCACCACGCCGGGCGCGAGCAGCACCCCGACGCCAACTACCCGGGGACGATCCCCGGCTCCGTGCTGATCGAGGACGGGCAGCTGGTGCCGGACAGCGGCCGGCTGGCCGAGCGCGAGCAGCTCGAGCGGATCGCCGCCGAGGCCGGGCTCGACGGCGACCAGGAGGTGATCACCTTCTGCAACACGGCGCATTGGGCGTCGATCAGCTGGTTCGCCCTCTCGGAGATCGGCGGCCACGAGAACGTGCGCATCTACGACGGCTCCATGGTCGAGTGGGCCGCCACCGACGAGCGGGAGATCGAGACCGAGCGGACCGGTCTGGCCGGGCTCATCGACCGGTTCCTGAACGACTGAGGAGGACCCCATGACCTCGGCCACCACCTCCAGCGCGGCGGCTACGGCGGCCGCGCCCAGTCGCCCCCAGGGGGACCGGTTCATCGTCAGCGTCGCCCTCGGCGCACTGGCAGTGCTCGGCGCCTTCATCGCGGTGGAGACGGCCCCCTTCCTGGCCGTGCTCCTCGCCCTCGGCGCGGTGCTCGGCATCGCCCTCTACCACGGGGCATTCAGCTTCACCGGTGGCTGGCGCCGCCAGGTGGTTCAGCAGCGCAGCTCCGGGCTGCGGGCGCAGCTCGCCCTCTTCGCCCTGGCGAGCGTGCTCTTCGCTCCTTTCCTGGTCGCCGACCCGACGCTCAATGCCGCGGTGGCCCCGGTGGGCACGTCGCTCCTGCTCGGCGCCTTTCTCTTCGGCCTGGGCATGCAGCTCGGCGGTGGCTGCGGCTCGGGGACGATGTTCACGGTCGGCGCCGGGAACATCCGCATGGTGCTGACGCTGATCTTCTTCATCGTCGGCTCGGTGGTGGGGACCATGCACCTGCCGTGGTGGCTCGAGCAGCCGGGCACCGACCCGATCCACCTGCTGGAGGTGGCCGGGCCCTGGGGCGCCGTAGCCGGCCAGCTGGCCCTGCTCGGGCTCCTTGTCGCCTGGCTGGCACGGCGGGAGCGCCAGCGCCACGGCAACGTGGAGCCGGCACTGACCCTCCGCCCGGCATCGGGCGGTTTCTGGCAGACCCTCGTCTACGGACCATGGCCCTTCTCCTGGGCGGTGGCGGTGCTCGGCGTGGGCAGCCTGGCGGTGCTCCTGGTCGCCGAGGAGACCTGGGGGATCACCTTCGCCTTCGCCCTGTGGGGCGCCAAAATCTTGCAGGCGGTGGGCGTGGACATGGCGCAGTGGACGTTCTGGACCTGGGACTACCCGGCGCTCGCCCTCTCCGACAGTGTCTTTGTCAACATCACGTCGGTGACCAATTTCGGGCTCTTCTTCGGCGCCATGCTCGCCGCGGGCCTGGCCGGGCGTTACAACAAGGCCAGCCAGGGCCGGATCCCGCCGCGCTCTTTGCTTGCGGCGGTGCTCGGTGGCCTGCTGATGGGCTACGGGGCACGCCTGGCCTTCGGCTGCAACATCGGCGCGCTTTTCGGAGGCATCGCCTCGGCGAGCCTCCACGGCTGGATCTGGCTGGTGGCCGCCTGGATCGGCTCCTACCTCGGCGTCCAGCTGCGCCCCTACTTCGCCCTGGCCAAGGAGTAAGCCGACCATGGCCGAAGCACGCAACTACAAGCGCTGGCGGGTCCTGGCCGCGGTGGTGGTGATCATCGGCATTGCCGGGGCCGACCACTTCACCAGCCCGACCTTCCTGGCCAATCTGGGCATCGGCGGTGTGGAGACGGTGCTCGACCAGCGCCGCGGGGGCGAGGCCTGCGCCCCCTGCGGCGCCCCCTGCCCGTCGGACTGACCGCGGGCCCGGCTAGCGAACCAGGCGGCGGCGCAGCAGGGCGCCGCCGATGAAAAGGGCCACCACGATCAGCAGCAGGACAACGGCCTCGGGATCCACGTCGCCGCCCTCCTTGGCGACCTCCATAGCCTCATAGATGGCCGCGGAGAAGACGCCCCACTTGATGCCGAGCCCGACGATGGTCGCGGCGATAAAGGTCGGCAGCGGCAGGCGCAGGGTGCCGGCGCCGTAGTTCAGCGGTGGATGAGGGAAACCCGGCATGGCACGGATGGCGCATTGGGAGAAGAAATCGCTGTTGCGGCGGAGCATGCGGATCCAGCGCGTGTCCGCCGGTAGATTGCGACCGCCCAGATACCAGGAGAGCGCATAGGCCCCCAGGGCGCCGAGGGTGCTGCCCGCAACCAGCGTCGGGGCCGCCAGCCACGGCGGATAGAATGGCGCAACCGCCCAGAGCACCAGGCTGCCCGGCAGCGCCAGGGTAAAGAGCGCGGCCTGGAGGGCGATGGCGATCAGCAGCAGCCAGGGGCGCTCAGCCATAACCTCGCCGAGGGCGACCACGTCTTCGACGTCCCACGGCCCCCACACGGCCAGCCCGGTGCCGATCACCAGCAGGGCGATCAGGATCAGCGGCTGCGCCCCGGGCCTCGGCATCGGCCGCCTCCTCACGCCGCCGGCGAGCCGGTGTAACGGGCGCGGACGCGGTTGCCCGGAGGGAAGTACTCCACTTCATCGCACAGCGAGCGGACGAGCAGGATGCCGCGTCCGGCGGCCAGCGGGCCGACGCTGCCCTCGGTCCCGGCCGGTGCCCCGCCGTTGAGCAGACGCTCGAAGTCGAACCCGGCCCCGGAGTCCTCCACCTCGATGATGATACCGTGGCCGTCCCGGCTACGCGGGTCGTACTCCACCCGCAGGCGGATCTCACCGGACTCCAGGTTGGCCATGGCCCGGGCGCGCTCGCGGTAGTAGGCCTCGAAGCCCGCCTCGCTCGACTTGAGGCTCGAATCCAGACCGAGCACGCCGTGCTCCAGGGCGTTGGTGAACAGCTCGGCGATGACCACGTAGAGGCTCTGGCGGTCTTCCTCCAGCGCGCCGAGATCCGACAGCAGGTTCATGATCGACGGCAGCGGGTTCACGTTGGCCAGCGTGCCGGCATCGAGGACCAGTTCGCTGCGCCAGTTCACGGCGGCGGCGGCGCCGAAGCCCTCCACCTTCCCCTCGGCCTGCAGACGCTCCAGGTCCAGGGCCACCAGGGTGGTGTCGTCCGCCTGCTCCCGGGTGTGGCGGAACGCTTCCACCTGCTCGAGCAGGTAATCGAAGGCCGCCTCCGGGCGCGATTCCACCAGGACCGACTCCACCCGCTCGGCACCGTAGAGCCGGCCGCGTGCGTCCGCGGCCTCCACGATCCCGTCCGAGCAGCCGTAGAGGTGCGCCCCCGGCGGAATCGCGCGGTAGGTCAGCTGCCGACGCCCCGGGCCGGAGTCCTGCAGGACCCCCAGGGGCAGATCCTGCGAGGCGAAGCGCTCGACGATCTGCCCTTCCTGCACCAGCCACACCGGTGGCATCCCGGCGTTCCAGACACCCACTCGACCCCCGCGGAAGTCCATCTCGATCAGTGCGGCGGTGAGAAACATGTCCGCCGGCAGGCTGCGAAAGAGTTTCTCGTTGACGTCGTCGAGAAGCTCCGCGGGGTGGGAGCCGCGGGCCACCCGCTCGTAGAACACCGCCGCCAGCCCTGGGACGCCGACCGCCGCTCCGATGCCGTGACCGGTGAAGTCCCCGATCATGATCAGCAGGTTGCCGTTGGGACGCCGCGCGGCGAGGAGGATATCGCCGCTGAGGATGGCCGCCGGGCAGTAGTAGTAGCGCAGCCCGGGGGTCTCCAGCGCCTGGGACCGGGTGGCTCGGGCCACGATCCGCTCGGCGGTCTCCTGCTCGCGGTCGAGCTGCTCCTGGTAGCGCCGCAGGATGTCCCGCTGGCTGACCACCGTTTTATAGAGGGCCAGGGTACGCAGCCAGGAGTCGATCTTGGCGTTCAGCTGAACGCGGCTGATCGGCTTGGTGATGAAGTCATCGCCGCCGGCTTCTACGCACTGTGCCAGGCGCTGCTCGTCGGTCAGGGCGGTAACGAAGAGCACCGGCACGAAACCGCTCTCGTCCATCGCCTTGATCTGCCGCGTGGCCTCGTAGCCGTCCATGTGCGGCATCATGATGTCCATCAACACCATGTCGACAGCGTGCTCCCGGAAGCAGGCAACCGCCTGGTCACCATCCGCGGCGGTGATGACCTCAAAACCCCGGGAGGCGAGCACCGCCTCGAGGAGCATGGTGTTCACCGGCTCGTCGTCCACGACGAGAAAGGTCGGTGGTTCCTGGTCCGGGTCCTGGAGCATCTCCACGGCAGTCCCCCGGGCGGCCCGCGCCCTCAGTCTTCGATGCGGAACAGGCGCTGGAAGTTGGCAATCTCGAGGATCTTGCGCACTTCCCGCGAGCAGTTGCGGAGCACGACCTCGGCGCCCTGGTCGGCTGCAAACTCGCGCAGCAGCAGCAGCATGCCCAGCGCCGAGCTGTCCATGTACTCGGTCTCGGCGAGGTCGATGACGTAGCGCTTGACCCCTTCGACGCCCTTGTAGGACTGGCGGAAGTCCTTGTGCAGGCTGAAGTCGAAGAAGCCCTGAACGTGGAGGACCAGGGACTGGCCGCTGTCCTCGTAGGCGGTACGGATACTCATGGTCTGCCTCCTAAGGGTGAATCCGGATTCGGGCGCATCAGAACAGTTCGACATCCCCTTCATCCATCGATTTCTGCTCCACCTTCCGTTGCGCGGCGCGCTGCTGCTCCCGGGCCTGGCGCTGGCGGGCGAGCTCTTCCCGGGCAGTGCGCAGCCGCTGGGCGTAGTGCCGGCCGTGGACGTCTTCCTGGGCGATGTCCTGGAGGACGTTGCGCAGCCCGGCGAGGTAGTCGTCGAGCCCTTCGACACCAGCCCGTGAACCGTCCACGAGCTGGGTGACGATATCCTCGAACTGCAGCGCCCGCACGGCGTCGGCGACGTGGTGGTCGATCTGGCCGCTGACCTCGGAGATGCGGGATACCTGGCGTTCCACCTGAGCATCCAGATCGCGCAGGTGGGTCATCATCTCCGAGATCTGGTCTTTCGTGGAGAGGGTGACGTTCATGTCGTTGGAGGCCATCTCGGCGACCTCCTGCCGCGCGGCTTCCACCGCC
The DNA here is from genome assembly GCA_003552625.1 of Ectothiorhodospiraceae bacterium. GTDB lineage: Bacteria > Pseudomonadota > Gammaproteobacteria > Nitrococcales > Halorhodospiraceae > Halorhodospira. The sequence continues at coordinate 8,293 of PUNM01000006.1, forward strand.
TGGTTGATGGTCTTGACCTCGTCAGCGATCTGCTCATTGAACTGGTTGGCCTTGACCGAGAGCTTGCGCACCTCGTCGGCGACCACGGCGAAGCCGCGCCCGGCCTCCCCGGCGCGGGCAGCCTCGATGCTGGCATTGAGGGCGAGCAGGTCGGTCTGGCTGGCGATGCCCTTGAGATCCCCGAGCAGGGCGTGGATGCGGTTCATCTGCGTGACCATGTCGTCGATCCGCTCGACGGTCTTCACGCTCCGCCGGCTCATGTCCACGACCATTTCCACGTAGTTGTTGAGAAAGTCCTCGGTCTGCTGGACGAACTCGGAGACCCCGAACTGCTCCACGGCGCTGTCGCCGCTGGTCTTTTCGATGACCGCGCGGGCGAGCTGCTCCTGCTCGTCGGTGGCCCGGTCCATGCCGTTGAAACTCTCGTTGAGCGAGCGCACCGCATCGGCGACCAGGTTGCGGATCTGCTCCAAGTCGCTGTTGACCGTCCGGAACTCCGCATTGAGGCTGTCGTCGATGTCGTGGAGCAGGTCGCGCAGCGCCTCCTCCAGCTCGTCGGCCGTCTCATTGCCCTGATGCCAGCCGGTCTCCTCGCGCCGGAAGAAGCCGACCGCCATCCAGCCGGCAGCGCCGGCCAGCACCGCCACCGGCCCGGTGGCCGGCCAGGTCCAGGCGGCTGCCATCGCGCCCAGCGTCAGCGCCCCTGGAGCCGCGTAATGGCGCAGCCACGCGGTGCGCGGGTGGAACAGGATGGATCGAGCGTCACGATCCGCGGCGTCGTCCATGAGGGTCACCTCTGCGTCTCCGGTGATGAAGGCGGGGCTACCGCCGCGAGTATGGCTTCGGTGATTCGTTCCACGGGGAGCACTTCAACCGCCGCGCCGGCCTTGACCGCAGCGCCGGGCATGCCCCAGACCACACTGGTGGCCTCGTCCTGGGCGATGGTGTGGGCGCCGGCCTGGCGCATGCGCCCGAGTCCGGCGGCGCCGTCCGCGCCCATACCGGTGAGCAGCACGCCGACTGCATTGCTCCCGGCGCATTGGGCCACGGAGTCGAACAGCACGTCCACCGACGGGCGGTGGCGATTGACCATTTCCCCCTCTCGCACCCGGCAGACGTAGCGGCTGCCGTCGCGATGCAGCTCAAGGTGGTAGTCCCCGGGGGCGATGTAGACGTGGCCCGGCAGGACGCGCTGGCCGTCCTGCGCCTCGTGGACGGAAACGGCACAGAGCCCGTCGAGCCGGGCGGCGAAAGCGGCGGAAAAGCCCGGGGGCATGTGCTGGGTGATGACGGTGGCCGGGGCGTTGGGCGGCATCGTCTCGAGCAGACGCTGCACGGCGACCGTGCCGCCGGTGGACGCACCGATGGCGACGACCTTGTCCGTGGTCCGCTGATGGGGCCGCGCCGGCGCGGCCGCCCGGCCGCCGGGGGCCGGGCGCACCCGGGCCCTGGCCGCGGCGCGGACCTTGGCGACGATCTCCTCCCCGTAGCCGGCCAGAGCGTGGCTGACGTCGGCGCGCGGCTTGGTGACCACGTCCACCGCACCGAGGGCAAGGGCCTCCAGCGTCTCCTCGGCGCCCTCCTCGGTCAACGACGAGACCATGACCACCGGCATCGGCCGCAGGCGCATCAGGTTGCGCAGAAAGGTGATGCCGTCCATACGCGGCATCTCGACATCCAGGGTGAGCACATCCGGGGTGAGCTGCTTGATCTTTTCCCGGGCGTCGTACGGATCCCGGGCGGTGCCGACGACCTCGATGTCGGACTCGGCGCTGAGCAGTTCCGTGAGCAAGCGGCGGATCAGCGCCGAATCGTCCACGATCAGGACCCGGATCATCTGCGGCTCCCTGGTCAAAACAGATCCACGTCGCCGGCGACCGGCGCCTCGTCGATCTCGTGGAGGTAGTGCTCCTCGCGCCGGACCACGGTCTGATTACGGGTGCTCAATAGTTTCTTGGCGCGCGCCCGCCCACTGTCCGGATAGTACTGTACCTTACGCGGGTAGTCCTCTCCGAGATCCTGGGCGAGCAGGCGCAACCGCTCGGTGCGCACGTACTCCAACGCGAACTCCACGTTGCGCTGACCCACGTCGGTCATCCCGGCCATCACCCGACCGCCCCCAAAGAGCTTAACCTCTAGGTCGTCGCGGCTGCCGCCGGCGGCGAGAATGCGGTTGATCAGCTGCTCCATGGCGTGATTGCCATAGCGGGTGGCGGTGCTCAGCGGGTCCCCCTCCCAGTGGTGCGGGTCACCCCCCCGGATGGGGAGCATGAAGTGGTTCATGCCGCCGATCCCCCGGCGACGGTCGCGGATGCAGGCCGACACGCAGGAGCCGAGCACGGTGACGATCATCTCCGAGCCTCGGGTGACGTAGAACTCCCCGGGCAGGATCTTGGCCGCGAAGACCTCGTGCTGCGGATCCCAGTACCGGTTGATGTGCTCGAAACCGGGCAGGCACTCGGGCAGCTCCACGCCGCGGTTGCGCCAGGAGGCGCGGCGCGGCTCAGTCCTGCTTGCGGTAGATGGTGCGGCCATGGGATTCGAATCGCTCGCTGACCCGCCACAGGGTCTCGGAATGCCCGATGTAGAGCCAGCCCCGGGGGGCCATGGCTCGGTCCATGCGG
>PUNM01000126.1 GCA_003552625.1 Ectothiorhodospiraceae bacterium
AAACAGCCGTAGCCGGCCGCCATGCAGTCGCGGAAGATCCGCATACTCCACGGATAGGCCACCGACCGCTGCTCGATGGCGAACACCGTAGGGAGATCCTCGTAGGTCATCGGCCGGGGTTCGCCGATCGAATCCGCCATGGTTGATTCTTTCGTGTTATTGCTACCCCGGAACCACTACTACATCCGGGCTACAGCGAAGAGCGCAGCGAGGATCACGGCCGTCTGCCCGGCAAGCAAACCCACTACCCAGCGCACGGCATCCGAGCGGAGCTGCTCGATCTCTTTCGACGACTCTGTGCGCGCCTGCGCAATCTCTCGAGTCAGTCCCCCCCGCAGCTGCTCAATCTCTTTCGATGACTCGGTGCGCGCCTGCGCAATCTCTCGAGACAGTTCCCCCCGGAACTGCTCAATTTCTTTCGACGACTCGGCGCGCACCTCCGCGATCTCTCGCGAAAGATCCCCACGGAGCTGCTCAATCTCTCTCGACGACTCAGCGCGCGCCTCCGCAATCTCTCGCGACAGATCCCCACGGAGCTGCTCGATCTCCTTTTGAAGGCGCAGTTCCGTCTCGCGCAGATGCGTCTGCGTCGCCAGGTCCTTGACCTCCGGGTAGCGCTCCTCCATGCGCTCGAACGCCTCCGCGATCAGACGTGCACGCGTCTTATCATCGGGCGCCGAGGCCAGCTGCTCGTAAAGTTCGACTACTGAAGTCATGGCTCTGACGCTAGCACCAGCGGGATTCAACAGCAACGCGGCAGGCCCTAGTCATCGGCCACCGCCCTATCCCGCCTGATTGCGCACCGAGTCGTCCTCCACCAGCCCGCGGATCCGCTTGAGGTCCTGCCACGCCTTGGCTTTCTCGCCAGGGGAGCGCAGCAGGTAGGCCGGGTGGTAGGTCACCCATACCGGGATCGACTGCTCGCCATAGCGGTGGACCTGCCCGCGCAGCTTGGCCAGCGGTGCTTTTGTTTCCAGCAGCTGCTGCGCCGCCACCCGCCCGAGGGCGACAATGGCCTTCGGCTCAAGGAGTTCGAGCTGCCGGCGCAGGTAGGGGGTGCAGGCAGCGACCTCGTCGGGCCGCGGATCGCGGTTGCCCGGCGGCCGGCACTTGACGATGTTACCGATGTAGACCCCGCCACGCTCGCGGCCGCGATCGATCGCAGCCAGCATCGCATCGAGCAGCTGCCCGGCCCGCCCCACGAAGGGCTCGCCGAGGCGGTCCTCCTCGGCGCCGGGCCCCTCCCCGATGATCACCAGATCGGCGCGGCGATCCCCCACGCCGAAGACGGTCTGCGTCCGGCCCTGGCAGAGCTTGCACGATCGGCATTCGGCCACGTGGGCTTCCAGCGTCTCCCAGTCAAAACCGCTGCAATCCGGCGTTGCCACGGTGTCCGCTTCCGGGCTGGCGAGTTCGAGCGGCGGGGCACTCGGCGGCTCGCCTGCGCTGGTCTCCGACTTCCCCACCGAACCGGATGGCGCCGCGGCCGGCTCCGCCCGGGGGGCGGTCTGCCCCGCTGCACGCGGGGAGCCCGCTTCCACCGACGGAACCGGCTCCAACGGCGCATCCCGCGGTACGTAGCAGTCCACCCCGAGCTGTCGCAGATAGCTCAGACGGCGCTGATCCATCGTCTCAGACGTCTCCGGCTTGCGGATGACGCCGATCCGGACTGGCCAGGATCTTGTTCAGGGCGTTGATATACGCCTTGGCCGAGGCGATGACGATATCGATATCCGCGCCCTGGCCGTTGGCCACCCGGCCGCCGCGCTCAAGACGGATGGTGACCTCACCCTGGGAGTCGGTCCCGCTGGTGATGTTGTTCACCGAGTAGAGCAGCAACTCCGTGCCGGACTGCACCAGCGAGTCGATGGCCATCAAAGAGGCATCCACCGAGCCGCTGCCGGGGGCGACGGCCTTCTTCTCCTCGCCGTCGATGAGCAGGGAGACGGCAGCTTCCGGCGTCTCTCCGGTCTCGGAGCAGACGTGGAGGCTGAGCAGCTTGATGCGCTCATTCTCCAGAGCCGCCCCCGCCTCGGTGACCAGCGCCTGCAGGTCCTCGTCGAAGATCTCATGCTTTTTGTCAGCCAGCGACTTGAAGCGTGCGAAGGCCTCGTTGAGCTGCTCCTCAGAGTCGAGGTGGATATCCAACTCCTCGAGCCGGGAGCGGAAGGCGTTCCGGCCGGAGTGCTTGCCGAGGACCATGCGGTTGGTGTGCCAGCCCACGTCCTCGGCGCGCATGATCTCGTATGTCTCGCGGTGTTTGAGCACGCCATCCTGGTGGATGCCCGACTCGTGGGCGAAGGCGTTGACGCCGACGATGGCTTTGTTGGGCTGGACGTGGAAACCGGTGATGTTGGCCACCAGCTTGGAGGTGGGGACGATCTCCCGGGCGTTGATCCGCGTCGTGCACGAGAAGACGTCCTGACGGGTCTTCACCGCCATGACCACTTCCTCCAGGGCGGCGTTGCCGGCACGCTCACCGAGCCCGTTGATCGTGCACTCCACTTGCCGCGCGCCGGCCTGGACTGCGGCCAGGGAGTTGGCCACCGCCACGCCGAGGTCGTTGTGGCAGTGCACGGAGAAGACCGCCTTGTCGGCATTGGGGATGCGCTCGCGCAGGGTGCGGATCAGCCCGCCGAACTGCTCCGGCAGGTTGTAGCCCACGGTATCCGGGATGTTGATCGTCCGCGCGCCGGCGTCGATGGCCGCCTCGATGATCCGGCAGAGGAAATCGTGCTCGGAGCGGCCGGCATCCTCCGGAGAAAACTCCACGTCATCGCAGAGTTGCCGGGCCAGGCTGACGGCGTGTACCGCGGCGTCCACCACCTCATCCGGGGACATATGCAGCTTATTCTGCATATGGATCGGCGAGGTGGCGATGAACGTGTGGATGCGGCCCGCCTGCGCCGGGGCGATGGCCTCGCCAGCAGCGCGGATGTCGGCATCCCGCGCCCGGGCCAGGGCGCACACGCGGGAGTCCTTGATCGCCTCGGCCACCGCGCGGACGCTGTCGAAATCGCCCTGGCTCGCCGCCGGGAAACCGGCCTCGAGGACATCCACCCGCATGCGCTCAAGCCCTTTGGCAATGCGCACTTTCTCTTCACGGGTCATGGAGGCGCCGGGGCTCTGCTCGCCGTCGCGCAACGTCGTATCGAAGATGTAGAGATGGTCGGTTTCGCCCATGGCTGCTTGGCCCTGTCACTGGTGGCGGCGCTCGCCGCCGGGGGATATTCACCGCGGATCGGGGCAGGTTGCCGACCCGGGCGCGGATCATCGTGCGGGAGGGGGGATCAGCCGGCCTAAGCCGGCAGTCGCGCCACCCCGCCCAGCCGGGGGGCGCTGCTAAGCAGCCGTACGCCGCCGGCACCGCTGCAGCGCAGCCAGCGACCTTGGGCGTAACCTTTGGCGGGACTTGGGATCATGACGTTTCGAATATATCGCTGCGCCGGCCGCTCAGCAAGCCGTCACCGACCGCTGCCGGCCATTTCCCGCCCATCGGAACCCCGAGGCAACGCTGCGCCGGTCAGTGCGGGCGACGCCGCTGCCGCCGATCCCGCAGGCGCCGAATGGTCAGCACAGGGCCGGAGATCAGATAGGCGAAGAATCCGAAAAAGATCGCCGTCGGTGGGTGGAGCGCTACCAATGCCAAGCCGAGCACAACAAAGACCACCGAGGTGAAGCGGACCTGGTAGCGGAAATCGAACTCCTTGAAGCTCTCGTAGCGAACGGTACTGACCATGGCAACCGCCGCTGCTGCAGTAACGATCCCCGCGGGTACGGCGGCGTCCACGCCGGAGAGACCGAGCCGCTCTCCGAACCAGACGAGGCCAACCACCGCCCCCGCCGCCGCCGGGCTCGGCAGCCCCTGGAAGTAGCGCTTGTCGTCCACCCCGCTCTGTGTATTGAACCGCGCCAAGCGCAATGCCGCACAGGCAACGAAGAGGAAAGCGATCAACCATCCGAGATCATCCCAGGGCGGACCGGCCTGGGGACTCTCCAGCGCCCAGAGGAAAACCACCACCGCCGGTGCCGCACCGAAGCTGACCATGTCGGCCAGCGAGTCGTACTGCACACCGAAATCGCTCTGGGTATTGGTCAGCCGCGCCACCCGGCCATCGAGGCCATCGAAGACCATCGCCACCAGCACAGCGGCCGCAGCGCGACCGAATTCTCCGTCGATCGCGGAGATGATGGCGACAAAACCAAAGAAGAGGCAGCCGGTGGTAAAGAGGTTGGGTAGCAGATAGATACCGCGGCGACGGACCTTTTTATTCATCGCGCGCTCCGGGCCCTTTATCGAGCGGGAGGTTCTGCGCGTTCCAGGCCATCAGCCCGCCCTGAAGGTTGTAGACCGGTTCGAAGCCGTGGCGGGTGAGCAGGTGGGCGGCGCCGGCCGAACGCATGCCACTGTGGCAATAGACCACCAGCGGCTTGCTCCCCGCCTCGCCGCGCAGCTCCTGGAGGCGCCGGCGCAGCTGGTGCTTGGGGATATGCAGCGCCCCGGGGATGACCCCGCCGCGGACTTCCGGTGCGGTGCGCACGTCCAGGAAAAGGGTCTCATCGTCATTGACCCAGTGCGCCGCCTCGGCGGCAGGGACCGGCCGGTACCGACGGGTCAGCCGGCGCCAGAGCAGCCGGCCGACGAGTACCGCCGCTGCAACCAGCACCACGAACCCGACCGGGTCGTCCTCGATCCAGTGAAGCCATTCGGTCATGGCGCCCTCGGCGCCGTCGGCCGCGCGCGCCTGCTAGCCGCGCAGGCGCGCCGCCGACCGGCGGTTTGGCTCAGTCGCGATCGACCAGCTTGTTGGCGGCGATCCACGGCATCATGCCGCGCAGCCGCTCGCCGACCTCCTCGATCGGGTGCTCCCGTGCCAGGCGGCGCCGCGCATGGAGCGTCGGTGCGCCGGCCTGGTTCTCCAGGACGAACTCCTTGGCGAACTCGCCGTTCTGGATCTCCTCGAGGATCTCGCGCATCGCCTCGCGGGACTCCTCGTTGATCACCCGCGGACCGCGGGTGAAGTCGCCGTACTCGGCGGTGTTGGAGACCGAGTAGCGCATGTTCGCGAGGCCGCCCTCGTAGAGCAGGTCCACGATCAGCTTGGTCTCGTGCAGGCACTCGAAGTACGCCATCTCGGGGGCGTAGCCGGCCTCGACCAGGGTCTCGAAGCCGGCCTCGATCAGCGCGGCGATGCCACCGCAGAGCACGGTCTGCTCACCGAAGAGGTCGGTCTCGGTCTCCTCGCGGAAGGAGGTCTCGATGATTCCGGAGCGCCCGCCGCCGTTGGCCACGGCGTAGGCCAGGGCGATCTCCTTGGCCTGGCCGCTGGCGTCCTGCTCGACGGCGATCAGCGACGGCACGCCGGCGCCGGCGACGTAGGTCGAGCGCACGGTGTGGCCGGGACCCTTGGGGGCAATCATGATCACGTCGTGATCCGCCGCCGGCTGGATCTGGCCGTAGTGGACGTTGAAGCCGTGGGCGAAGGCCACCGCCGCGCCGTCCTTGAGGTTCGGCGCCACCTGCTGGTTGTAGATCGCCGGCGCATGCTCATCGGGAACGAGCATCATGACCACGTCGGCGCCCTGGGTGGCCTCCTCCACCGAGGCGACTTCGAGGCCCGCCTGCTTGGCCTTGTCGGCCGAAGCCGACCCCGGACGCAGGCCCACCACGACCTTCACGCCGGACTCATTGAGGTTGTTGGCATGCGCGTGGCCCTGGGAGCCGTAGCCGATGATCGCCACGCGGCGGCTGGTGATCAGTGAAAGGTCAGCGTCCTGATCGTAATAGACCTTCATGGTTTCCCCCTGAACGGATACTTGTGCGACCCGCACCGGGCGGGCCATAGCGGGCGTTGGATGGCCGGCGACTAGACGCGCAGATGGCGCTCGCCGCGGCTGATGCCGATGACCCCGGAACGGACCACCTCCAGGATGTTGCTCGGGCCGATGGCCTCAATGAAGGCGTCGAGCTTGTCGCTCGTGCCGGTCATCTCGATGGTATAGATCTTCTCGGTGACGTCGAGGATGCGGCCGCGGAAGATGTCCGTCAGGCGCTTGAACTCCTCGCGCTGCTCGGCGACACCGGCGGTGACCTTGATCAGCATCATCTCGCGCTCGATGTGCTTGCCCTCGGTCATGTCCACGACCTTGATCACATCGAGCAGCTTGTTCAGCTGCTTGATAATCTGCTCGATGATTTGATCGTCGCCGATGGTGACCAGGGTCAGCCGCGAGATGCTCGGGTCGTCGGTGGGAGCAACGGTCAGACACTCGATGTTGTAGCCGCGAGCCGTAAACATTCCCGAGATGCGCGAAAGCGCACCGGACTCGTTCTCCACCAGCATGGAGATGATATGCCGCATGTCCCTCTCCCCCGAGACCGCACTGCGCGGAGTAAATCGGCGAATGTACTGACCGGGCGGGAGCAGGTCAAGGCACCGGACGCAGGCCGCCCCCGCCCGAACGCCGAAGGCATCCCTCCGCGCAAGCAAAACTGTCTTTGTATCTAGACAGTTCGGCCTTCACAAAGCGCACCAATCTCCCAAAAATGGCCATCGGATCACAGGGAAATACCGCGGCATTGGCCGTCCCACTCCGATCGCCAGCCACCACCAAGGACGGCTTGAACGTGACGCAGGAGCTTGAAGTCTTCATACGCAGCCGGGCCAACGAACTCGGGCTCTCGCTGTCCGAGATCGCACGGCGCGCATCCATGAGCCGCCAGTCGCTCTACGACTTCTGGACCCGCAGCGGATACCCGAGTCTCGCCAACATTGTGGGCGTCGCCGAGGCGCTCCAGGTTCACCCGATACAGCTACTGGAGCTTCAGTTCCCACCCCTTGAGCGGGAACCGACCGGTCTCAGCGCCCAGCGCTTTCGCTGGGTTCAGGACCGTGCCCGCCTCGCCACCCTCCTGCTCGACCACATGCAGGAGGCCGTCATCGGCCTGGACGAGAACGGCCACATCGCGCTGCTGAGCCGCGCCGCCGGGGAACTCCTGCAGCGCGCCCCGGAGGCCGTCCTCGGTCAACCGGCTCAACGCATCCTGCCCGAGAGGACTGTAAACCGGCTCCTCGAACAACGCGGGACTTCAGGCACCGGGCCCGTGCACATCGAGACGCGTCGCGGGCAGGATGGCCAACCAATCCGCACCCAGGCCTCTACGGCCTCCCTGCGCGTTCATGATTGCACCCTTGTGCTCGCTTTCATGGCAGACGTGGCCTCCTGCGGGCGCGGCCAGGCCCCGCTGCCGAGCGTGGAGCACGACCCAGTCACGGGGTTCGCCCACCCGGCTTCCACGCTCGCGTTGCTCAAGTGGGCACTCCAGAGTGCACAGACCAAAGCCCACTCCGTGGCCGTGCTCGCCTTCCAGATCCACAACCTCGACGACCTCCGCGAGGGGTTCGGCATTCACGTAACGGAGCATGTCCTGGCCAGCGTTGCTGAGCGAATCCGCGCGCAGATCCGAACCACCGATCGTGCGGGGCGCTACCACGATGAGGCCTTCATCATCATCGCCGGCAACACGGAGACCGAAGGCGCCCTGGAGATGACTCGCCGCATCCGCACAACGCTGGAGGCGCCGATCGACTCCACCGGGTTCCCGATCTACCTGCAGATCGCCGCGGGTATCACGGTCTACCCGGAGCAGAACGCAGACGCGTCCACCCTCCTGGAGCAGGCAGTCACCGCGGCGACGCTCCTTGACTGCAATGAAGACGCCCAGCGCAGCGTCTGCAATACGGGGCTCAGCCGGGCAGTCGCTGAACGGATTGCGCTAGTCGGCGACCTCCGGGAGGCACTGCGCGAGGATGCCCTTGAGCTTCACTATCAGCCCATCTTTGAATTGAGCGCTGGCGCCATAACCGGTGTCGAGGCCCTCTTGCGCTGGATGCACCCGAAACGAGGGCAGCTTCCCACCCAAGAGGTCATTCGCACCGCGGAGCAGGCAGGGCTCGTGGAACAACTGGATCAATGGGTGCTGGAACGGACCCTGCGCGATCTGCGCTACTGGTCGGCCCAGGGACGAAAACCGCCGCGGACAGCAATCAACGCGTCGGCCCGCGGTCTGGGTCGGGGTGCCCTTGAGCCCGCGACTCTGCTGAGCACCCTGCGAGACCTGGCGATTCCGCCGCATACCTTCGAGATCGAGATCTCCGAGCGGAACCTCTTCGACGCCGACGGGGTGACCACACCGGCACTGGAGGCCGTTCGCAAACGCGGCATTGGGGTTACCGTGGACCACTTCGGCACCGGTTTCGCCTCATTAATCTCCCTGCGCCACCTGCCTGCTACCCGCCTGAAGGTGGATCAGGCCCTGGTACGCAACCTGGATCACGACCCGGACCAACAAGCCTTGGTCAAGGGCATCACGGACCTCGGCCAACGCTTTGGTTTCTCCCTGGCTGCCGAGGGGGTCGAAACGGCGGCAGAGGCGCAACACCTGCGGACCAGCGGCTTCCATGAGGCCCAGGGCCACTACTTCGCGGTACCGGTGGCGGCGGATGAGGTAGCCAGCTGGCTCTGCGGTCCACACGTTTAACCGGGACCCCGTGATCGTTCGTGCGACATCTTGCCGCTCAATCTTGTCGAGCAAACTAGACAACTGAAGTCTAAAAACAGTGGAACGGTGCTCACTAGCCGAGTACCATTGATGTTGATATGGCTTTTATGATTCAGACTGCCCATGCTGTCGAGCGCGCTGCAGCTGCAGTTTCGACCATGGGTCCTGGTTGCGTGAAACTGATGTTCCTATGAAAAGGGAAACACGCAATGCATTGGTTCTTCACCGCGTTAAAAAACGGCACAAATTTCCACTGGCGCTCACCACGGCGAGAGTTCTGGTGGTTTTGGGCTTCTACAGCCGCTCTCTTCTTGTTGATTCTTGGTCTCGAATTCGCGCTTGGTTTGACGCGCTTGCGCCTCAGCAGCCTTTTCGCGGTGGCTATGCTCTTGCCGGGCTTTGCCGTGACGGTGCGGAGGCTTCACGACACCGATCGCAGTGGGCTGTGGGCTCTCCTTCTGCTCATCCCCATCATCGGGTGGATTGCCATTGCGATCATGGCTTCCACGCCTGGCGTGCCTGACGAGAACGAATTCGGGCCGGATCCCCGCCGTGCTCGGCCAATGCCGCTGTTGCCGCGGTAGAGCCAAGCTTCAAGTGATCGCTTCGAGCAGGCCAAGGCCGACACCGACAAAGCCCGACCGTTTCGCTTAGTCGTCAGGGGCGTAGCCCAGCAACTCGAAGTCCCGCGCGTATAAACGCCGCACGATCGCCCGGGTCTCCGCATCGTAGTACATGGCACAGCGCGAAGAGGCCCCCGTTTGAACCGGCCCTACCTCAGCAGCAATCTGTGGTGCCTCGCCCCCAGCCCTGAGTCGCGCCGTGATAGCAGCCAGATCCGCATCAAGATTCTCTACGCGTCCGACGGCATCCAACCGCCCAAAACCAATCCCCTCGATAATGCGAGTCTGCGGCAACCAGTGTCCGTTGACTGCCCACCCGCCGGCCTCCTCCAACCAGCGGCAAAAGGCTTGAAAGCTCAACGCACCAGCGGAATCGAAGCGGCGAATCGACGGGCCATAACGACGCCGATAGTGACGGGGCGAACGGCGTCCCTCACAAAACTTATCCAGATACGCGGACAGAATGCGATGGTAGGGATTGCGAACGACGGTAAAGATGAACCCTGAACCGCCCAGTGCCTCCGCCGCCCGCCGATCCAACTGCGACGGACGCAGGAACCTGCGCCGTGCACGACGACTGCTCAGGCTTTTCACGTGACCGACCCGAAACGTTTCACGCTCCAACGTTGCGGTCACCGCGCTGTTAGCAGCTTTTGGGATACGGACATACGCCCAAGAGTGATCGGGGGCAACAGCCACGAGCCGATCCAGTTTGGATAAACCTTCCACGTGCCGTGGCGGGAACTGGCAATAAAATGGCGCACGAGCACACCAAGCATCAAGAGCCGAACGAAACACCCCACCGCCCATGACACGAACAGGCCTGCTCATCTGACACACCCCGAGTGCATATTACAGCGAGCGGCACGGCGTACCCGACGCATCGCTGGATGTTGATTCAGATCCCGCAGCGGCAGGGAAACCGTTGCGTCAAACCAACAGCGGGTGCCCCCAATCGGAACCACTCCGTAACGGTTATAGCGAACGCGGACCGCGTTTCGCTGCCAGGCAGGGAGCCGGAGCTTTGCTAGCGCACGGGATTGACGCGCAGAACTCGGCTGCGGGACGAGAGACTCATGGTCGATCGCCACTAGCGGCCGGGAATCGCCGCCGCAAGGGACAATCAGGTTATGAGGGGAGAGATCCCGCATGCACAGACCAACGCGCTCGAGTTCTACCATCAAAGCGGCCGCGGCATCGAGCAGCTCTGGCTCCCGAATCTGGCCGAACCGATCCATGGATGCGGCAAGCGGCCGCCCCGGAACATATTCATAAACCAAGACACTTCGGTGCACACGTCCACCGAGACTGATCTCCTGAAGAGCCAGTGGACGCGCAACCACGCCCGCTTGTGCTGCTGATTCCAGCGCAGAGAGCTGCTTGCGCAGACTGCCAAGGCGCCGAAGATGGGCATGGCTGCGTTTGAGGACGCAGTCTCCGGTGGGTGTGGACAGGCGAAATACGCTGTGCCTGTCGCCCCGTGCGATCAGCTCCGCATCGGGCCCCAATCGAAAGCACCATGCCCCCCCGGGCGCCCCTTCCAGGTGAGTACTGAGCCAGCGGTATACGTCAAAGCGTCCCCTCCGGCTCCACTGACCGACCCCCCCCGTGGGATCGCAGCCGCTGACACGACTAATCCCCAACCCTCTCTCCCGCCAGACCATCGGCAATCACCCCGTTCACCGCATCGAACACGGTCTCCGTGACCGCGTCCCCATCG
>PUNM01000107.1 GCA_003552625.1 Ectothiorhodospiraceae bacterium
GCGATAACGTGAAGATGACGGTGCAGCTGATTGCGCCGATCGCGATGGAAGACGGTCTGCGCTTTGCGATCCGCGAGGGCGGTCGCACGGTCGGCGCCGGCGTCGTCTCCAAGATCATCGAGTAAAAACCATGGCGACTGCAGCGGCTACGACTCAGAACCAAAGGATCCGGATCCGACTGAAGGCGTTCGATCATCGTTTGATTGACCAGTCGGCCCGCGAGATCGTCGACACCGCGAAGCGGACCGGCGCGCACGTCTGCGGGCCGATCCCCCTTCCGGTCAAGAAAGAGCGGTTTACCGTCCTGACCTCGCCGCACGTCAATAAAGACGCGCGGGATCAGTACGAAATCCGCACGCATAAGCGGCTGATGGACATCATCGACCCGACGGACAAGACGGTTGACGCGCTGATGAAGCTCGACCTCGCCGCGGGTGTCGACGTCCAAATCAAGCTCTATTAAACCGTCGCCAGCCGGCGAGGCCGGCGAAGGACGACGCTCCGGTGGGCAGCCCAGGGCGCTGCGCGTCATGCGTAGGTCGGCTGCCTGCCGGAGTCTCTTCGTTCCCGGCTCGATGTCGGGTGGTGTGATTTGAGGAGACGCGGACGATGGCAATTGGAATCGTCGGTCGCAAGCGCGGCATGACGCGTGTTTTTACCGAGGACGGGCAATCGATCCCGGTCACCGTCGTAGAGGCGGAGCCGAATCGTGTGACCCAGGTGAAGACCGAGGAGAGTGACGGGTACCGCGCGGTGCAGGTGACTGCCGGCCGGCGCAAGCCGCAGCGCGTGCGGAAGCCGCAAGCGGGGCACTTCGCGCGGGCTGGCGTAGAGGCTGGTCGCGGCCTTTGGGAGTTCCGGCTCGACAACGGTCAGCACAAAAGCGACGACCTTCCCGAGACCGGGGCGTCGATCGACGTGGGACGGTTTGAAGCCGGCCAGCGGGTAGACGTGACCGGGACCTCGAAGGGCCGTGGCTTCGCTGGTACGGTCCGCCGGCACAACTTCCGGGCCCAGCGGAATACGCACGGCAACTCCAAGTCGCACCGTGTGCCGGGGTCGATCGGTCAGTGCCAGAGCCCCGGGCGCGTCTTCAAGGGGAAGAAGATGGCCGGGCAAATGGGTAACCGCCGCGCGACGATCCAAAACCTGGAGGTCGTGCGTGTGGACAACGAGCGCAACCTACTGCTCATCCGGGGCGCGGTGCCGGGGGCAGTGGGCGGTGACTTGATCGTCCGCCCGGCGGTCAAGGCGTAACAGGTCACAGGGGGAGCCATGGAGCTCAAGCTCAGCAACGAAAAGGGCGAGGCGGCAGGCCAGCTCGAGGTCTCGGCAGAGACCTTTGACGCGCCGTTCCGCGAGGCACTGGTGCACCAGGTGGTCATGGCGCATCTCGCCGGCGGCCGCGCCGGTACCAAGGCGCAGAAGACCCGCAGCGAGGTTGCGGGCGGCGGCAAGAAGCCGTGGCGCCAGAAGGGTACCGGGAATGCCCGTGCCGGTACGATTCGGAGCCCCCTCTGGCGCAGTGGTGGCCAGAGCTTTGCCGCCAAGCCCCGGAACTTTGAGCAAAAGGTCAACCGGAAGATGTACCGCGGTGCGATGCGGTCCATTTTTTCCGAGCTGGCTCGCCAGGACCGGCTGGTGGCTGTCGAGCAGTTCGGCGTGGATACGCCCAAGACGAAGGACCTGCTGCAGCGGCTGGACGAGCTGGGCGTTAACGCCGGCGTTATCGTCGTGGATGAACTCGACGATCGGCTGGCTCTTGCGGCTCGCAACCTGGCGCACGTGGAGGTCGCGGAGGCGGCGACTGTCGATCCCGCGTCCCTGGTTGGTGCCGAGCAGGTGCTGATCACCGTGCCGGCCATCCGCCGTGTAGAGGAGAGGCTGTCATGAACCAAGAACGGCTCTACACCGTGCTGCACGGGCCGCACATCTCGGAGAAGAGCACCGTCATCGCGGATTCCGCGGGGCAGGTGGTATTTCGAGTCGCTCCCGACGCCAACAAGCGTGAAGTGAAGGCGGCGGTGGAGAAGCTCTTCGACGTGCAGGTCACCGGCGTGCGCACGGTAAATGCAAAGGGCAAGCGCAAGCGGTTCGGGCGCATCGAGGGCCGCCGGCGCAACTGGAAGAAGGCGTACGTAACCCTTGCCGAGGGTCAGGATATCGACTTCCTCGGTGGGGAGTAAGGAGAGCCATCCATGGCACTAGTCAAGAGCAAGCCGACGTCTCCCGGGCGCCGCTTCGTCGTCAAGACGAAAGACGCGCGCCTGCACAAGGGCGGACCGTATGAGCCACTAGTCGTCCAGAAGACGAAGAGTGGCGGCCGCAACAATGCAGGCCGCATCACAACCCGTCATCGCGGTGGGGGACACAAGCAGCGTTACCGGGTTATCGACTTTAAGCGGGACAAGACGGGCGTACCGGGCAAGGTGGAGCGCCTGGAATACGATCCCAATCGTTCCGCGAATATCGCTCTGGTCCTTTATCAAGACGGCGAGAGAAGGTATATTATCGCGCCTCGCGGTGTTGAGCCCGGCTCGCCGATCCAGAGCGGCCGGGAAGCAGCGATCCGGCCGGGCAACGCCCTGCCGCTGCGCAACATCCCGGTGGGGACCCAGGTCCATTGCGTCGAACTCAAGCCCGGCAAGGGCGCACAGCTCGCTCGCTCGGCCGGGGCTAGCGTTCAAATCGTGGCCCGCGAAAGCGGTGCAGCCACCCTCCGCCTGCGCTCCGGCGAAATGCGCCGGGTGCCCGCTGACTGCATGGCGACGGTCGGCGAAGTGGGTAACACCGAGCACAGCCTGCGGACACTGGGCAAGGCCGGTGCCAAGCGCCACCTGGGGGTTCGTCCAACGGTCCGTGGTGTAGCCATGAACCCGGTCGATCACCCGCACGGTGGTGGTGAGGGGCGCACAGCCGGGGGTCGCCACCCGGTATCGCCGTGGGGTATGCCCACGAAGGGCCACAAGACCCGTAAGAACAAGCGTACCGATCAGAATATCGTGCGCCGACGGAAGCGTTGAGGGGTAAAGAATCGTGCCACGCTCGACCAAAAAAGGGCCGTTCATCGACCACCACCTGCTGAAGAAGGTGGAAGAGGCGAATGCCAACAACAGCAAGCGGCCGATCAAGACCTGGTCGCGCCGCTCGGTGGTGATGCCGGACATGGTCGGGCTCACCATCGCCATTCACAACGGGCGCCAGCATGTTCCCGTTCTCATCAACGAGAACATGGTGGGGCATAAGCTGGGCGAGTTTGCGGCGACGCGTACGTTCCGCGGACACGCTGCGGACAAGAAGTCGAAGCGTTAACGGGAGCGCGCCATGGAGACCCAAGCGAAACTGCGTTTCTCGCGGATCTCGCCGCAGAAAGCACGGTTGGTCGCGGACCAGATCCGGGGCCTCCCGGTTGACGACGCCCTGCGTACGCTGGAGTACAGCCCGAGAAAGGCCGCACGCATCGTGCGCAAGGTGCTCGAGTCGGCGATCGCCAACGCGGAGCATAACGACGGCGCGGACATCGATGAGCTGCGGGTAGCCCGTGTCTTTGTCGATGAAGGCCCGACGATGAAGCGGATTCAACCGCGCGCCAAAGGGCGTGCCAATCGAATCCTCAAGCGGACTAGCCACATTACCGTGGCGGTCGCTGAGGACTAAGCGGATCAAGCGAGAGAGGCCGGCATGGGAAATAAGACCCATCCCACAGGGTTCAGGCTGGGCGTCACCGAAGACTGGCGTTCCATGTGGTACGCCGACAGCAGTGACTTCGGCAAGTACCTTAACACCGATCTTCAGGTGCGGGAGTTCATCCGGAGTCGCCTGAAGAACGCGTCGGTCAGCCGCATTCAGATCGAGCGCCCGGCGAAAAATGCGCTTGTCACGATCCATACGGCGCGGCCCGGGATCGTGATCGGCAAGAAAGGCGAAGACATTGATCGGCTGCGCGGCGAGGTCGCGGCCAAGATGGGCGTGCCGGTGCATATCAACATCGAGGAGATTCGCAAGCCGGAGGCGGACGCGAATCTCGTCGCTGAGAGCATTGCCGGGCAGCTTGAGCGGCGTGTGATGTTCCGTCGCGCCCTTAAGCGTGCGGTCGGGAATGCGCAACGCGTAGGGGCCCAAGGTATCAAGGTCCAGGTCTCCGGTCGGCTTAACGGGTCGGAAATCGCGCGCACGGAGTGGTACCGCGAGGGTCGGGTACCCCTGCATACACTGCGCGCGGACATCGACTACGGCTTCGCCGAGGCGATGACGACCTACGGCGTGATTGGTGTCAAGGTCTGGATCTTCAAGGGCGAGATCATCGACACCGAAAACGAAGGGGATCGCGCGGAGCGCGTCAAGCGCGCTGCGGCGACCCAGGGCTGAGCGGACGGGAGCTCGTAAGCCATGTTACAGCCAAAACGGACAAAGTACCGGAAGAAGCAAAAAGGCCGAAATAACGGCCTGGCGACTCGGGGCGACCGCGTCAGCTTTGGCGAGTTCGGTCTGAAGGCGACAACACGTGGACCGATCACATCAAGGCAGATCGAGGCGGCCCGGCGGGCCATCAATCGCTACATCCGCCGCGGTGGCAAGATCTGGATCCGGGTCTTCCCGGATAAGCCGGTGACGGAGAAGCCGCTGGAAGTCCGGATGGGTAAGGGTAAGGGTAACGTCGATCACTGGTGCGAGCCGATCGCGCCGGGGCGCGTTCTTTACGAAATCGAGGGTGTCTCCGAGGAGGTCGCGCGTGAGGCGTTTCGCCGTGCGGCTGCGAAGCTCCCGGTCAAGACGACCTTCGTTAACCGGACGGTGATGTGATGAAGGCGAGCGAGCTGCGCGAGAAGAGTCGCGAGGAGCTGGAGAAGGAGCTCCTGGAGCGTCGGAAGGAACAGTTCAATCTGCGTATGCAGAAGGCCAGCGGGCAGCTGGCGCGGACCGATCAGATCGGGAAAGTGCGCCGTGACATTGCGCGCATCAAGACCGTGCTCAATGAGCGTAATCGTGCGGAGCGGCAGGCATGAGTGAAGAGAAAAACACCCGCACCGTGAACGGGCGCGTGGTCAGCAGCCGGATGAACAAGACCGTCACGGTCATGGTGGAGCGCCGCGTCAAGCACCCGCTCTACGGCAAGTACATTCGGCGGTCGACCAAACTGCACGCCCACGACGAGAACAACGACTGTCGTGAAGGCGACTGGGTCGCGATCCAGGAGAGTCGGCCGCTCTCGAAGACCAAGACGTGGCGCCTGGTAAAGGTGCTCGAGCGGGCCGCGAGCTGAGCGCGGAAGGACGCCCCGGAGGGGGCAAAGACGAACAAGAGCGGGTGAAGCGTCATGATCCAGATGGAAAGCCTCCTCAAAGCGGCGGATAACAGCGGCGCCCGGCAGGTGCAGTGCATTAAGGTGCTGGGCGGCTCGAAGCGCCGCTATGCGGGGATCGGTGATATCGTCAAGGTCAGCGTCAAGGACGCGATCCCGCGTGGGCGCGTCAAAAAGGGCGAGGTCTACAACGCCGTAGTCGTGCGCAGCAAGCGGGGCGTGCGTCGGGCGGACGGCTCGAAGATCCGGTTCGACGGCAACGCAGCCGTACTGCTGAACAACAACCTTCAGCCGATCGGCACGCGCGTTTTCGGCCCGGTAACGCGTGAGCTGCGCAATGAGCGCTTCATGCGGATCATTTCCCTGGCGCCCGAAGTACTGTAGGCGAGGTCATCATGCGCAAGATTCGTACGGGCGACGAGGTTATTGTCATCGCCGGCAAGGACAAGGGACGGCGCGGGCGGGTGTCGCGCGTCTTCCCCGAAAAGGACCGGGTCGTCGTGGACAACGTGAATATGGTCAAGCGCCATACGCGTGGCAACCCGATGCAGGGGACGACCGGCGGCATCGTGGAGAAGGAAGCCCCGATCCACGTGTCGAATGTGGCGATCTACAACCCCTCGACGGAAAAAGCCGACCGCGTCGGCATCCGCTGGGAGGGGGATCGGAAGGTCCGGTATTTCAAGTCGAACCAGCAGCTGATTGACGCCTGAGGGGGCTGGAATGGCGACGTTGCGAAAGCTTTATCAGGATGAAGTCTCCCCGGCGCTGCAGCAGCGGTTCGGTTACAAGAACGTGATGCAGGTGCCGCGGCTCGAGAAGATCGTGATCAATATGGGGCTCGGAGAGGCGACCAAGGACAAAAAGATCCTTGAAGTTGCCCAAGCCGATCTGGCGAAGATCAGCGGGCAAAAGCCGGTTATTACGCGGGCCCGTAAGTCGGTCGCCGGCTTTAAGATCCGTGAAGGCTGGCCCATCGGCTGCAAGGTGACGTTGCGCCGGGGCCGGATGTACGAGTTCCTGGAGCGGTTCATCCACGTGGCCTCGCCGCGAATCCGGGACTTTCGCGGGTTCTCCCCGCGGTCGTTCGATGGACGCGGGAACTACAATCTCGGGATTCGGGAGCAGCTGATCTTCCCGGAGATCGACTACGACGAAATCGACCGGGTGCGCGGCATGGATATCACGGTTTCCACTACCGCGCGCACCGATGAGGAAGGGAAAGCCCTGCTGGAAGGCTTCGGGTTTCCCTTCCGGACCTAACGTCCAGAGGAGCAGCGCAGATGGCCAAGAAATCCATGGTCGAGCGGGACCGCAAGCGGCGCAAGCTCGCGCAGAAGTATGCCGCTAAGCGGGAGGCGCTCAAGGCAGTTATCGATAGCCCCGAGTCGAGCGTAGAGGAGCGTTTCGAGGCGCAGCTCAAGCTGCAGCAGCTCCCGCGTAACGCAAGCCCGACCCGGCAACGGAACCGTTGCGCGAAATCGGGCCGGCCGCGCGGCTACTATCGAAAGTTCGGGCTGGCCCGGAATCAGCTCCGCGCGGCGGCGATGCGCGGTGAAATCCCTGGGCTGACCCTCTCAAGCTGGTAAGGGGACAAGACGAATGAGTATGACCGATCCCATTGCCGACATGCTGACCCGGCTGCGGAACGCGCACCACGCGGAGAAGTATGAGGTGCGTATGCCGTCGTCGCGGCTCAAGCGGGCAATTGCCAGCGTCCTTCAGGAAGAGGGGTACATCGAGAGCTTCCAAGAGGTCGGCGAAGCGAAGAAGCCGGTCCTGGAGATCACGCTTCGATACCACGAGGGTCAACCGGCGATCCGGGAGATTCAGCGTTATAGTCGCCCCGGGCTGCGCGTTTACCGCGGGCGCAACGAGTTGCCGCGTGTGCGCAACGGCCTCGGGACGGCCATCATCTCGACCTCCAAAGGGGTGATGAGCGACCGAAGCGCGCGAGCGCAGGGTCATGGCGGCGAAGTTCTCTGCGTGGTCTTCTAGACAGGACGGTTAATCATGTCGAGAGTGGCGAAGGCGCCCGTAGAGGTTCCCTCCAACGTGGAGGTGACGCTTCAGGGCAACGACATTCAGGTGAAAGGACCGAACGGACAGATGTCCTGGCAGTGCCACCGCCTCGTTGAGCCGGTCCAGGACGATAGCGTCCTGACGTTCCGGCCGCGACAGCAGAGTACGCGGGCGGTCGCGCTAACCGGGACCACGCGGGCCTTGGTGAATAACATGGTGGTAGGCGTAAGCGAGGGCTTTGAGCGCCGGCTCGAGCTCCGCGGCGTCGGCTATCGGGCGCAGATGCAGGGCAATACGCTGAATCTGACGCTCGGCTTTTCCCATCCGGTCCACTACGAGGTGCCGGAAGGGGTGACCATCGAGTGCCCGACCCAGACCGAGGTCGTAGTCAAGGGGGCCGACAAGCAGCAGGTCGGTCAAGTGGCTGCCCAGATTCGTGGTTATCGCCCGCCGGAGCCCTACAAGGGGAAAGGCGTGCGGTACGCCAACGAGCGGGTGGTCCTCAAAGAGGCCAAGAAGAAGTAGGCGGTGGGGACGACGATGGACAAGAAAACAGCACGCATGCGTCGGGCTCGGAAGAGCCGCGGTCGGATTCGCGCCAACGGCGCGTATCGCCTTTCCGTCCACCGCACCCCGCGCCATATTTATGCGCAGGTGCAGTTGCCCGACGGTGGTCGGACCTTGGCGGCGGCATCGACTGTGGAAACGGAGCTCCGGCAGCGCGAACAGGGCACCGGCAACATAGACGCAGCGCATCAGGTCGGGCGGCTGATCGCCGAGCGCGCGCGTGAAGCGGGGATCGAAGAGGTCGCATTCGACCGTGCCGGGTATCGCTACCACGGTCGGGTTCGCGCGCTCGCCGAGGCGGCGCGTGAAGCGGGCCTGAAGTTTTAAACCAGGGGCATACAGTTATGGCGAACGGGGAACAAACCGGCGCGGACGGCCTCCGCGAAAAGCTGATTACGATCAATCGCGTTGCCAAGGTGGTGCAGGGTGGTCGGCAGTTCGGCTTCACCGCGCTGACGGTCGTCGGGGACGGCGAGGGCCGTGTGGGCTTTGGCTACGGCAAGGCGCGCGAGGTCCCGGCTGCCATCCAAAAAGCCATGGAGCGTGCGCGCGGCGGGATGCGTACGGTGCCGCTGGACGGTCCTACGCTGCGCTACCCGGTCACGCACTTCCATGGGTCGAGCAAGGTCTTCATGA
The DNA here is from genome assembly GCA_003552625.1 of Ectothiorhodospiraceae bacterium. Lineage (GTDB taxonomy): Bacteria > Pseudomonadota > Gammaproteobacteria > Nitrococcales > Halorhodospiraceae > Halorhodospira. The sequence continues at coordinate 8,528 of PUNM01000107.1, forward strand.
AGCCCGCCTCCCCTGGTACTGGAATTATCGCCGGGGGGGCTATGCGCGCGGTCTTCGAGGTACTCGGCGTCCACGACGTTCTCGCCAAGTCGGTTGGCTCGCGGAACCCGATTAACGTGGTCCGGGCGACCGTGGATGGCCTGGCCTCGATGGATTCTCCGGAGGCCGTGGCGGCCCGTCGGGGCAAGTCGGTTGAAGAGATTACGAGCTGATCATGGCGAATCAAAAGAAGCTCCAGGTGACGCTGCGTCGCAGCCCGCACGGGCGTATCCAGAGCCACCGCCACTGTGCGGCTGGACTCGGGCTGCGTCGTATGCACCAGACAGTCCTTGTGGATGACACGCCCGAGAACCGTGGCATGATCCGCAAGATCTCCTACATGCTGGACGTACAGGAGGCGTCGTGATGCGCCTGAATAAGCTTTCGCCAGCACCGGGGAGCCGCCCGGGAGCCAAGCGGGTTGGCCGCGGCGCCGGGAGCGGCCTAGGCAAGACAGCCGGGCGCGGCCACAAGGGGCAACACAGCCGCTCAGGGGGCTACCATAAGGTGGGCTTCGAGGGCGGTCAGATGCCCCTCCAGCGGCGGGTTCCCAAGTACGGGTTCAAGTCCCAGAAGGGGCTTTATACCGCTGAGGTCCGTCTGCATGAGGTGGCGCGGGTCGTCGGTGATACGGTCGATCTAGACGCGCTGAAACAGGCAGGCGTGGTGCGGAAGAACATGCGCTACGCTAAGGTGATCAATTCCGGCTCGATTAATCGCGCGGTGACCGTCAAGGGCCTTCAGGTGACCGGCGGCGCGCGGAAGGCGATCGAGGCAGCCGGCGGCCAGGTCCAGGAGGCCTAAGTTGGGACGTCCGGGTGGTGTGACCGGGGCTCTCGGTGGGATGGGTAAGCTCACCGAGGTGCGCCAACGTCTGCTCTTTGTGCTGCTTGCACTGATCATTTATCGGATCGGTACCCACATTACGATACCGGGGGTCGATCCGGCAGCGCTCGAGCAGATGGTTGAGCAGCAGCGCGGCACCATCCTCGAGATGTTCAACATGTTTGCCGGCGGCGCGCTTGAGCGGCTGTCGATCTTTGCGCTTGGCGTTATGCCGTATATCTCGGCGGCGATCATCATGCAGTTGCTGACCGCCGTCGTACCGAGCCTGGAACGGTTGAAGAAAGAGGGCGAGGCCGGGCGCAGGAAGATAACGCAGTATACGCGCTACGGCACGCTTGGACTGGCTACGTTCCAGGGTATCGGGATCAGCATCGCGCTACAGGGGCAGGGCGTGGCTGCGACGCCGGGGCCCGCCTTCGTGTTGATCTCCACGATTACCCTGGCGACCGGCGTGATCTTTCTCATGTGGCTCGGCGAACAAATCACGGAGCGTGGTATCGGCAACGGTATCTCGATCATCATCTTCGCGGGTATCGTTGCGGGGCTGCCCGGTGCGCTTGGCGGGACGCTGGAGTTGCAGCGCAGCGGTGAGTTGGGCGCGGCCACAATATTGTTGCTGCTGATCATGGCGGCCGCGGTGACGGCGTTTATCGTGTTCATTGAGCGTGGTCAGCGGCGGATCACGGTGCAGTACGCCAAGCGCCAGCAAGGGCGCAAGATGTATGCGGCGCAGCAGAGCCACCTGCCTCTGAAACTCAATATGGCCGGTGTCATTCCGCCGATTTTCGCGTCGAGCATTATTCTCTTCCCGGCGACGGTCGGGCAGTGGTTCGGAGACGCGGAAGGGCTTGGCTTCATTGGGGATATCGCAGCGACTCTGTCGCCCGGTCAGCCGATCTACGTGGCACTGTACGCAGCGGCGATCATCTTCTTCTGTTTCTTCTACACCGCTCTGGTGTTCAACTCGCGGGATACCGCGGACAATCTGAAGAAGTCCGGCGCGTTCATCCCTGGGATTCGGCCGGGAGAGCAGACTGCCAAGTACATCGACCAAGTGATGAGCCGGCTCACGTTTGCGGGGGCACTGTATATCACGGCGGTCTGCCTGATGCCGGAGTTCCTGATCCTTTACTGGAACGTTCCGTTCTACTTCGGCGGTACATCGCTGCTGATCAGCGTCATCGTGGTGATGGACTTTATGGCGCAACTGCAGTCCCACCTGGTTTCTCACCAGTACGAGCCGCTCATGAAGAAGGCCAACCTGAAGGGGCATACCCGTCCGGGTGGCGGGCTGCTGCGCTAAGGGGGACGAATAACTGGCTGCGGGGTGGCGTCCGGGCGAAAGGACTGGTATCCTTTCGCGCCTTCGGATCGCCCGTGAGCGGCCGCGCATAGTCGTGTTTTTGGAGAGAGACGATGAAAGTCAGGGCATCGGTTAAGCGGATCTGCCGAAACTGCAAGATCGTTAAGCGGCGCGGCACCGTGCGGGTTATCTGCACGGAGGCGCGGCATAAGCAGCGCCAGGGCTGACTGGAAGAGGCAGCCGCGCAGCGAAACCAACAAGCGCGTATCACGGGAGAGTAGGCCCCATGGCCCGAATCGCAGGCATCAATATTCCGACACACAAACATGCGTGGGTCGCGCTGACCTCGATCTACGGGATCGGCCGCACCCGTGCCCTCAGCATTTGCGAGGCAGCCGGCGTCGCGCAGAACCGGCGCGTGCGTGACCTCGACGACAGCGAGATCGAGGCGCTCCGGCGCGAAGTCGGACAATACGTGATCGAGGGCGATCTGCGCCGCTCGGTCGCGATGGACATCAAGCGGCTGATGGATCTCGGATGCTACCGGGGAATGCGCCATCGGCGCGGGTTGACCGTGCGCGGTCAGCGGACCCAGACGAATGCTCGCACGCGGAAAGGTCCGAGGCGCGGTCCGGCCAGCCGATAAACCGCTGTCGCGGCGCGTAGCGAGATAAACAGCGGATCGAACGTTTACGGGAAAAGAGACCTATGGCGAAGGCAACAAGCCGCGGTGGCGGCAAAAAGAAGGTCAAGCGCACCGTTAGCGACGGCGTTGCGCACATCAACGCGACATTCAACAACACCTTGATCACGATCACCGACCGGCAGGGTAACGCGCTCTCCTGGGCGAGTGCCGGTGGCAGCGGGTTCAAGGGGTCGCGCAAGAGCACGCCGTTCGCCGCACAGGTCGCGTCGGAGAATGCGGCGCGGGCAGCGCAGGACTATGGCCTCAAGAACCTCGAGGTGCGGGTCAAGGGGCCCGGGCCCGGTCGCGAGTCCGCAGTGCGCGCCCTGAATGCCGTTGGCTACCGCATCACGAACATCGCCGACGTCTCACCGATCCCGCATAACGGCTGCCGCCCGCCCAAGAAGCGGCGGGTCTGAGGAAGGAGCGCTCGCTATGGCGAAATATATTGGTCCTAAGTGCAAACTGGCCCGTCGCGAGAAGACCGATCTCTTCCTCAAAAGCGGCGTCCGTTCCATCGACACGAAGTGCAAGCTCGAGCAGCCGCCTGGGCAGCACGGCCAGCGCCGCGGTGGCCGGATGTCCGATTATGGCCTGCAGCTGCGCGAAAAGCAGAAGGTACGCCGGATGTACGGCGTGATGGAGCGGCAGTTCCGAAACTACTACAAGGAAGCTTCGCGCAGGCGCGATGCGACCGGTACGGCACTGCTGCAGCTTCTTGAGAGCCGTCTGGACAACGTCTGCTACCGCATGGGTTTCGGCAGCACCCGCGCAGAGGCGCGGCAGCTGGTGAACCACCGCGGCATCCTGGTCAACGGGCGGGTGGTGAACGTGCCGTCCTACCAGGTCAAGCCCGGAGACACGGTGTCGGTCAAGGAAAAGGCTAAGCAGCAGCTGCGCATCCAGGCCGCGTTGGAGCTCGCGCAGCAGAACGGCTGGGTGCCGTGGGTTGAGGTCGACGCGAACAAGATGGAAGGGCTGTACAAGCAGGCGCCCGACCGGGCGGATCTGTCGCAAGAGATCAACGAGTCGCTGATCGTCGAGCTGTACTCGAAGTAACAACCCCAACTGCAAGGTGTCGTCCATGAAGGGGTACCTAAAGGATTTCCTCAAGCCGCGCTCGGTCGAGATCGAGCCGGTCTCCGAAGCGCGTGCGAAGGTGGTGCTTGAGCCGCTGGAGCGCGGGTTCGGGCACACGCTCGGGAATGCGCTGCGCCGCCTGCTGCTCTCCTCCATGCCCGGGACTGCGGTCACCGAGGTGGAGATCGAGGGCGTGCAGCACGAGTACACAGCGGTGGAGGGTGTCCACGAAGATACCGTCGATATCCTTCTGAATCTCAAGGATCTGGCGGTGCGCCTTAACGAGCGTGATTCAGTGACGCTGAAGTTGCACAAGCAGGGTCCGGGGGTCGTCACCGCCGCCGATATTCAGACGGATCACGATGTGGAAATCAAAAACCCGGATCTCCACATCGCGACGATCACGCACGAGCAGGCGTTCAACGCGTCGCTCAAGATCGAGCGCGGACGTGGTTATCTGCCCGTAACCGCTCGTCAGGAGGAGGACACCCGGACCATCGGCCATCTGGCGCTGGACGCCAGCTTCAGCCCGGTTCGTCGCGTCTCGTACGCGGTCGAAAGCGCTCGGGTCGAGCAGCGGACCGACCTCGACAAGCTCGTGCTTGATGTTGAGACGAACGGTGTGGTGACGCCGGAGGAAGCGGTTAAGTTCGCGTCGGCTCTGTTACAGGATCAGCTGTCGGTGTTCGTTGAACTCGAGGGAGGTCTGCTCGAGGGGGCCGAAGAACAAGAGGAGCCGGAGATTGACCCGATGCTCCTGCGGCCAATCGATGACCTGGAGCTGACCGTGCGGTCCGCGAACTGCCTCAAGGCGGAGAGCATCCACTACGTGGGCGACCTGGTCCAGCGGACCGAGGTGGAGCTTCTGAAGACGCCGAATCTGGGCAAGAAGTCCCTGAACGAGATCAAGGACACGCTCGCCGAGCACGGGCTGTCGCTGGGCATGCGCCTGGATAACTGGCCGCCGCCGTCCCTTGGCGATCGGGCCCGAATTGCCGGCTAAACTAGTCAAAGGATCAACGTCATGCGCCATCGTAAAGCCGGACGACATTTCAATCGTACGAACTCGCACCGCAAGGCGATGTTCAAAAACCTCGCTGCGGCGCTTTTCCGCGAGGAAGAGATCCGCACGACCGTGCCCAAGGCGAAAGAGTTGCGCCGGGTCGCGGAGCCGCTGATCACGCTTGCGAAAGAGGACACCACGGCGAACCGTCGCCTTGCGTTTGCGCGCCTGCGCGACAAGGAAATGGTTACGAAGCTCTTCGAAGAGCTTGGGCCGCACTTCAAGGAGCGCCCGGGCGGGTACATGCGCGTCCTGCGTTGCGGCTACCGGCACGGTGACGGGGCGGCCATGGCCCTGGTCCAGCTCGTTGACCGGGAAGAGGCCATCGCCGCCCGGCGTGGCGATGAGGAAGAAGCCGAGGTCGAGGCTACGGCCTAAGCCCGTGGACGCCGGAGCAGCCACCAAAGCGGGCTCCGGCGTCGTCTTTCTGTTTACCGACTACTCGCTTTCCGGCCCGTACGTGGGCCAACTCCACGGGGCGTTGCACAGCACTACCGGCGGGGCGGTTCGGTGTATCGACCTGATGCACGATGTCCCGGCTTATCAAACCCGGGCGGGCGCATACCTGCTCGCGGCAGTACTCCCCTATCTCCCTTCATCGGCTACGGTTCTCGCGGTGGTCGACCCCGGCGTCGGCACGTCCCGGGACGGGCTGGTTGTCGAACTCGGTGGCGGCCAGTGGCTTGTCGGCCCCGATAACGGATTGCTGGCCGTCGCGGCGTCGCGGGTGAGTGATGCTCGGGTTTGGGTACTGCCGGAGCCAGAACCGGGGGTATCTGCGACATTCCACGGTCGGGACTGGTTCGCGCCTGCGGCCGCGAGGGTCGCGGCGACCGGGGAGCCGCCTCGCGGGTGCCGGGAGACCGGAGAATGGGTTGGAAGGGGCTGGCCAGAGGATCACGATGGTATCGTCTACGAGGATGGCTACGGGAATCTCATAAGCGGGCGCCGCGCCGGGACGGTGCCGTCGGCGGCGACGCTGCTGTTCGCGGGCCAGGAAATCCCCTGGGGGCGGAAGTTTGCCGACGTACCGCCGGGGAGGCCGCTCTGGTACGCCAATTCCCTGGGGCTGGTGGAGATTGCGGTGAATCAGGGCGCAGCGGCGAGCCTCCTGGGACGAGGGGTTGGCGAGCCGCTTGACTGGCGCATCGGTGGGTCGTCGGTGGACTTAGGACGGGTCTGAGACCGCGCTGGTACAATTTTGGCGCAGTCGGGTGCAGCGCCCCCGGCAGAATGATCAGAAGGAGAGAGCCATGAAAGCACCAGTCCGCGTATCGGTGACCGGCGCCGCCGGCCAGATCGGTTACAGCCTGCTGTTCCGTATCGCCTCCGGAGAAATGTTGGGCAAGGATCAGCCGGTGATCCTCCAGCTGCTTGAGATTCCGCAGGCCCAGGACGCCCTTCAAGGGGTGGTCATGGAGATAGAAGATTGCGCGTTCCCGCTGTTGGCAGGTATCTCGGCTTCGGACCGAGCCGAAGAAGCATTCGCCAACGCCGATTACGTCCTTCTTGTGGGGGCCAAGCCCCGCGGACCCGGTATGGAGCGCAAGGATCTGCTCGAGGCGAACGCAGCCATCTTTTCGGCGCAGGGGCAAGCGTTGAACGCCGTCGCCAATCGAAGTGTGAAAGTGCTGGCCGTTGGCAACCCCGCGAATACCAATGCACTGATTACCCAGCGCAATGCGCCCGATCTGAGTCCGCGCCAGTTCACCGCAATGACCCGCCTGGACCATAACCGCGCGCTGGCGCAGCTATCGAATAAGGTCGGCTGCCATACCACGGAGATTCACAACCTCGCCGTGTGGGGCAATCACTCGGCGACCCAGTACCCAGACATCAGCCACTGCACGATCCAGGGGCGCGCTGCGAAGGAGATGGTGGATCAGGAGTGGGTCCGGGACGATTTCATCCCCACGGTGCAGCAGCGGGGTGCGGCGATCATTCAGGCGCGTGGTGCTTCGAGCGCGGCATCGGCCGCGAGTGCTGCCATCGACCATATGCGCGACTGGGCGCTAGGCACCGCGCCGGGGGAGTGGACGAGCATGGCGATCCCGTCGGATGGCAGCTATAGCATTCCGGAGGGGCTCATCTATTCGTTCCCGGTGACCTGCAGTGGCGGCGATTATCAGATCGTTCAGGGGCTGGAGATCGATGCATTCAGCCGGGAACGCATGGACGCCACGGCCCAGGAACTGGATGAGGAGCGCGAGGCGGTCAAGCACCTGCTGCCGTAAGCGCTGACATCGGACCGGGAGAGCCTTATGGGACAAACCGAGCGCGCCTGGCGCATTGCTTTGATGCCCGGCGACGGGATCGGGCCGGAGGTGATGGCCGCTACGCGCCAGGTCCTGGAGGCTCTTCCGGAGCCAGCGCTTGATCTGGTGGAACTGGAGTGGCCGAGCCACGCGTGGCACCGCCGACACGGGACCATGATGCCCGAGGATTGGACGGACCGGGTATCCGCTTTTGATGCCCTTCTTCTCGGTGCGCTCGGGGACCCTGGGCCGGCCAGTGACCCTGGCCGCTACCTGCTGCCGGACGGCGTCTCGTTGGCTCCCCTGCTGCAATTGCGCAAGGGGCTGGACCTCTGGGCCTGCGAAAGGCCGGCGTCACCGCTGCCGGGGGCACCGCAGTACCTGGCCGATCAACGTGCGCTCGAGACCGACATGCTGGTCATCCGCGAGAACAGCGAGGGCGAGTACGTCGACCAGGGCGGGAGGCTGGCTCCTGGGACGCCCCGTGAGACGGCGACCCAGCTCGAGGTTTTCACGCGTGCCGGCACAGAGCGGATCATTCGGCACGCATTCGAGCGAGCGGAGCAGCGCCGGCGTGAGCGCGTTGCCGGATTGCGTGCGCCCCGCGCCGCCGCCGCCGGTGGTTATGATGCGGCGGTCTGTGTCGTGACCAAGCGTAACGCCGTGCAGTACGCGGGGGAGCTCTGGAGCGACGTCTTCGCCGAGGTGGCTGCGGAATACCCAGCAGTGCATACCCACCACGAGCTCATTGACGCCTGCTGCATGAAGTTTGTCACCCAGCCCTGGCAGTTCGATGTCGTGGTCGCCAGCAATCTGCACGGGGATATCCTCACCGATCTCGCGGCGGTTCTCGCTGGCGGCATGGGGGTGGCGCCTTCGGCGAACGTCAATCCCTCGGATCGCAGCGTGCCGGCGTTGTTCGAGCCCACACACGGCAGCGCACCGGACATCGCCGGCCAGGATCGAGCCCACCCGGCGGCGATGATGCTTACGGCAGCGGCAATGCTCGAGTGGCTCGGGGCCGATGATGCGCAGGCCGCATCTGCGGCGGTGGAGGTTCGTGAGGCAGTGGCGGCCGAGATGCTGCAGTACGGTATGGAGGGGCGGACCTGCTCGCAGGTGGGAACGTCGGTTTGTGAACGCATCCGAAGCTCTGTACGCCGGGGCTAGGAGGGCGCGATGCGTGTGGAAGTCCTCGGGGCAGCGCGGCAAGTCACCGGCTCCTGCCTGCTCATCCACTGCGGCGGCCGCCGGTTGCTTGTCGATTGCGGGATGATTCAAGGGGGAGGCAAGCAGGAGGCGCGCAATCGCGAGCCGTTCCCCTTTGAGGCATCTGATATCGACGCCGTGGTCCTCACCCATGCCCATCTTGACCACAGCGGCCGTTTGCCCCTCCTGATCCGGAGTGGCTACCAGGGGCCCATCCACACCCACCGGGCTGGTGCTGCCCTGTGTGACATTCTACTGCGCGATGCGGCCTTCCTCGCCGAGCGGGATGCTGCCATCGAGAACAAGAAGCGGCGCCGACGCCATGACGATCCCGTCGAACCAACCTATACCGTAGCGGATGCCGAGGCGGCCATTGAGGCTCTGGTTGGCCACGAGTACGACCAGGCCTGGCAGCCGTTCCCCGGCATAACCGTTTGCCTGCGGGACGCGGGCCATATCCTTGGATCGGCGATTCTGGAGATCTGGCTTGAGGAAGGCGGCGAGCGGCGTAAGGTGGTGGTCTCCGGCGACCTCGGGCACCCTGGTGCACCGATCCTACGTGACCCCAAGCGCGTAGAGGAAGCGGATCTGCTGATCATGGAGAGCACCTACGGGGACCGGGAACACCGCTCATGGGACGAGACTTGGGCGGAGCTCGGTGAGATCTTCAGCAGCGCCCGCGCGCAAAGCGGGAATATCCTTGTCCCGGCCTTCGCCGTCGGACGGACCCAGGAGCTTCTCTATATCCTGGCGCGACACTACGAGGAGTGGGGTGTCGGTGACTGGAGTCTTTTTCTGGACAGCCCGATGGCGATCGAGGCAACGGAGGTCTACCGCCGCTTTCCGGAACTGTATGATCAGGAAACAGCGGACTTTTACGCCGCACCGGAAAACCACCCCTTCCGGCTTCCAAATCTCCGCCTGACCCCCAGTGCCGAAGACTCCATGGCGATCAATCGGGTCCAGTCGGGCGCGATGGTCATCGCCGGCTCCGGCATGTGCAACGGCGGCCGGATTCGCCACCACTTCAAACACAACCTCTGGCGGCAAAACTGCCATGTCATCATGGTTGGGTTTCAGGCCCAGGGTACGCCGGGTCGGGCCCTCGTCGACGGGGCGCGGGAGCTGACACTTTGGGGCGAGCCCGTCCGTGTGGGCGCCAGGATTCATACCGTGGGTGGCCTGTCGGCCCACGCGGGTCGGTCGCAACTCATCCGCTGGGCCGAGCACTTTCGTACGGATCCGGTCATCGCCCTTGTTCACGGAGAAGCCGCAGCGATGGACAGCCTCGCCGAGGGGCTCCGCGGTTCCGGTCACCAGGTCCTGACGCCGGAGGAGGGCGAGTGCCTGGATCTCCGCCAATGGCCCGGGCGCTCGGCAGCATCCCCCGCAGGGTCGGGCAGCGAAGCACCGGGGGGGTAACCCGAGGGTGATAAACTAACGCCGAAGCGAGCGGCCGAGATCGGCCCAGGGAGGACTAGACCTCATGAGCGAACAGGCGAAGACAAAGCGGGGGGAAATCTCGCCGCTGCTTAAGCAGTCCAGTGATGTGGTAGCCGAGCGGGGTGAAGGGGCGTACATCATTGGCGCCGACGGGCGTCGCTATCTCGATTTCACCTCGGGCATCGGAGTGACCGCCACCGGCCATTGTCACCCGAAAGTGGTCGAGGCCGCGCAGAAGCAGGCGGCCAAGCTGGTGCACGGTCAGTATGCGATCCTGCGGCACCCGCCGATGGTTCAGTTGGCTGAGCGGCTGGCCGAGGTGATGCCTGGCCCCATTGACCGGGTTTTCTTCTCCAATGCCGGAACGGAAGCCTGTGAGGCCGCCTTGCGGCTGGCCCGTCAGGCCACCGGAAAGCCGAACATCGTGGTCTTCCAGGGCGGGTTTCACGGCCGCACGATGGGGTCGCTGTCGATGACGTCATCGAGCGTCGGCCTGCGGGCCGGGGTGCAGCCGATGATGGGTGGTGTGATCGTCGCGCCGTTCCCGAACGCGCGCCGTTACGGCTGGAGCGATGACGAAACGGCAGAATTCTGCCTGCGCGAGCTTGATCACATCCTTGCGACCCAGTCGATGCCCGCCGAGTCGGCAGCCTTCTTCGTGGAGCCGATCCAGGGTGAGGCTGGCTACATTCCGGCGGGGCGCCAATTTATGCAGGGACTGCGGGAACGGGCTGACCGCCACGGGATGTTGCTCATTGCCGATGAGGTGCAGAGCGGATTTGGCCGAAGTGGCGCGTTCTGGGCGCACAGCCATTTTGACGTGCAGCCAGACATCGTTGTGACGGCGAAGGGACTGGCCAGCGGTTTCCCGCTGTCGGCCATCGCTGCAACGGAGTCGCTGATGGCTCGCGGCTGGCCCGCATCCCAGGGCGGGACGTACGGCGGTAACGCTGTCGCCTGTGCAGCGGCCCTGGCCAACCTCGAGGTCATCGAGGAGGAGGGCCTGGTGGACAACGCCCGCGAACAGGGTGCGCACTTGCGCAAGCGACTGGACGCACTGGCTGCTGAGGAGCCCGCCATCGCCCACGTCCAAGGCATGGGTTTGATGCACGGGACGGAACTCGTCGATGGCGATGGCCGCCCGGACGGGGATCGGGCTGCGCGTGTCCTCAAGGCGATGGAGGAGCGTGATGTGCTCATGATCCGCTGCGGCCCGCAGGGACAAATCGTGCGCTGGCTGCCCCCGTTGATCATTACCCGTGCCGAGGTGGAGCGCGCCGTCGATGCATTCGCCGAGTCGCTGCGCGTAACGGCCTGAAACAGCGCGGGTCCAGAACAGGAGGACGAGACGCTATGGATCTTTCATCGATCCGAAGCGCCTATCGGCGCTACGCCCGTTATTACGACCGGGTCTTCGGTCCGGTCTTCGCGCCCGGCCGGCGGTTGACCATGCAATACCTCAATGCCGAGGCCGATCGCCGTATCCTGGATGTAGGCGTCGGCACCGGTATTTCGCTACCCGATTACCGGCGTGATGTTGAAGTGGTCGGGATCGATGTCAGCCCGGAAATGCTCGATATTGCCCGCCAGCGGGTCGATGAGCAGGGGCTCGATTTCGTAACCGGCCTCTACGAGATGGATGCTGAGGCGCTGGACTTTCCGGACGACAGTTTCGATGTGGTTGTGGCGATGTATGTCGCCTCGGTGGTGCCGAACCCCGACCTTTTCGTCGAGGAGGTGCAGCGCGTCTGCCGTCCGGGCGGCGATATCTTCATTGTCAATCACTTCGCTTCGGAACACCCTGTACTGCGCCGCGTTGAGCAGACCCTCAAGCCGCTCTCCAAACTCGTTGGTTTCCGTCCGGACATGGACTTGGGCACGCTCCCGGATCGCCCGGACTTCCAGCGCCTCGGGGTCTATCCGACCAATCTCTTTGGTTACTGGAAACTGGTCCACTACCGCAACGGTGCTGCGGGAATCGACGCGGCACAGCCCCGGACGGAAGAACTCGCCGAGGTCGGCTAGCTCCTCTCCAGCGCCTGCCCCATCCGCAACCGGGTTCCGGGCACCAGTCCCGGATCCCAGTCCGTTGTCTTTCGGGGCAGCAGCAGGATCAGGGTGGAGCCGAGATTAAAGCGGCCGAGTTCATCGCCGCGTTGCAGCCTGGGCCCCTCCTCCGGGGCATAGTGGTGGCTCGATCCCGGCGGGGCGTCACTGACCCCGCTCCAGACCGTTTCGATGGACCCGACGTTCAGTGCGCCTACCGCCACCAATGCCACCGGGCCTCGGTCACTCTGCCAGCGCAGTGCAAGTCGTTCGTTTCGGAGGAAGAGGTCACCGATGCCGCGTACAGCGGACGGTGCCACCGTCAGCAGCCGTCCCGGGATATGGCGTTCCGACTCCAGAGACAGGGCCAGCGGCGCATGGAAACGATGGTAGTCCCGAGGCGATAGGTAGATCGTGATGAAGGCGCCGTCCGTGAGCCCACCGTGCGGCAATCCCCCGAGTAGCGTTGGGAGCCGATACCGCACCCCCTTGGCCTGCAAGATGCTCTCTCCGTCGAGGTAGCCCACGGCGCTCACCGTACCGTCGCAGGGGCTGACCAGGCTTCCGGGGTCCTCCGGCAGGGGGCGGCTGCCTGGCTGCAGGCGCCGCGTGAACAGCGCATTGAAGGAGGGGTAGTCTTCCGGGCGGGGCCGCTCCGCCTCGCTCAGGTCAAGCGCGTAACGCTCGGCGAAAAAGCGATTCAGGCGGTTCTTCAGCCAGGGCCGGCGGGACCGTGCCAGAACCCCGGTGAACCGTGAGAGCGCCCGAGTAGGCAAGAAGCTGTGGGCGAGGGCGAGGAGTCGGTCAAGGGCGCTGGCTTGCCCCTCGGCGCGGGTGCGTTCGTCGTGGCCGCGTGACTTCGTGGCTTGCATCATAATCCTGGAATGATCCGGCTCAACGGGGATGCCCGGTGTTCCATGAGCGTAAAGAGATCCTGGGCAATCAGTTCAGGGTGCTGCGGAGGGAGAAGCAGCGCCAGCAGCTTACCATCCGGCGCGATGACGAAAAGCACGTCGGCCGGCTGCACGACGACGCCTGAGGCACCCTGGGAATAGCGCACGCCGAGGCTGTGCGCTAAAGGACCCACGACCGACGGTTCGCCCGTGAGCAAGTGGAGCGTTTCGTGCCCGGAAGCCTTCAGCGGCGCCAGGCGCTGTCGCGGCTCCTCCGGCGGCTCGACGCTGATCCAAGCCGACTGCAGGCGATCCCCGTGGTGGGTTTGAGCGAGCAGAGCGTGAACGCGCTCGAGCAGGGCGATGGTCTCCCGGGCCTCGGCTTGTGCGCTTGGGGCGCCAAACGCCAGCAGAGTCCACTGCCCCTCCAGGTCCCCCGTGGTGAAAGGTTCCCCGCTGGACGTGATCAGTTCGAAATCGGCCATCGGGCGTCCGTCCTCCAGGTAGGTGCCGCGTATCTCCGGTGTCGATCCGGGAGAGAGGAGGGCTTGCAGAGCTACCGCCCCTGCGATCCCGGCGAGTGAGACCAGGCCGAGACCGATCAGCCAGCAGGCCATGCGGCGGGATGGTCTATGGCGGAGGCGTTTGATCATCGCAGTACCGGGCGCCGTTATGGATTGCCGCCAGGCCCCTGGGCAGAGACCGTACAGGGCGCCATCATAAAGGAACGCAAGCCGATGAGGGAGAAAGCGCGTGGAGTCCATCGACCACCCGCCGGAGGGACTGGATACACTCCGGGATATCGTCCGCTACGCGGCCAGTCGGTTTAACGAGGCCGGGCTTGTCTTCGGCCACGGAACCGACAATGCCATCGATGAGGCTGCCGCCCTGGCGCTGCACGTCCTCCGCCTGCCGGCCGATCTGCCCGACCTCTACTGGGGTGCCCGGCTGACGCAAGGCGAGCGGGAGGCCGTCATGGCGCGGGTCCGGCGGCGCATTCGGGAACGTCTTCCGTTGCCTTACATCACCCATGAGACCTGGTTTGCAGGTCTGCCTTTCTACGTCGATCAGCGGGTTCTCGTGCCACGATCGCCGCTGGCGGAGCCTATCCGGCAGGGTTTTCAGCCATGGCTCGATCCGGACGAAGTGAATCGGGTTCTGGATCTGGGCACCGGCTCCGGGTGTATCGCGATTGCCTGCGCCTACGCCTTCCCTGAGGCGCAGGTCGATGCGGTGGATAACGACCCCCAAGCCCTGGAGGTAGCCGGGATCAACGTCCATCGCCACGACCTCGATGAGCGCGTCGCCCTGATCCAGGCGGACGTTTTCGACGGAGTGCCGCAGGAGCGCTACTCGCTGATTATCAGTAACCCGCCGTACGTGGACGCGGCGGCTATGGCTGCCCTGCCGGCGGAGTACCGCCATGAGCCGGGGGCGGCGCTGGCCGCCGGGGAAGATGGGCTCGACGTGGTGCGCAGAATCCTGCGCGACGCACCGCGGTACCTGGCCGATGATGGCCTGCTGGTCGTGGAGGTGGGGGACTCGGACGACGCCGTCGCCGAGGCGTTCGGCCACCTGCCGCTAACCTGGCTGGAGTTCGAGCAGGGTGGGTACGGAGTCTTCGTGGTCCGGGCCGCCGACCTGCGGGCGGCTGCCGGTTCTGGGCTATAGTCCGGAATGGGCGAGATGATAATGAGGTGATCCATGCGCCGCTGGTTACAGGGTCTGCTGGTGATCGGCGGCGTGCTGTTGCTGCTCGCCGGGTGCGCGGTCAACCCGGTGACCGGCGAGCGGGAATTCCGGCTGCTGTCGGAATCCGAGGAGGTCGCGATCGGTGAGCAGCAGTACGGCCGGACCCAGCAGGCGATGGGCGGGGCGTACACCGCGGAGCCGGACCTTGTCGCCTTTGTGGAGGAGGTCGGGCAACGGGTCGCCGCGGAAAGCGACCGCCCCGGACTACCTTATGAGTTCGTGGTCCTCAACGATTCAACGCCCAACGCCTGGGCGTTGCCGGGGGGGAAGATTGCCATCAATCGTGGCCTGCTCCTGGAGATGGAGACGGAGGCCGAGCTTGCGGCGGTTCTTGGCCATGAGATTACACACGCGGCCGCCCGGCACGGTGCGCAGCGTGTCGAGCGTGGCTTGATGCTCCAGGCCGGGGTGGCGGCCGTCGGCCTGGCGACCCGTGATCACCGCCTCCAAGGTTTGATGGTTGCCGGCGCCGGTGTCGGCGCCGCGCTGGTGAGTCAGCGATACTCGCGCGAAGCTGAGTTGGAGGCGGACTATTACGGCACGCTTTACATGGCGCGGGCCGGCTACGATCCGGCCGGTGCGGTCAGCCTGCAGGAGAGGTTCGTCCGCCTCGCCGATGCCGGTGAGCGGAACTGGCTGGAAGGGCTCTTTGCCAGCCATCCGCCTTCTCGGGAGCGTGTGCGACGCAACCAAGAGACCGCCGAGGCGCTCTATGGGGAGCACCCTGATCGTGACTGGATCCTTGGCGGGGAGCGTTACGCCGAGAAGGTTGAGCCCCTGCACCGAACGCGTGAGGCTTACGCCGCCCACGATCGCGCTCGCCAGGCCCTGATCGACGGCCAGCCGGACAAGAGCCTCGCCCTCGTGGAGAGGGCGCTTGAGGCCTACGAGCGCGAGCCGGCCTTTCATGGCCTGCGCGGGCAGGCCCTGGCTCGCCTGGGGCAAAAGCGCGAGGCAGAGGCGGCGCTTGATCAAGCGATCGCGCTCGATGATGGGTACTTTGCCTTCTTCCTGGAGCGAGGGCGACTGCTGCAGGAGCGCGGCGAGGCTCAGAGTGCGCGGGAGGATCTGGAGCGGGCAAACGCCCTGCTACCAACGGCCCCCGGCCATCTGGCCCTGGGCGAGCTGGCTGAGGCGGATGGCGCCATGGGCGAGGCGCTGGAGAATTATCGTCTCGCGGCGGAGTCGGACAGCTCCTACGGCCGCCGGGCAGCGGCGGCCGTAGAGCGCCTGAAGTCTCGGTGAGCCCGGGCTGCGGTCGCGCTAGAATTCGTGGATGTCACCGCGGACTTCGTTCATCAGGAAGAGGATATTCTCTTTGATCTCGTCCTGTACCCGGCGATAAACGCTCATGATCTCCTCTTCGCTGCCTTCGGCCTGCGCCGGGTCCTCGGTCGGCCAGTGGCGGTGCTCGACATTCGCCGGCAGCGCGGGGCAATGATCCTGGGCGTGGTCGCACAGGGTGATGACCAGGTCGGCTTCGGCGATCATCTCGTCCGTGACCACCGTCGATTCCTGGCCGGAGATGTCCACCCAGTCTTCCTTCATGACCTGGGCGGCGCGCGGGTTGATCCCGTGTGCCTCCAGCCCGGCGGATTTGGGCTCGATCAGGTGCCCGGCCAGGTTCCGGGCGAAGCCTTCGGCCATCTGGGAACGGCAGGAGTTCCCGGTGCAGAGGAAGAGAACGCGTGTCTTATCGCTCATGGTGATTCGGCCTGTGGTCTTACGTGTGTGCGCAGTCTAAACCGTTGCGTCAAGCAGGTCAGCCGTCGCATCGACCCGATCCTGGGGGCGCGCGCCTCTGCCTCACTGTTTTGGCTGTGATGTTCGTCAACATTGTGGCTAATGACAGATATGGAAGATCTTGAACGTTTTTCGGGTCTTTAAGGGCCCGTCAAGGTCCTCAAGTGGAGGGCGATCCTGATATGCTCCACTCGCTATGAAACTTTACTCCGCGAAGAGCACGTTCGAGCACGACGAGATGCCCTCGATGGGGGTCCTGGTTGCCAACCTGGGTACGCCCGACGAGCCGACCGCCCCGGCGCTGCGGCGCTACCTGCGGGAGTTCCTTTCGGATCCGCGGGTGATCGAGATCCCGAAGTGGCGCTGGTGGCCCATCCTCTACGGCATCGTGCTGCGCACCCGCCCGAAGAAATCCGCGGCGGCCTATGAGGAGGTCTGGACCGAGGAAGGGTCCCCGCTGCTGAGTATCGGCCAGCGTCAGGTGGCCGGGATCCGTGAGCGCCTGGAGGCGCGCAGCGCGGTTGGCCCCTTCGCCGTTGAACTCGGCATGCGCTACGGCAATCCCTCGATTCCGTCGGCGCTGCGCCGGTTGCGGGAGGCGGGGGCGCGGCGGATTCTGGTATTGCCCCTCTACCCGCAGTATTCGGCCTCGACGACCGGCTCGACGTTCGACGCGGTGGCTCAGGAGTTGATGAAGTGGCGCTGGGTCCCGGAGCTGCGCATGGTCGGCCAGTACCATGATGACCCGGCCTACATCGAGTCCGTGGCCCGTTCGATTCAGGAGCACTGGGAGCAGGAAGGTCGGGGGGAGCGGCTACTCTTCTCCTTTCACGGTGTGCCTGAGCGCTACCTCCTCGACGGGGACCCGTATCACTGCCAGTGCCATAAGACCGCGCGGTTGGTTGCCGAGCGCCTTGAACTGCCGGCGGGCACCTGGGATGTCGCCTTCCAGTCGCGCTTTGGCAATGAAGAGTGGCTGAAGCCGTACACTGATGAGACGGTTAGCCACCTGGCGCGGGAAGAAGGGGTAAAGAGGCTCGATGTGGTCTGCCCCGGTTTTTCCGCCGACTGCCTGGAGACCCTCGAGGAGATCGCCGGGGAAAATCGCGAGTACTTCGAGGAGAATGGCGGCGAGCATCTTGCCTACATCCCGGCGCTGAATGACCGGCATGATCACCTCGACGCCCTCGCGCGGCTGATCCTCCACCACGCCCAGGGATGGCCGGAGGCGGCCGCGTCGCGTGACTGGGACGAGGAGCGCTGGCAGCTTGCTCAGACCGCCGAGCGGGCCCGGAACATGGGGGCGGAGAGCTAAAACCCGCCCTGGGGCCGGCGGCGTTCAATTGTTTTGCAGGAGGGCCTGTGAGCGTGCGGAGCGTCGCGTCATTCCTGCAGGCCCTGCTCACCTTTGGCATCCTTTGGCTGATCCTGGCCGATGGAGCCTTCGGGGGGGTCCTGGGTGCAGCCACGGTGGTGCTGGCCGCTCTCGTCGCAGTCGGTGTGGCCGGCCGCAAAGGTTACCACTGGCGTCCGCTCGGGGCTCTCCAGTTCCTGCTCTTCTTCCTCTATCGCTCCGTGCTCGGGGCGCTCGACGTCGGCTATCGGGCCATTCATCCGCAACGGGCGATTGATCCGCGCTGGGTGGGGCACGAGCTGCAGCTGCCGCCCGGCGAACCACGGGTGATGATGCTCTCGGCGCTGAGCCTGCTCCCTGGCACCTTGGCAGCGGACCTCCACGGAGACCACTTGCTCGTCCACGTGCTGACCCCGCGCGCGGCGCGGGAGATTCTCTGGCTGGAGGCGCGGGTGGCTGCCGTGTACGGTATCGGCCAGGTAGAAGCCGCGACGTAGGCCAGATCAGTGACGACATTCTACTTCGCTGTAGCGGTTTTCCTGCTGTTCAACCTTCTGGCCGGTTTGGTGCGTGTCCACCGCGGGCCGACGGCGGCGGATCGCATGCTCTCTGCGCTGCTTTTCGGCACCACGACCGTCGCAGTGCTGCTGCTTTTGGCTGAGGTAATGGCGTTGCCTGCACTGCGTGATGTCGCGCTGCTCTTCGTCGTCCTCGCTGCCGTTATTGCTGTGGCCTTCACGCGGGTCCCGAAGCACCTCGGGGAGGACTCGGAGTGACGCTGCTGGAGACTCTCACGGTCATCCTCGTCTCGGTCGGCGGGCTCTTCTTTCTGACCGGCACGATCGGGCTCTTACGTTTTCCCTCCTCGTTTTCGCGTCTCCATGCGTTGACCAAGGCGGACAATGTCGGGCTGGGCTTTATTGCCTGCGGTCTGGCACTGCAGGCCGAGAGTGTCTGGGTCGCCATGAAGATCCTCCTGGTGTGGGGGGTTGCCCTGATCGCAGCGACGGTTTCTGCACACCTGATTGCACGCTTCACCCTGCGGGCAGCCGGCGGCAGCCGGAGGACGCCGCCATGACGGAGTGGGCCTTCGACGCACTGCTTGCCGGTGGTCTGCTGGGGCTGGCGTGGCAGATTGTGGCGAGCCGGGTGCTCTTCCGCAGTGTTGTCCTCTTTATCGTCTTCGGCTTGCTCATGGCCGTTACCTGGGCACGTCTCCATGCTCCGGACCTGGCGCTGGCGGAAGCGGCGATCGGGGCCGGCATCACGGGGGCGCTATTGCTCTCGGCTTACCGTGCTTTTCTCTCCCGGCGCGGCACGGATCCGGGGCCGCCGCCGGTCTTTCCACGTTGGGCTGCGGTTGGCGTTGCCGCCCTTGTCGGTGCGCTGGTCGGCGGGATTGGCTGGGTCGTCGTGGGTTTGGAGCCCCCAGAGCAGACGGCCGGGCGTGAGGCGCTGGCGCACCTGGCGATCAGCGGGGTCGAAAATCCGGTGACCGCTGTTCTGCTCAACTTCCGAAGCATCGATACGCTCTCGGAGGTGGTCGTACTCTTTGTCGCCTTTCTGGCTGCCCGGGTGGTGGCACAGGACCTGGCCCATGCGGGGCCCGGCGATTGGCTGCGTGCAAGCCGTAATGAGCCGGTTCTCGTGCAGCCGCTGATCGCCTTCATCGCGCCGATGACCGTGCTGGCTGCCGGTTATCTCCTCTGGTCCGGGGAGCATCAGCCTGGAGGCGCCTTTCAGGCCGGAGCCGTGCTGGCCGCGCTTGGGGTCCTCCTGCGCTTGACGGGGCGCCTCCGGCCCACTAGCGAGCCGAGCCTCGCGGAACGGTTGAGCCTCGTCGGAGGGGTGGTGTTGTTCAGCGCCATTGGCCTGGCAGGAGCCGGGGTTGCCTCCGCGGTGCTGGCCTATCCGGAGGGCTGGGAGTACGAGCTGATTCTGCTGGTCGAGACCGCTCTGACCATTGCCATTGCATTGCCACTGGTGCTGCTCTTTAGCGGCTCAGGCGGACTGCGCCGGGAGGTTCGATGACGCAGGCGGCTTTCTTCTCCCTGGTCGCGGGGGCGCTGTCCGGCATTGCCATCTACGGCCTGATCACTCAACGCCATCTGCTGCGGCGGATCCTGGCTGTCAACGTCCTGGGCAATTCAGTCTTTCTGCTGCTTGTGGCGTTGGCTCGCCGGGATCCGGATTACGTGGATCCGGTGCCTCACGCGATGGTCCTTACCGGTATCGTCATCGCCGTGAGCGCGACCGCCTTTGCCCTGGTGCTTGCCAGGCGTTACTACAGCGAGACCGGGCTGACCCACCTGCCCGAGGACGAGGAGTAGGCGGTGTCCGGGGTTGCGCTGCCGCTGAGCTTCTTCGTGCCGTTACTGACGGCTCTCGTGGTCTTCGTGATCGGGGTACGACGGGCCTACGGCGTCATCCTGCTGGGTGCTCTGACAACCCTCGCCGTAGCGTTGTATGTTGCCTACGCGGTCGCTGTGGGCGGCCCGCAGGTGCACTATCTCGGGGGGTGGGAGCCGCCGCTCGGCGTCGAGCTTTACGCGGATGGCCTGTCGGCGCTGATGCTGGCCATGACCGCCCTGGTCGGTGCGGGTGTAACCCTTTATGCCGGTCCCTATCTGCGCGGCAAGGGGCACGACGGAGAGCGGTTCTGGCCGTTGTGGTTGGTGCAGTGGGCCACGCTGAACGGCACATTCCTCTCCGCGGACCTCTTCAATCTCTACGTCATGCTGGAGCTGCTCACCCTGACTGCGGCTCCGCTTGCGGCGATGGCCGGGGATCGCCCGTCGCTGGCTGCGGCCATGCGGTATCTGTTGCTTGCGCTGCTGGGCTCGATGGCCTACCTGCTGGGGGTGGCCCTGCTCTACGGCGGCACGGGGACCCTGCATCTGCGCGAGGCCGGGGAGCTGGCCGGTGCAGAGCCGTACACGGCAGTAGCCGCAGCCTTGATGACTGCTGGCCTCTTTGCCAAGGCTGCTGTCTTTCCGCTGCACATCTGGCTGATGCCCGCCCACAGCAATGCTCCAGCGCCAGCGAGTGCTGCGCTCTCGGCGCTGGTGGCTAAAGCCGGCCTCTACCTGGTCCTCCGGCTCTGGCTGTGGACCTTCCCGGCGCTTCTTAGTGCGCCCATGGGGTGGTTGATCGGTGGGCTAGGTGCGGTCGCCGTTGTTTATGGGTCGGTACAGGCTTTGCGGCAGCCGCGGCTGAAACAAGTTATCGCCTACTCGACGATTGCCCAGCTCGGCTACCTGTTGCTGCTTTTGCCCCTGGTGGCACTTCCGGCTGCCGCCGTCAGCGCGTGGCATGGCGTCGTGCTGCACGCCCTTGCCCACGGCTTCGCCAAGGCGGGGGCCTTTCTGGCCGCAGGGAACATGATCTACTGCCTTGGGCACGACCGCCTCGAGGGTTTGCGTGGTGTGACCCCGTATCTGTCGGTGACCCTGTTGGCTCTGGGGCTTGCCTTCGTGAGTCTGATGGGGCTGCCCCCGTCTGGGGGCTTCCTTGCGAAGTGGCTGTTGCTCGAAGGGGCCCTGGCGGCGGGACAGTGGTTCTGGGGAGGGGTGGTGCTGCTCGGTGGCCTCATTGCAGCAGCTTATAGTTTCCGGGTTCTGGCGCTTGCCCACGCTGAGGTTCCGCACGGCTATGCAGAGATCCGCTCGCCGCGCCGGTTACCGCCGGCGATGGAGTGGGCACCGCTCGCTCTGGTGCTGCTGGCTTACGGGATGCTGCTTGGCGGTGTGCCGATTCTCGAACTGCTCGATCAGGGGGCGCCGGAGGGGGTGCGATGAGTCTGGATGCCGTCCACGAGCTCCTGCCCCTCTGGGCGTTGCTGGCCTCGGTCATTACGGCCGTGGTCATCTTCGCGCTGCGGGATCATCGGCAGCGGCAACGGACGTTCTGGAACCTCTTCGGAGCCAGCGTCAAGCTGGTTCTGGTCCTGTTGATGCTCCACGGGGTCATGCTTGGCCATAGTTACGAGGTGGTCTACCCGGTGCTGCCGGGGGTCACCCTGCTGCTGACGGTGGATGCGCTAGCCCTGCTTTTTGCCTTCCTATCCGCCGTGCTCTGGCTGGTGACCACGGTCTACGCTGTTGCCTACCTCGAACACTCCGGGCAGCGCGCGCGCTTCTTCGGGTTCTTCTCGCTGTGCGTGGCCGCAACCTTTGGCATCGCCTTGGCCGGTAACCTCTTCACCTTCTTCCTTTTCTACGAGTTGCTGACGCTGGCGACCTGGCCTCTGGTGGTGCATAGGGGGCATCCGGCGGCGCTTGCGGCGGGGCGAACCTACCTCGCCTATACCCTGGGTGGTGGTGTTGCCCTGCTTACGGGCGTGGTCGCCGTGCAGGCTGCTCTGGGGGACGTCGCGTTTTCAGCCGGTGGCATACCGGCCTTCTCCGACTGGGCGGAGGCTGAGCCTTTCCAGGCAACCGCGGTACTTGCTTTGATGCTTGCGGGGGTTGGAGTGAAGGCTGCGCTGGTGCCGCTCCATCGGTGGTTGCCCGTGGCCATGGTCGCCCCTGCACCGGTCAGTGCGCTGCTGCACGCTGTAGCCGTGGTCAAGGCCGGGGCCTTCGGCGTGGTTCGGATTCTCCAGGATGTGGCGGGCCCGGAGGTGGCGCAAACCCTTGGTGTAGCCCCTGTGCTGGTGGCCCTGGCTGCAGTGACGATTCTCTACGGGTCCGTTCGGGCCCTGGCGCAGACGGATCTTAAGCGCCGACTGGCCTTCTCGACGGTCAGCCAGGTCTCATATATCACCCTCGGCGTAGCCCTCGGAGGCCCGCTGGCGCTGCTCGGGGGGCTCGTCCATCTGGTGCATCAGGGATTGATGAAGATCACGCTCTTCTTCTGCGCCGGCTATTACGCGGAGACCCGGGGAATCCACCGTATCGACGAGCTCGACGGGATCGGGCCGCGAATGCCCTGGATCTCCGCGGCCTTCACGGTGGGGGCACTGGGGATGATCGGGCTGCCACCGGTCGCCGGCTTTATCAGTAAGTGGTACCTGGGGCTCGGCGCGCTGGAGCAGGGGCAGACGTGGTTGCTCGGTGTTCTGGTGCTGAGCACTTTGCTCAACGCCGCGTACTTCCTGCCGGTGCTGCGGCGGATCTGGATGCTCCCGGAGCCCGCCGGACGGCCGGAGGTGCCGCCTGAACGCGCCAGCCGCTGGTTGCTCTATCCGGCGCTGTTCACGGCGGCGGCCGCGCTCCTGGCCGGTCTGCTCGCCGCCTGGGATGTCTCCCCCTTAGGGTGGGCCCAACGGATCGTTGAACAGGAGTATCCGGCCCCATGATTCCGGCTGAGTGGTGGCTAGGGGTCGCGATCCTCGGCCCGATGCTGGCTCTTCCGGTCCTGGCGACCCGGCGGCCATTGCTGATCGGTGCCGTAATGGCTGCGGCGCCGGCGGTGCAGCTCGTGCCGTTGACGCTGAGCGGGGATCTGCAGTTAAGCGTCCCCTGGTTGCTGCTGGAAGCCCGCTTTGCGGTGGATGCTCTCGGTGGTGGTCTCCTGCTGCTCAGCGCGCCGGTGAGCGCCGCCGTACTGCTGATGGCGGTTGCGCAGACGCAGGGCAACATTCGCCAGGCGGGTCTGCTCGCGGCACTGACAGCGACGATCTGCGCATTTGCCGGTGTGCTCCTGGCTGCCGATCTGGCGACCTTCTACTTTGCCTACGCGGTCATGACCCTCGGCGCCTACCCGCTTGTGGTTTATCGTCGTGATCCGGAGGCGTTCCGTGCCGGCCGGGTTTATCTGGGCATGGCCGTCCTCGCTGAAGCTGCCATCCTCGCGGCCGTGCTGCTGATCGCCGCGTCCGGTGGGAACCCGGACCTTGCCGCGGTTCCTGGCCTGGTGGCGGAGCATCCGAAGGCGGGGTTGCTCGTCGGGCTGCTCCTCGCCGGTTTTGCCGTTAAAGCCGGTGTAGTCCCGTTGCACGCCTGGCTCCCGCTGGCGCACCCGGCAGCGCCGATCCCAGCCAGCGCGTTGCTTTCGGCGCTGCTCGTCAAGGCGGCTCTGATTGGCTGGTGGCGGTTGCTGCCGGTCGGCGAGGTGGCGTTGCCCACCCTGGGTCTTGCCGTGATCGCCGCCGGGGTGGTGACGAACCTCTACGCCAATCTGATTGGTATCACCCAACACCGCGCCAAGACGGTGCTTGCGTACTCCACGGTCAGCCAGATGGGGCTGTTGACCACGCTGCTTGGTCTCGGCTTGATCGCCCCCGGTGTCGCCGGCGCGGCTCTGCTCGCCACCGTGCTCTTTGCCATCCACCATGGTCTGGCCAAGGGCGCCCTCTTTCTTGGCTGTGGGCTTCAGGGGCGGGGGCGGGGCTGGTACCTGCTGCTCCCTGCCCTCGCCCTCGTCGGGGCGCCTCTGACCGCGGGTGCTCTCGGCAAGCTAGCGATCAAGGAGGTCGCCGAGCCGCTCTTCGGCCCGTTGGCGGCGTGGCTCTTGACGGCTCTTTCCGTGCTGACCGCCTTGCTCATGGTTCGATTGCTCGCCCTGGTCGCGCGCGGCGAGGGCCTGGGAGGGGATGCCCCGGCGTCCCGGGGTGCTGTGGTTGGCTTGATTGTTGCCGGCCTGGTGGTCCCCTGGGCGGTGGCGGCCTTGTTTTGGCCCGAGCTGCCGGGCGCGATGGAGGGGGTGGGATACTGGCTGGATTCGAGCCTGCCTCTGATTGTCGGCGGCGCGCTGGGTGCCTGGCTGCTGGTTCATCGTCACGGGCGCGACCTGCCGACTATCCCGGAGGGCGATTGGATCAAGCCGGCCCTGCTCGGTGGCTTGCGGTTGCGCTACGCGCTGCTTCGCATCTGGCAGCGGCTGCCGCATCCTCCCCGCCCCCCATCGCTAAGCGTCATCACCCGCCTCTCCGCAGCCATTGAGAGCCGACTGGTCGCGGTTGCGATGTCGGGCGTGCTCTTTCTGGTGCTGGTTCTGGGTATCAGCCTGCTCGGCCTGCTGGCCGGCCGCTAGCGGACCGGCGGCGGTGGCTAACCCACGTTGATTGCGCGCACCGGCAGCTGGCTCTCCGTGGGGGCGGAATCGTCGGTCTTGGGGAACGCGACCAGGTGCTCTGTATCCAGTGTCAACCCGACATCGTCGCCCACGGCGTAGTCGGCGTGGCTTGGTGCCAGCGCCAGCAGTTCGAGTCCGCTGGGCGTTTGGAGGGTGTAGAGCGTCTCAGCCCCCTTAAAAGCCTTCTTAACCACGCGGCCGTAAATCCCGGATGGCGCAGTCCCCATCTTGACATCATCCGGACGCAGGAGAACGTCCACCTCGGTGCCTGCCGACCACGGGAAGCTGCGGCTGCCGCGCAGGATGCCGAGTTCAGTACGGATTCGTTCATCGTCCACGAGCGTGCCGGAGATCATGCTCCCTTGCCCGATGAACTCGGCGGCGAAGCGGTCCGCGGGTTCGTGGTAGAGGTTGAAAGGCGAGTCCCACTGCACGATGCGACCGTCACGCATGAGGCCGATCTCGTCGGCCATGGCAAACGCCTCGTGTTGGTCGTGGGTGACCAGGATGGCGGTAATGCCCTGATCGCGGAATATATCGTGGAACTGCCGGCTCAGCCGCTCACGCAGGTCCACGTCCAGGTTCGAGAACGGCTCGTCGAGCAGCACCAGCTGCGGCTTCGGGGCGACGGCACGAGCAAGAGAGACCCGCTGCTGCTGCCCGCCGGAGAGTTCGTGGGGGTAACGGTCCCCGTAGCCCGGCAGGTTCACCAGCTCCAGGAGTTCATCAGCGCGTCTTTGGCGGTCTTTTCGGGAGAGGCCCCGCAGGCCGAATGTGATGTTCTGGTGGATGGTCAGGTGCGGGAACAGCGCGTAGTCCTGAAAGACCATGCCCATGCGCCGATGCTCCGGCGCCAGGGTGAAGCCGGGTACGGACAGAGGTTCCCCGCGCAGGTGGATCTCCCCGTTGCAGAGAGGCTCGAATCCGGCGATAGCCCGAAGGGTTGTGGTTTTCCCGCACCCGCTCGGACCGAGCAGACAGACGATCTGGCCTTCCCAGACGCGGAACCCGAGTTGATAAACCGCCGATGTCCCGCCGTAGCAGCAATGGACGTCGCTGAGCTCCAGCAGCGGGTTTGAGTTCCGATCCACCATTTCCGTGTTGACCACGCAGCCATGGAATGTCTCCTTAGACTGCATGATTTGCGAATCATTCTCAATGCTGTCTGCTCGACCGGACAAGTAGAAGCCCTTGTCTGGCGCCCCGGGCAGGATTCGAACCTGCGACCTATCGCTTAGGAGGCGATTGCTCTATCCGGCTGAGCTACCGGGGCAGCGTGCCTTCTTGTACCCGTCCCGCCGAGGTCGGTCAACCGCCGTTGCGCCGCAGTAGCACGGCTCGGGCCCGGTGGAGGAGGAAAAGGGCGGCGACCGCAAAGACAGCCGTGCTGGCAATGGCTCCGTAGGTGCCGAGCGCCTCACTGAGCCCGTCCCAGTTCGCCCCTGTCCAATACCCGGCCGCCAGCAGCAATGTGTTCCAAGCTGCAGTACCCAGGAACGTGAAGAGGACAAAGGGCAGCAGGGGCATCGGAAGTAGACCGGCCGGGACCGAGACGATACTGCGAACCGTCGGTACAAAGCGCCCGAAGAGAACGATCGCCCAGCCGTAGCGGCGGTAAAGGGCCGCCACGGCCTCGATATCCTGGTTCTGGAAAAGCGCCCAGCGCCCCCCGCGCGTTGCCCAGTAACGCATCCGCTCACCATCGGCGAACCGTGCGGCGGCGTAGATAAGCGTTGATCCCAGCGTGCCGCCGATGCTGCCGGCCAGCATCGCTGCAAAGGGGTGGATATGGGTCTGCGATGCGGCGTAGCCGAGAAAGGGCATCACCGCCTCGGGGGCCAGCACGACCGTGATGCCCAGTATGCCAAGCCAGCCGAGAGCCTCCAGCGCCTGGACGACGAGCTCCGGGATAGCGCAGTCCTCCTTTCTGTTAACGAATCAGCGTACCACTGATGCTTCGGTTGGTGGGGATCAAGGACTGTAACGACCCGTTAACAGCCGGGTGAGTTGACCGGTTCCATTGCACCCGGCGGGGATCCCGGCGTGGGGCGGAAAAGTCGTAACGTCACCGAGACAGTCGAGGCCTCCCGGGGGGCGGACGGGTTTCACTGCCGACGCAGGGAAAACTCTCTCCAAACCGTTAGTTACAAGGCTTGGGCAGGGGGTGGCCCGGTGCTTGCAATGGAAAAAGTGCCGCACCACGCCGGGCGTCACTGGAGCTCGGGCGTCGGCGGTGCACAGCCCGCTACCGGGCTGTTTGCCACCACTTAATCCAAGAGGGAAGGATGATGATTAAACCCACGACGCTTGCCAGCACCCTGGTCCTCGCAATGGCCCTCAGCGGCACCGCATGGGCCGAGACCAACGGCCCTGCTAACGGCGATGCAAACGACAACGCCGGCTCAAGTTCCCACGTGACCACGGAAGCCGATGAGGGCGGTGCAGCTGCCAGCCAGGGCTCCAACGCCTGGGCAGACAACAGTCAGCAGACCGCTACGGAGTCGTTCAACTCCGAGTATAGCTCCAAC
>PUNM01000105.1 GCA_003552625.1 Ectothiorhodospiraceae bacterium
CCGGCTGGAAGCGCTCCGCGTGCTCCACCCCGCGCTCCGCCCCACCGGCGTCGCGGATTTGACCGCGGCCGCGGGGACCGGTGACGGCGAACCATTCGGCATCGCCATCCCCCACAGCCCGTCCCAGATCACCGGGTTCAGACATCAGGCGCAACGCTGCCACGTGATGCAGGGCGTACGCCGCTCCGAGGAAACCGTCGAGGGCCTGGTGACGGGAAGGGAAAACCGCCTCCAGGGCACCGGGCTCGATGGTCCACCAGGCCGCCGTGGTGTGCATCTCCTGGTCGGGCAGTTCGATATCCCCGAAACCGACATTCTCGTGGGTGTAGTAACGGATCTTCTTGTAGCCGGCAATGCGCCGGACCAGGTGCACCTCACCGTAAGCCGCCTCGGCCTCGCCACCCCTTTGACCCTCGAAGCGCTCGAGGATCTTGAGCCGCGTGTAGTCAATGGCGTCGGTGTAGTAATCGGCCCGGGTCTCGCGGACATACGCCTTGCGACCTTCCCAGTCGAGGCGCTCCACCTGATAAGGGCGAGCCTGGATCATGTAAATGGCCCCCTCGTAGAGGGTCATCGGCGCGGCGGTATAGTCGACCTCGGCAATCACCCGCCGGGAACCATCGGTCGTATCGATCACCACAAAGTTGCCGTCGCTGACCGAACGCAGGCTGACGTCGTTCGCCGGGTAACTGTCCGCCACCCAGTGCCAGCGCTCGCCCTCACGGTGGAGAACCCCTTGCTCGACGAGGTAGTCGAGCAGCTCCCCCAGGTCCTCGCTGCCGAAGCGATCACCCTCCCGGAACGGCAACTCGAAGGCGGCGCAGCGTACGTGGTCGAGCAGGATCAGCAGCTGATCCGGGTCGATGCGGGCGTGCTCCGGCGAGGCGCCGAGGAAGAAGTCCGGATTGCGGACCATGTACTGATCCAGTGGCTCGCTGGTGGCCACGACGACGCCCAGCGCGGTGCGGTTGCGCCGCCCGGCCCGGCCGAGGCGCTGCCAGGTGCCGGCGATGGTTCCGGGATAGCCGTTGAGCACCGCCACGTCGAGGCTGCCGATATCCACGCCAAGTTCCAGCGCCGAGGTGGCCACGACGCACTCGACATTCCCGGCACGCAGGGCCCGCTCGGTCTCCCTTCGCTCGGTGGGCAGATACCCACCGCGATAGGCTGCGATCCGCGGCGGCTTGCGCGGATCCTTGTCGAAGACGTCCTTCAGGTACTTGGTCAGCACCTCGACCATCAGCCGGCTGCGGGCGAAGAGGATGCTCTTCAGGCCACTGCGCACGGCGAGACGGGCGATGCGGGTGGTCTGCGAGCGCGCCGAGGCGCGAATCCCCAGGTCGGGATCGATCACCGGCGGGTTCCACAGCAGCAGCCGCTTCTCCCCGGCCGGGGCGCCGCTTTCGGTGATCGCCTCGACGTCCGGCTCCCCGATCAGCCGCCCGGCCAATTCGCGCGGGTTGGCGATGGTCGCCGAGGTGAAGATAAAGACCGGGTCCGCACCGTAGAAGCGGCAGATGCGCCGCAGCCGCCGGAACAGGTTGGCCACGTGGGAGCCGAACACCCCACGGTAGGTATGCATCTCGTCCACCACCACATAGCGCAGCTGCTCGAAGAACTGCGCCCACTTGGTGTGGTGAGGCAGCACCCCCTGGTGGAGCATATCCGGGTTGGAGACGACGATATCGCCCTTGGTTCGGACCGCCTTGCGCGCATCACCCGGCGTGTCGCCATCGAAGGTATAAGCACGCACACCCAGTCCGCCGGCCTCGTTAAGCTCGCTGAGTTCCGCCACCTGGTCCTGTGAGAGCGCTTTGGTCGGGAAGAGGTAAAGCGCCTTGCCGCCCCCATCCATCGCCTGCTGCAACACCGGCAGGTTGTAACACAGGGTCTTGCCGGAAGCGGTGGGCGTAACCACGACCGTGTGACGCCCAGCCTGGACGGCATCCCAGGCCTGCCGCTGGTGCCGGTAGAGTCGGTCAATGCCCCGTGCTTTGAGGGTGGCGGTGATGCGCCCATCGAGGGCGTCGGGCATCGGGGCATACGCACCGGAGCGCTGCGGAATGACCAGCTCACCGGCAATGCGCTCGGGGTAGCGCTGCTGCAGCCGCTCAGCCAACCGCCGAACCGGATCGCCGCCAACCCCGCGGGCACGGGGATCACTTGGCGCCGACATCGTGGACCTCTTCTGTGGTTGGCACCGACGCACCGAGTGCGTCCAGGTAGTCGCGCAGCACCGGCGTCGCGGCCTCAACCCCCTCCGGTGCACCGTCGTCCAGGGCGCGCCCGGCGCGTTGCGAGCGCTCCGGCTCCGACTCGGCGACAAAGCGCGAGGCCACGGCACCACGTGGATCGAACCGATCCGCCTGGTCTGCAGCCAGGGCCCGCTCCAGACGGGGATCCTGGGGATGGATGAGGTAAAGGCGCTCTTGCGCGCGGGTGACCGCGACGTAATACAGGCGTCGCTCCGCTTCCAGATCCGCTGCCCCGTCACCGCCGCCCAGGTAGGGGAAGGTGCCCTCGGCCAGTCCGGGGACCGCCACCACGGGCCACTCCAGGCCCTTGGCACGATGGATAGAGGTGATATGAACCGCCTCCTCCGGGGGGCTCTGCTGCCAGTGGTCAAAACGGGCCATCAGTTCATCGCACCGCTCGACGAACTCGGCCACACTCCATCCACCGCTAGCCGCGAAGCGGCGCAAAGCATCCACCACCATCGCACGATCGGTCGCCGCCTCTGCACTGACGGCACCGCCACGGATCGAGGCGTAGAGATCGAGCTCGCCGACCACCTCGTCGAGCACATCACCCACAGGGTCCGTGGCCGGATGTGCTTCGAAAACCCGCAAGCTATCCACACGCTCACTCAATCGCCGACCCTTCCAGGCCGGCAGTTCCCGTGCAACCCGCGCCAGCGTTGCCCCAATGGGCGCCGAGGACTCCATGCAGCGCCGCGCAATCCCACGCGCCTCGTCGCGCCGTAGGCCCGCAACCGGCAGCATCAGCATCTCCACGAGCAGGACCTCCGGCGAACGGCCATCCCCAAGCGGGCCGTTCCACCACCCGCAGATATGACGCAGATACCCAAGCAGGGCGCAGACCTCGCGGCGCTGGAAAAGCCCACCCTGCCCGTCGAGACGGAAGGGAATACCCGCCTCGAGCAATTCCAGTTCCGCCGGCGCGGCCAGGCTGTAGAGACGGGCGAGAATCGCCAGCGCGTCAAGCCGCCCGCCGCGCCGCCGATGCTCGGCTACGAGCCGTCGATACAGCTCCGGGTCGTTGTCTGCGCAGCGCTGAACCGTCGTGGGCGGATTGCCCGCGGCGGCAAGACAAAGCTTACGATCCCGCTGACGGTTCCGCACCACAGCGTGGTTACCGAGCAAGGCCACGGTGTGCCCGAAGCGAAACGTGTGCGGAAGCGTGTAGGAAACCGCCGCCGGGAAGTCTTCCTGAAAGCGGCGAACAAGATACTCCGGGCGCGCGCCCCGCCATTGATAAACGCATTGATCGGGATCCCCGACGACCATCACCTCGGCCCGGGAGCCAGCAATACAGCGAATCAACTGCTGCTGCGCCTCGTTAACGTCCTGATACTCATCGATCATCAGGTGATCGAAGTGATTGCGAAACCGCTGCGCCAGCCTTTCGTCCTGGAGCAGCGCCTGCACCGGCTCATGGATCAGGTCGGCGAGAAGGCGGATTCCCTGCTCCTCGCGCAATGCCTCGAAACGCTCATAGACCGCCAGGAACCGCGACGGCAGGGCTTCACCGAGCCGCGTGGCCGCTTCGGCGTGCACGGCTTCTGCCGGGCGGATATCGGCCTTGACCGCATCGACAAAGGCCAGAAAGGTCTCCAGCTCCTCGTCCTCCGGAGGAGCTCCTTCCGTCTCCTGCTCGAACGCCGTTCGCACCAGCCGGCGAGCCACCCAATCCGCCGACTCGATACGCCGCGCAGGCAGTCGCCCCTCACGGACCAGCCGCTCCAGCAGACGGTAACCGGCGCTGTGGAAGGTCATCACCGGAACAGAACCACCGCCTCCAGCCGGCACCGCGGTGGCCAGGCGGCGCTGAAACTCCTCGCGCGCGGAACGATTGAACATCAACACCCGTATCCGCGCCGGCTCAACGCCGCGGCGGAGCAACTCGACGACCCGGGCCACCATGGTGGCCGTCTTCCCGGAACCAGCCGCCGCACTGACCCGGGCATGTCCAGAGGGGTGTTCGATAACGGCCTGTTGCGCTGCAGTAAACGACACAGCCTAGCGTGGCTCCAAAATCAGGCGCTCCGGCTCCACCCGTACCGACGCCGGCACGCGCGCGGCGAGCCGCCCGGTGGCGCTGTCCTTCTCGATCTCATAAACCGGGGCACGATCCAGATGCTCGGCGACGGCGCGGACCACCGGTTGCATCCACTCGGTCACCTCTCCCTCAAACCACCGGGAGGCCACCCGGCTATCGACCAGCTCCAGCTGACGGATGTAAACGGCCCCTTCGTCGGCGTCGTACTCCGGCAGACCGCGCACGCGCAGCTGAACCCCGAACGCCTCCTGGCGCAGTCGCAGGTCGACATCGGCCTCGCCAACGATGACGAGATCGACCCGATCCGGCGCCTCCTCAGGCCCGAGCAAAACGTCCGCTGCCTTTACACTGAAATCGAACGCGGCAAGGGGCCCTTCCAGGCGCAGGTCCCGCAACGGATCCAGGCGCTGGTCCAGGTGAGCCTGAACGCGATCCTGACTCACCGGGTAATGCAAGAGATGCGCACAACCGGTCGCCATCACAAGCACGGCCGATAGCAAAACGGCCATGCGGACTGCCGCACCAAAGCGACGGATAGCGGTCATGATGGCTGGTCCCCGGCGGATAAAAGCGGATCCCAGGCCCGAGGCCTTCCCTGGCCCCGGACCCGGGCACCCTGCACTCGGCGGGGTTGCCGTGAGAGGATTTCCCTATCCGCCCCCTCCACCCTCGGCATCGCGAAGGGGCTCAGCGACTTCCCTTTGCCGGAATGCGGGAATAATCGTAGCAACGGGGCGCACGCCCGCCCATCGCCATGCTTCTTAGATATCATTGCGAGGATTCCGAAAGTGAGCAACGAGCCCTTATCCGCTACCCGAGTGGTAGCATGATACAGACGTCAACAGCAGATCCGGGAACGATAGAGAGTTGACGCAACGCATCCTAGCCATCGGCGACCTGCATCTCGGCCGGCGGCCAAGCCGCCTCCCCGAGGATCTCGACAGCGGCCAACGCCTCGGACCTTCCGCATCATGGCACGCCAGTGTCGAGGCTGCCATAGACGGCCAAGCCGACGCCGTGCTCCTCGCCGGTGACGTGGTGGAGGACCGCGACGACCTGTACGAGGCCTACCCGGACCTTGCCGCCGGGGTCGAGCGACTGGCAAAGCACGGGATCACGGTGCTGGGCATCGCCGGCAACCACGACGGCGAGGTCCTGCCCCGTCTGGCCGATTCACTCCCGGACTTCCACCTTCTCGGCCGCGGCGGTCGCTGGGAGGTACGGACCATCGGTGGCGTGGAGATCGTCGGCTGGTCCTTCCCCGGTGCGCTGTGCACGGCAAACCCGCTGGAAGCCGGCCTGCCGCCACGATCCGGCAACCGGCCCCGGCTCGGGCTTCTGCACTGCGACCGGGACCAGCTCGGCAGCCGCTACGCTCCCGTGCGCTCTGCAGAGCTTCAGGCGGCGGATACGGACGCCTGGCTGCTGGGCCATATCCACCGCCCCGACCCGCTTTCCGGAGAGCGGCCTGCGGGCTACCTGGGCAGCGCGGTGGGACTCGACCCCGGTGATGCCGGCGCACGCGGACCCTGGTGGATCCGGGTGCAAGGACCCGGCGCCGTGTCCGCCGAGCATGTGCCGCTCGCACCGCTGCGCTGGGAATCGATCACCGTCGACCTGGACGATCTCACGGAGATCGATGCGGTTCACGGCCGCGTCCTGGAGAACCTCCGCGCACTGCATGAGCGACGTGCACGCACTGGCTGTCGTGCGGTTGCCGTCGGCTGCCGACTGGTTTTCACCGGCCGTCCAGCACGAGATCTCCACCTCGAAGCCCGGCTCGGGCCGGCAGGCATCCACAGCCTGCGCGAACAGATCGACGGTACCATCTACTTCATCGAGGCCCTGCGGATCCAAACCGATCCCGCCATCGATCTCGAACAACTCGCCGCGGGGACAGACCCCGTCGGCCTCGTCGCCCAGCGGCTTCTGCTATTGCGCCGCCCTGAAGGTGACCCGGAGCGAGCCGCCCTGCTCCGCCGTGCCCGGCCGAAACTGGAGAGCACGCTCGAGCAGCGCACCTATTGGGATTTAGGCAGTCGCGAACTCAGTGATACCGAAGTGGCGGCCACTCTCGAGCGGGCCGCCCGCCAGGCCCTTGACCATCTGCTAAGCCAGCGTCCGGAGACGACCGACCCGTGAGGCTTCAACGACTCGAGATCATCGCGCTCCCCGGCATTCAACCAGGTTTTGAACTCGGCCCTCTCGACCCCGGGCTGCAGCTGATTACCGGCCCCAACGCCTCCGGCAAGAGCAGTATCCTGCGCGCCTTTCGGGCCCTCATCGCCCCGAGCCGCGAGACCGACCACGCCATCCACATCGCCGCCGATCTGGAGACGGTCCGCGGACCGATGCGTGCCGTTCGCCTCGGCCGCGACACCCGCTGGTACCGGCGGGGCGAGGAGGTCGAACCACCACCCCTGCCGCCTGCCCATCTGCTCGACTGCTACACCCTCGGCGTCGAGAGCCTCACCGCTGCCGGCGAGACCGAGGCGACGATCGGCCGCCACCTTGCCCTGGAACTGGCCGGCGGCTACGACCTATCCGCCCTCGTGGAGGGATCGGGCCCGTTCCGCGTCAAGCGCAATCACGGGCAGGACGAGGCCCGGGCCCATGCCGAGGCAATCCGGCTGTGGCGCCAACGCCGCGAGGAGCACGAGCAACTGCTCACCGACGAGCAACGGCTCAGCCAGCTTGAGGCGGACTACGCTGAGGCCGAACAGGCGCGGCGCCACGCCGACGCCCTGCGCAGAGCCGCGGAACTCGGCGAAGTCCGCGCCGCGCGACAAGAAACCGAGGAGCGGCTCGCCGAGTTTCCCGCGGGCATGGACCGACTTCGCGGTGACGAGGGGGATCGACTCGACGAATTCGACAACCAGCTCCAATCCATCGACGACGAGCGCGCGCGGATCGAGGAGGCACGAGAACAATCCAATCAGGAACTTGTGGAGACCGGTCTTGGTAAGGCCGCCCCGGCGCCGGAGAGCCTCCACCAGCAGCGGCGCCTGCTCGAGCGACTCCACGAAGCCCAGCGCGCCGCCGGCGAGCACCGCCGTGAACGCGAGGCCGCCCGCCAGCGTCAGGCGGCCGCCGCCGAGGAGCTCGGCACCGAAGCCGCAGAGCGCGTTCAGGCCGACCCTCAGGCTCTTCGAGCGGCGGAAGAAGCCCTCGAGTCCTATCGGCAGAGAAACGCGGAGTTGCGAGCCGTTGAGGCCGAGCTTGCCCGCCTGCCGGGTGCTACAACACCCGCACCACCAAGCGCCGAAACCGTCCGGGCGGCGCGCCGTGCCCTGGTTCTCTGGCTCAGCGCGCCACCACGGCCGCGGCTCGGCCTCGTGCGCGGCAGCTTGGCGCTGCTCGGCACGCTCAGCCCGGCGGGCATTGCCGGCGGCGGCGCCGTGCTCATCGATCCGGGCCTGACCCCGGCCTGGGCCTGGATCAGCGGCGGCGCTACCGCGAGCCTGTTACTGCTGGGCGTCGGCATGAACTGGCTGCGCGCTCCCGCGAGTGAAGCGCTGCGCGAACAGGCGCTGAGCCGCTACCCAAACAGTGTCCGCCCGCCGACGGCTTGGGACCACACCGCGGTTGGAAGCCGGCTTGAAGAGCTCGACCGACTCCTCGAGCACGCCGAGCACAACGAGCGCCGAACCCGGCTACGCCAGGAGCGCGAGCGCCTCCAACAGGCGTGCCGGGAGATCACTACCGCACTGCAACCCCGGCTCAGCCGCCTGGGCATCGAGCCGACCCAGATCGACGCCGCGACCGTGCGCTTTCTGCAGAGGCTGCGGGACTGGGATCGTGCCCGCGAAGAGCTCCTGGAGGCGGAGAGCTGGATCGCCCACCTCGAGGGGGAGGCGAAGCGGCTGTCCGAGCAGCTGGTCGCCTTCCTCGAGGGCTGGGGCGTGGCGGTTGCCGAGACGGACCGGGATGACCGCAACGCGCTACTCACCGCCATCGAACGACTGGAGCGCCTGTCCGAGCAACACCGAGAGGCGGACCGCCGCAGCACCGAACTCGATGAACGACTCCGCACGCTCGAGCGCCAACGCCAAGCCGTAAGCACCCAGCGTCACCGGCTCTTCACCGAGGCCGGCTTCGAAGCCGAGGACCGGACCAGCCTGCAGCAACGCCTCGACCGGCTGGCCCGTTGGCGGAGCCTGCGCGACGAGTACGCCGATCAACGCCGCCACGAGAACACCCTGCGCGAGCAGCTGGAATCAACCGCGCCCGAGCTGATCTCCCGCGCCGAGGGGGAACCGCCGAGCCAGCTCCGCGCCGAGGCCGAGGACCACGATCACCAGGGCTCCCTGGCGCACGGCATCAGCCAGGAGATCGGCTCCATTCAGGAACGAATCCGCCAGGTCAAGCGGGAACATCCGCTGGAACAGGCTCGCGCGGAGCGCCAGCGCACCCGGGATGCCCTTGAGGAACGCCGCAACGAGGCCCTTCTTGCCAGCGCCGGAATCTGGCTGGTGGACGAGATCCGAGCGGAACACACCAGTCAGCAGCAGCCACAGGCGCTGCGTCAGGCCGATACGTGGCTCGCTCGCTTTACGCAACACCGCTACCGGCTGCAACTGCGGACCGAGCGCAACGGCGACGGGTACTTCGTCGCCTACGACACGCAGGCGCAGGAGGATCGACCGCTCAGCGCCCTGTCAACCGGCACCCGCATGCAACTGCTGCTGGCCACCCGCATCGCTTTTGCTCGCGAGGCAGAGCGCGGCGGCGAGCCACTGCCACTGTTTCTCGATGAGGCATTGACCACGGCGGACCTGGAACGCTTCGCGGCCGTCGCCGACGCGTTGGAGACGCTGGCCGCGGATGATCAGCGCCAGATCTTCTACCTCAGCGCCCGGGGCGCCGAGGAGGCCCTGTGGCGCCAGCGCTGCAGCGCGCCCCCACGGATCGATCTCGCCGAGCTGCGTGGCACAGCGGCAGCAGCGCCGGCCCCCGAGCATCTGCAACTCCCCGATCGCCCGACACTGCCCGACCCAATCCAGCACTCGGCACGCGAATTCGCGCAAGCCCTCCACGTCCCCGCCATCGACCCATGGCGCGGGCTCGGCCCGCTCCACCTGTTCCACCTGGTGCGAGACGACTTACCCCGGCTCTACCGGCTCCTCGCCGCCGGCATCGAGCGGGTCGGCCCCCTTCAGGATCTGCTCGACAGCAACGCGGCCACGGCTCTGCTCGGCCAGGACGAGCGCCACGACCTGCACAACCGCATCGCCATCGCCGAGGCGTGGCTGCACGCCTGGACCCGCGGCCGGGGCCGGCCGGTTCCTGCCGCGGAGGTCACCGCCGCACCGTGCCTGGCCAACAGCAAACACCGCGATGCCGTCGGAGCCTTGGCACGGGAGTGCTCCGGCGACGCAGAGGCTTTGCTCGAGGCCCTGCGCAACCGCGCCATCAGCGGCTTCCGGCAGAACAAGATCGACGAGCTTCGCCACTGGCTTGAGGAGCACGGATACCTGGACCGCCGTCCAGCCAGCACGCAGGATGATCGACTACGCCGGGCACTGGATGCGGCGAGCGGCCCACTTCAGAGCGGCGCCATGGAACCCGCCACCGTACGCCGACTGGTTGATCACCTGGAGGCAGGCTGCGCCGCCGCCCAGGTATTATCGGAATCGGAGGAGACCTCGTAGTGCGGCAGCTGGGTGCAGAGAGTCACCAGACCCTGGTCGAGCGCGCGCGCACGGTGGAGGCGGCCACCGGCGAGTGGTGGATGCTCTTCGTGGCCACCTACCCCGAGCTCGGCACGGCGCCGCATCCCGCCGTCGAGTGGCTGAGTCGCGGATCTACCGCGGGCCGCGCCGATCTACTGCGCTGGGTAGTCGCCTTCAACCGCCCGATGCTCCGCCGACCCGATGGCTTTCGAACCATCCTGCCGGATACGGTGGTCCACGAACTCGCCCATCTGGCCGCCTTCCGCCTCTACGGCAGCCGCGGCCACGATGCGGCCTGGCAGTCGGTCATGCAGCGGATGGGCTTTGCGCCGACACGCACCCACACCCTGGATGTCACGGGGCTGCCCGGGGTACAGCGGCGCTGGCGCTACCAATGCGGTTGCGGCGAGGTCATGCTCAGCACCACGCGCCACCGACGCATCGAGCAGGGACAGCGGACCTACCAGTGCACCCGGTGCCGGCAGCGCCTGGTCCGCGCCCCGCAGGAGCGCACCGGATAGGCGGGGCAGTTGGCGGCCGGTGGACCAGCCTCCGGGGCCTCCGGACTCGCCCTAGCCGAGCTGGTTGTTCTTCACGCTGGCAATCTACGTATACCGGCTCGGCCGCACAACCGTGGCGCAGCGCAGCAACCGGAGGTCATGA
>PUNM01000144.1 GCA_003552625.1 Ectothiorhodospiraceae bacterium
GACGACGGTTCCGCTTTCGAGGCGATGATGGCGCGGTTGGGGACGACTGAAGCAGCTGGCCGAGTCGCATGACGGCCGGTTGCGGGATCTTCCGCCGGGGCATCCGCTGGAGAAGCCGCTTTTGGTGTACATTGCCAGGGTCTACGGCTCGGTCGAGGAGGCGGACGTACGGCAGGCGCTGGAGCAGACGCTACTCCGTTTGATCGAGCGCAAGTTCGGCCCGGAGGCCAGGGAGGCATCGCGGGCCCGCGTCGAGCGCGCCGGCTGCGGCGCGGGCATGCCAAGACGGGGCAAGCTCGTAGCGCCGCCAGTTCGCCTTCCGCCTATGTTCCCGGTACGGGGGCGAATGTCGCTGCCCAGGTCACGAACAACGTCGCGCCCGCGAACGCCGCCGCATATTTCCCATGGCTTGTGTTCATGCATGATTCATTATATAATCAGAGTCGCATAAGAATCAAGCCCAGCTGGCGCATAACTAACGCCACAGATCCTCGACGCCAGGCGAGCGGACGCTGGTCCTGCTCATCGGCGCCCACGGTCAGGCAGATGCAGTGCGCGAGGCCTGACGTTATGATCGGGGCTAAGGGGAACAGGAGCCAGGCATGGACGAAACGGAAACCGCGTCGCGGCCGGTGAATGCCGTCAATATCGTGGCGCTGCGCGCCGCGCTCGAGCCGCAGGCGCGTGCCCAAGGCTGGCGGCTTGTCGTTCTCTTCGGCTCGGTAGCCCGCTCGGGTACGGGTCGGGATCTGGATCTCGCGGTGCTCCCGGTTGCTGTGCCGGACTTGATGACGCAGGGGCGCTGGAGTCGTCGCTTGGAGGAAGCTGTCGGCTATCCGGTGGATTTGCTAGTTCTCCACGACGGTATCTCGCCGCTAGTGCGGTTCCACGCGTTTCGTGATGGTATCTGCCTGTACGAAGCCGAGCCTTGCCTCTTTGATCGTGAGCAGCGTCGGGCCTTCTTCCTCCACGCCGATGCACAGCTGTTCCTCCGTCGAGACTGGTGCAGGTTGCAGTGATGTCAGAAGACGAGGGGCAGGAGGTTCTCCGGCGTAAACTTGCGATGCTGAGGCAGTTCCGTGCCGACCTCGGCGCTTACGCGGAACTCGATCACGCTGCTCGACGCCGCGAGCACTATGCGGTTGAGCGCCTGCTCCAGCTGCTCTGCGAAGTGTCCGCAGACATTGGCCTGCAGCTGCTGCGGGCCCGCGGTTACAGACTCGCCGCCAGCTATCGTGACGTCTTTGCGGCTTTGCGGAATGAGCTTGGGCTGCCCGATGAGCTTGCCGAGCGGCTGATGGACGCATGTGCCATGCGCAACTTGCTTACCCACCTGTACGATACGATCGACTTGGATCGGGTGGCGGCGGCTATCGAGCCGGCGCTTGAAGTATACGATGAGTACGCGGCGTGGGTCGAAGCGCCAGCAGCGGGGGGCGGCGACCAGTCAGGGAGCTTGGAGCCCAACTGATCCGGGGCATTGCTGGTACTCAGTCGTCGATGAGCTTCAGCCCGTCGGCGCCCTCGGTTGAGGCAGAGGCAGTGCGCGAGGACTGACGCTATGATCAGGGCGACGGGGGAGTGGATGGAAATCCCGAGGGCATAGGCGATGCGGCTGACCAGTGCACTGGACCTTGCGGAATGTGTGCTGGATACTTGCCCACGCAGCTGGATGGTTCGGAGGTATGGGGCCATGAGAGCGGCAGGCAGTTTTATCGCAATGCTTCTTGGTGTGTTCGGTTTCGTGGGCCTGGGGGCGCTGTTGCTGTTCTCAGGTGTCGAAACCTACAAAGCCAGCGCATTCGTACCCTTCGCGGATCCCCAGTCTGCGCTTTACGGCGCGTTGGCCGGGGTCTTTCTTTCCCTCGTCGTTGCGGGGATCGGCTTTGCCTGTCTCAAGTTCGCCCACCGCGGACTCGGAGTCGTATTGCTTCTGCTCGCACTTGCAGCCGCGGTAATCGGTGGCCCCCTTGTCGCCTTGGCGATGGTGCCCGTCTGTATCGCAGCTGGTTTCGTCATGGTCGATCGAGGCAAACCCGATCACCGTTATCGTGGCCGCACTGCGGCGGAGATAACCGGCCATCAGGTTCCGCATAAGACGCGCCATCAATGGGCAGAGTTGTATCTGCGAACGCAGGGCGCGCACTTCTCAACGCGGGGCCCCTGATACCGCGCTCCAAGATCGCC
Source organism: Ectothiorhodospiraceae bacterium (assembly GCA_003552625.1). GTDB lineage: Bacteria > Pseudomonadota > Gammaproteobacteria > Nitrococcales > Halorhodospiraceae > Halorhodospira. Next base: position 2,188 of record PUNM01000144.1, read on the forward strand.
GGGCCACCCCGGGGCCCGCTTAAGGGTTATCTTGGCGCGGAGGCCCAATACAACCGAGCTCAGTTACAAAGGTTGGATGGACTATCATCGAATCGACACACTGCGCCGTCATCATCCGGCGTGGCGGTTGCTTGCCGCCGATAGTGCGCCGCTGGTGCTCGGGTTTCTCCACCGTGCTTTCGTGGAGCCAAACTGCCGTGCGCGGGCGCAGGGCGACTTGACCAACGCCCTTGAAGACTACTTGCACGGGCTGCGCGAGGAGCTGGGTGCGGATGTGCACCCGCGCTCCGCGTCGCAGTACCTCACCGACTGGTCTGCCGATGAACGGGGCTGGTTGCGCAAGTTTTACCCTCCTCGAACCGACGAGCCCCATTTTGACCTCACCCCGGCCACCGAGACGGCCCTTGGTTGGCTCGATGAGCTCCAGGAACGCCAGTTCGTGGGCGCGGAATCGCGCCTGTTGACGGTCTTCGAGCTCCTTCGGCAAGTGGTTCAAGGCGCCGAAACCGACCCCGAGACACGGATCGAGGAGCTCGAACGCCGTCGCGGGGAAATCGATGCGGAGATTGCTGCCATCCGTGATGGGCACCTTGCCCTGCTCGACGAGACCCAGATCAAGGAGCGGTTCTATCAAGTCGAGCGCACAGCGCGGGGCCTTTTATCCGATTTTCGGCAAGTCGAGCAGAACTTCCGGGAATTGGACCGCCAGGTGCGTGAACGGATCACGACCTGGGGGGGCAGCAAGGGCGCGCTGCTCAATGAGGTCTTCGGCGAGGCCGATGCCATCGCCGACTCCGATCAAGGGAAGAGCTTTCGCGCTTTCTGGGGTTTTCTAATGTCACCCACGCGCCAAGAAGAACTCACGCAACTTCTTGAGCGCGTTCTGGAGCTTGAGCCGGTCCAAGCGCTGGGACCCGATCCGCGTTTGGCGCGGATTCACCATGACTGGCTCGATGCTGGCGAGGAGACCCAGCGTACCGTATCGCGGCTCTCGGCGCAGTTGCGCAAGTTCCTCGATGACCAGGCCTGGCTGGAGAACCGCCGCATCATGGACCTGATTCAGGAAGTCGAACAGCACGCGCTCGCCGTTCGCGATCAACCGCCACGAGAAGATTTCATGGCGGTGGATGAGCCAGCACCGCGTATTGAACTACCGATGGAGCGGCGACTCTTCGCTCCTCCGCATCGCCCGCACATCGCGCAACAGGTGGTAGAGGAGGGAACGGGGGAGTTGGATACCTCCGCGTTGTTCGAGCAGATCTACGTGGATAAGCTCGAGCTTGCCGGGCGGGTCCGTCGGGCCCTCCAGACCCGGGAGCAACTCTCGCTGCCCGAGTTGCTCCACGACCACCCGCTGGAGCAGGGGCTGTCCGAGCTGGTGGCCTATCTGAGCCTGGCTGCTGAGTATGAGCGCGCCGCAATCGACGACGCGACGGTCGACACCGTCTCGTGGGAGGATGCGCAAGGCTCCCTGCGTCAGGCGCGCATCCCGCGGGTGATCTTCAGTCGCTGAGCGGATTACAATCCATTCGAGTGATACGAAACGCAGAGAAGGTCGAAGAGTGACCGAGCTCGATGAGGACGAAAGTCCAGAGCTGCCGCGGGTCCTGATCCCGCTGTTTCAGGGGGTGGTCCACCAGGATGCCAAGCCCGAACTCTGGCAGCGGCTGATCGATTTACAGGCGCGTGTACGCGACTATGTTTCCGTTCTTGGGCTGGAACTGGTGCTGGATGAGGCCGAGGGCTACGCTTATCTGCGTCAGCGCGAGCCGCAGGAAGGCGAGCCAGAACTGCCGCGCCTGGTCCGGCGGAGCCAGCTCTCTTTTCCGGTCTCTCTCCTGCTCGCGCTGCTGCGCAAGCGCCTCGCAGAGCACGATGCCACAGCGGGTGAGCCGCGTCTGGTGCTAACGCGCGAACAGATCGCCGATTTGCTTAGAGTTTTTCTGCCGCAGACGTCAAACGAGGCGCGGATGGTCGAGCGTACCGACCAGCACATCAAGCGGGTTGAAGAGCTCGGCTTCCTGCGACGGCTGCCCCATGAGCCGGATTCGTTCGAGGTACGGCGGATCCTCAAAGCGTTCGTTGATGCGCAGTGGCTGGGCGCGTTTGAGCAGCAACTGCAGGCGTACCGGCAGCATCTCAACGAAGAGGGGCGCTAGCAGATGGAAACCGACCTGTTTGACTTCTCCGCCAGCCCCGGGGGTGGCGGTTTCCGGCTCCATCGCTTGGAAGTGCTCAACTGGGGTACGTTCCACGAAAAGGTCTACACCCTGCATCCGAAGGAGGCGAACGCCCTCCTTACCGGCGATATCGGCTCCGGGAAATCGACCCTCGTCGACGCGATCACCACCTTGCTCGTACCGCCCAAGCGGGTGGCGTACAACAAGGCTGCCGGTGCAGAGTCCAAAGAGCGAACGTTGCGCTCCTATGTTCTCGGCCACTACAAAACGGAGCGAAGCGACGAGGGGGCGGCGAGCCGTTCCGTGGCGTTGCGCGATTCCAGCAGTTACACCGTCCTGCTAGCCGTCTTCCACAACGCCGGTACCGCTCACACGGTGACGTTGGCTCAAGTTTTGTGGCTGCGCGATCCGCAGAGCAGTCCGGAGCGGTTGTTCGTCGTCGCCGATCAGGACCTGGCCATCGCCCAAGAGTTCGCTGGCTTTGGGACCGAAATCAACGACCTGAAAAAACGCCTTCGCGGCTCCCCGCAGGTCGAGATCTTCGACGCCTTCACCCGATATGAGGGTGCCTTTCGCCGGCGCTTCGGAATCGACAGCGAGCAGGCGCTGGCGCTGTTCAGCCAGACGGTCTCGATGAAGTCGGTGGGGAATCTAACCGAATTCGTGCGCAGCCACATGCTCGAGGCCTTTCCGGTGGAGGAGCGGATCCAGGCACTGATCCGCCATTTCGATGATCTCAACCGGGCCCACAATGCGGTGCGCACAGCCCGTGAGCAGATCGAGGCGCTGGAGCCGCTGGTCGGCGACTGCGATCGCCACGCCGAGCTTAGCGCGGAGACGGCGCAACTGCGCGCCGCCCGCGATGCCGTTTCAGCGTATTTTGCGGGCATCAAGGGCGATTTGCTCGATCGTCGCCTCAGTCAGCACGATGCGGAGATCACCCGCCTGGAAGATCGCGTCGAGCGGCTGAATCGCACGCACAGTGAGCAGCAGGGCCAGCGCGATGAACTCAAGCAGGCGATCGCCGATAACGGCGGTGACCGGCTGGAGCGGCTCAAGGCGGAAATTGCCCGCAAGAGCGAGGAGAAAGACCGGCGCAGCGCCAGTGCCCGTAAATACAACGAACTGGCCCACGCCCTGAATCTGCCGTGTGCCGAGTCCGCCGAGGTCTTTCGAGCCAATCAGCAGGCTGCAGCCGGTGAGCGTCAAGCGGCCGAGCAGGCGCTTGCCCATCTTCAGAATCAGCACACCGAGTGCCAGGTGAGTCTGCGCGATCTGCGCTCAGAGCACGCCAGTCTGGAAGAAGAGCTCGAGTCCCTGCGCCAGCGCCGTTCCAATATCCCGGCACGGATGCTCGAGTTGCGCCGGCGTTTGTGTCAGGAGCTGAGTCTCGATGAGGAAGCTGTCCCCTTCGCCGGCGAGCTCCTCCAGGTCCATGAGCAAGAGGCCGACTGGGAGGGCGCTATTGAGCGGCTGCTCCACAACTTTGGCCTTTCGCTTCTGGTTCCGGACGCGCACTACCGCGATATTGCCGGATGGGTGGATCGCAGCCACCTGCGTGGACGACTCGTCTACTACCGCGTGCGTGCACCACGCAGCAGCGAGCCGCCTGCCCTTCACCCCGAGTCCCTGGTCCGAAAAATCGCGATCCGGCCGGACTCCGCCTTCTACGCCTGGCTCGAACAGGAGATGGGGCGGCGTTTCGACTACGCATGTACGCGCGATCTGGAGGCGTTTCGCCGGGAGGAGCGGGCGATTACCCCCGCGGGGCAGATCAAGGCCGGTGGCGATCGCCATGAGAAAGACGACCGCCACCGGATCGACGACCGCTCCCGGTTTGTGCTTGGTTGGTCCAATGAGGCGAAGATCGCCGCGCTCGAGTCCCAGCGACGGGACCTGGAGCAACGGATCCAGGAGAGTGCCGAGCAGCTCAGTAGCATCGAGGCTAAGCAGAAGGGGTGGCAGCGGCACCGGGACAATGTCACTCGGCTGGAGCACTACACCGATTTCACCGAGCTGGATTGGCAATCCTTGGCCCAAGAGATCGAGGTGCTCGACGGACAGCGCCGGCAGCTGGAGGCAGAGTCGGATACCCTTCGTGCTTTGGAGGCACAGCTAAGCGAGCTGGACGCGCGGATTCATGCTACGGAACAGACGCGCACCCAGGTCCGCGATGACCTGATCCGCGTGCAGGAGAAACGCGAGCGCGCTGCCGAGGCGCGTGAGCAATGCCGGGCGACGCGGGAGTCGCTCTGCGAAGAAGAGGCTGCGGAAACCTTCCCTTGTCTGGATGCGTGGTTCGCCGAGGCGCTCGGCCAGCCCCAATTGACCGTGGAAACGTGCGATAACCGCGAGCAGGACTATCGCCGCTGGCTGACGAGCACCATCGAAAGCCGCGACAAGCGTATGAATCGCCTCGGTGAGACGATCACCAGGCGCATGAGTGAATACAAGGCCGCGTACCCGCAACAGACCCAGGAGGTCGATGCGAGCGTTGCCTCCGCCGATGAGTTCCGACGCATGCTCAATGCGCTTCAGGAGGACGACCTGCCGCGCTTCGAGGCCCGTTTTAAGGAACTGCTCAACGAGAACACCATCCGCGAGATCGCCAACTTCCACGCGCAGCTCAACAAGGAGCGCGCGGAGATCCGTGAGCGTATCGCGACCATTAACGCCTCGCTCCACGATATCGACTACAACCCGGGCCGCTACATTGAGTTGGTTGCGGACCCCACGCCGGATGCCGAGATCCGGGACTTCCGCGAGCAGCTCCGTGCCTGCACCGAAGATACGGTGACCGGTTCCGAGGATGCACAGTACAACGAGCGCAAGTTTCTGCAGGTCAAGGCGATCATTGAGCGCTTTCAGGGGCGGGAGGGCACGTCCGAGCTGGACCGGCGCTGGACGCGCAAAGTCACCGACGTGCGCAACTGGTTCACGTTTTCGGCCTCCGAGCGCTGGCGCGAGGACCGGAGCGAGTATGAGCACTACTCCGACTCGGGCGGCAAGTCGGGTGGACAGAAGGAGAAGCTTGCCTACACCGTTCTCGCCGCCAGCCTGGCGTACCAGTTCGGTTTGGAAAGCGGTGGGAGGAGTCGCTCGCGTTCGTTTCGCTTTGTCGTCATCGACGAGGCCTTTGGCCGTGGCTCCGATGAGTCGGCCCGTTTTGGTCTGGAGCTTTTCCAGCGCCTGGGGCTGCAGCTGCTAATCGTCACGCCGTTGCAGAAGATCCACGTCATCGAGCCGTTCGTCGCTAGCGTCGGCTTTGTGCATGGCGAGGGCGGCTGCTTCTCGCTGCTACGCCACCTGAGCATCGAGGAGTACCGCGCTGAGAAAGCGGCCCGGCGAGTCGCGGCAACGACCGGATGAGCTGGACGACGCCCGCTGATCTACGCCAGCAGGTACAGAGGCGCTGGGATCGCGGGGAACTGCTCGCGGCCCGGGTGACCGGGGAGGAACTCTTCCCGTTGCCATTGCGGCTGCGGCGCCCCGGGTCGCGTGAACTCGCCGAGGATTTCGATGCCGTGCGGCAGTGGGTACAGCGCCTCGTGCCGGCCGATCGCGCAGAGCGCGGATATGGCTTCGAGATCCAGTGGCGTACCGTGAACCATCGCGTCCATGGCCGAAACGAGCTGCCCGCAGGCGCTGTGGTTCCCACGGCGGCCGATGCGCTGCGGCTGATCGGCCGGAGCCAGGATGCGACCCGTTTTGATGCGCTCTGCGGCCAGAGCCTTGGGGAGTTCCCAGAGCTGTCCAGCTGGCTAGCCCGCCGCCCCTTGACAGCGTTGGAGCATGCCGGGGAGTGGGACCGTGTCCTGGCTGTGCTCCGCTACTTCCGTGCCTATCCGCGCCCCGGCGTCTATCTGCGGCAACTCGAGATTCCCGGGGTGGATACGAAGTTCATCGAGGCCCGACGCAAGCTGCTCATGGAGTTGCTCGATGAGGTCCTGCCGGCTTCGGCAATGCGTGCTGAGGCTACCGGTGCGCGGCGTTTCGCCGAGCGCTACGGGCTACGCCGGGAGCCGGCACTGGTTCGCTTCCGAGTTCTCGATCCGAGTTGCGCGATTGCGGGGCTGACGGATCTAAGCGTTCCTGCTGAGGAGTTTCAGGCGTTAGCGCCTCGGGTGAAGACGGTCTTTATTACGGAAAACAAGACCAACGGTCTTGCTTTCCCGGCGCACCCGCAAGCTCTGGTCCTCTTCGGGCTCGGCTACGGTCTGGACCGGCTGGCCGAGGTGCCCTGGCTCCACGATGTGCGCGTGGCGTACTGGGGGGACATTGATACCCACGGATTCGCTATGCTCGATCGGCTGCGGCGGGTGTTTCCCCATGCGCAGTCCCTGTTGATGGATCGGGCCACGCTGGAAGCGCATCGCTCTTTGTGGACGACGGAGCCACGAGAATATCGCTATCTCGATGACCTGGCGCATTTGGCCGAGTCGGAGGCGACCCTCTTCGACGACCTGCGCTGGGATCGGCTTGGCGAGCGCGTCCGACTCGAGCAAGAGCGCGTCGGCTTTCGCTGGTTGTTGGACCGACTCAGCGGTTTTTCGGCTCAAAATTAGGATCCGGATCCCGGGATGGTTGCCAGCCAGTCCGGAAGCTCGGTGCTCAGTGAGCGTCGAACTGTGTCCCCCGCATGGCTTAGGCGCTCCAGCAAGAACCCCCGATCATCGCGCCCCGGGGAAGGAGAGGACGTCCCTAGCGCCGCGGCGTCGCCCGGTGGGCGAGGTAGTGCTCGAGTAGCTCCGGTCGTCGGGCCTGCAGGCGCCGCCGCGCTGCTCCCTCGTCCGCGCTGGCGTCCTGGCGTGCGGCCACGACGGCGTCGGCCGCCCGGGCCGTCTCCAGGGCTTCGGCGTGGGCCACCGTCTCCGCCCCGGTCGCCGGTAGCCGCCAGCCGCGGAAGAGCAGGCACCAAGCGGGGAAGTCCGCCGTGGCCAGCCGGTATCGAAGGGCTGCGCCGCCAGGGCATCGGTCAGCGCCCGCCAGTGGGGGGTGAGGAAGTCGCGCGCCCCGGCGCCGAGGACCTCGGTGGCTGCCGGCTCAAGCTCCTCAAGGACGGCATCGAGGTAGGCCGGCGGGTCGTCGATGCGCGCCGGGCGGTGCAGTCCGGTAGCCAGGCGCTGATAGGCGCCGAGGCGCGGGTGGTCCGGGCAGCGCTGGGCGAGCGCGGCCACGGCCCGTTCGGCCGCGTCGGGGGCTCCGCGGCTCAGGGCGGCAGCGGCATCGCGCTCGAGGACGGTAGCCCCGGCGTCTTCGAAGAGGTCCAGCTGCGTGCGGGTGGCGGGCACCCGGTAGCGCCCCGCAAGACGCTCCTGCCACTGCGGATCGTGGGCCAGCTGCAGCGTTTGGTCGGGAGCGCCCCAGGCCGTCCACGTGTCGGCGACGTACTCCAGGCCACGCGCCTGGCAGTAAGCCGCCGCCCCCTCGAGCAGCGCGGCAATGCGCTCGGGGTTGCCGCGCAGTCGGGCCGCGAGCGGCTCGCCATCCCCGCGGCGCCAAGCCTCGTCGAGGGCCACCGCGTGGAAATGGTGCTCCGCGAGGGCGTCGACATCGCGCTGAAGGAGGGCGTAGCTGGTCACTACGAGGTCGGCGCCTGCGATGCGGGCGGTGTCCCGATCCGGGCCGTGGTGGAGGTAGACGGCCAGGTCCGGGGCGAAGCGCCCGGCCTCGTACTGCCAGTTGGTCACCACGCTCGTCGGCGCCACGACCAGACTGGGCCGGTTGGCGCGGCCGGCCTCGCGCTCAGTGAGCAGGTGGCCGAGCCGGAGGCGCCCTACGGTCCTCAGGGTGATAGGTCGAGCCGAATGAGTAGACGGTCGGCCCTAGCGGACGGGCTGGGCGTTCAGACGAGGGGCTGCGCTGTCGTCCCGGTCGTGTCGGGTATGCCGGAAGGGGAATGGCCGGCGCCGGCTGATCATTCCGACGGTCCGACGCCTCCATCCTCGGAGGCGAGCTGATGATGGCGCCTGGGAGTATGCCCTGGAGCCGCTGGATCCGACTTTTGCGGTGGCGTGGACGGATGAGCGCTCCGGCCTGGCCGAGGTACAAGGGGTGGTGGTTGAGATCCGCCGCCTTGTACGCGCCGAGCCGGGTAGCGGCGCTGCTGCAAATGCGACTCGGTGATCAGCGCATCGATGTCCTGATCCTGGATCCGCAGACCAAAAGACTCCCGGTCCATGATGAGACCCTTCGAGGCAGCA
>PUNM01000168.1 GCA_003552625.1 Ectothiorhodospiraceae bacterium
CGCTCTGGCCTTCGGCCACCCCAGCGGCGTCGTTGCCGATGTCTTTGGACGCCTCGGCCTGCTGATCGTCATCGGCCTTAGCGCAGTTCTCACCTGGCTTCTCTTTGCACCAGCGCCGGATGCGGATACACCACCCCCCTTGCCGGAGCGGCGGCGCCGCCTGCTGCGAGCCGGTGTAGTCATCTACGCCGTGATCCTGGTCGGCCTGACACTGGCGGGCTATCTGCTTACGGTGAGCGAGTTGCTCGGGCACACCATTGATACGCTGGCGATTCTCGGCGCCGCCTATCTCGCCTACGGCCTCGCCCTCCGCGCGCTGGTGCTCAGCGAAAACCGGCTGCGCATCCGCCAGCTTCGCGAGCAGAAGGCCACCGCGGGCGCTGGCTCAGGCACTGGAACGGCTGTAGGCGCCGAAGGCAGTGTAGAACTCGCTGAGCCCCGACTGAGCGTGGAGGACGTCAACCAGCAGACGCGCACACTGATCCGGGTCGCATTCGGCGGCGGCGTCGTGATCGCGCTCTTCTGGGCCTGGGCAGAGATGCTCCCGGCCCTGACCTGGCTCGATCAGATCACGCTCTGGTCGCGGGTGGTTACCGTGGGCGAGGCCGAGATGATCAGCCGGGTCAGCGTCCAGGACCTGCTTCTCGCCCTGCTCCTGGCGATCCTCTTCACTCTGGCCGGCCGGAACCTTCCGGGACTGGTAGAGATCATCCTGGCCCGTAGCACGGGCCTGGATAACGCCGCGCGGTACACCGCAACCATGCTGCTGCGCTACGTTGTTGCCGTTGTCGCGGTGATTACCGTCTTTTCGCTGCTCGGCCTGCGCTGGAATGAGCTGCAATGGATGGTCGCCGCCCTGACTCTGGGCCTGGGCTTCGGTCTTCAGGAAGTGGTGGCCAACTTTGTCTCCGGGATCATCGTCCTCTTCGAGCGCCCCGTGCGGGTCGGTGACACGATCACCATCGGCGAGCACAGCGGCACCGTCTCCCGCATCCGCACCCGGGCGACCACCATCGTTGATTGGGACAATCGCGAAATTGTCATCCCCAACAAGAGCTTTATCACCGAGCGGCTGACCAACTGGACTCTCACCGACACCACCACACGCCTGATCATCCCGGTCGGCGTCAGTTACGACGCCGACCCCGACCATGTCCGCGAGACGCTGCTCGATGTCGCGCGCAGCAACCCTCACGTCATGGCAGATCCCGCTCCGACCGTCTTCTTCCTGCGCTTCGGGGACAGCGCGCTGAGCTTCGAGCTGCGCGTCTACGTCTGTGTACTGTCCGACCGCCTCGTCACCACCAGCGAACTCCACACCGCAATCATCAAGCGCTTCCGCAGTGAGGGCATTGCCATCGCGTACCCGCAGATGGATCTGCACATCCGCGATGGCCTGCCCGCCTACCCACCGCCGCGCGGCTCTCTGTCGGACCCGGGCGGCTAATTAACGCCCCATCCCTGCGTTCAACGTGGTAAGGTCGGAAGCCTGTGGCTACGCAAGGGGGCCCACTGTTGACCAGGCGACCGAAGCACGACTGCGCCGGGTCGGGCGTGGCCCATGCAGCAACTGTCGCCGCCCGGGGCGCCGCGCAGTGCGACTGGCTGCGGGCCATCGACGCACTATCGGAGCCGGTCTTCATCCACGACCGGGACTATTGCATCCTGGCGGCGAACCGCGCCTATGCCCGACGCGCCGGCTCGCCACCGGAACACTTCCTCGGCCGCCCCTACTGGGAAGTCTTCCCCCGGCGCGACGGTCCGCTACCGGGCTGTCGCAACATCACCGAGAACGCCAGCGATCGGCTCGGCTGCGAGGAGCAGTGCGAAGAGATCCAGCTGTCGGAGAGCGAGGAAGTCTTCGTCTCCAGGTCTTTTCTCATCCCGGACAGCGCAGGCTACTACAACCAGGCCATCCACATCCTGGAGGACGTCACCGAGCAGCGCCGACGCGAGTTGCAGCTCGAACAGGCCGAGAGTCGAGCGCGGGAGCGCGAGCACCAGCTCGAGCGGGTCCTCGGCAACACCGCCGAGGGCATCCTGGTGGTTGACCAAGAAGGCAAGGTCGTCTACGCCAACCACACGGCCGGCCGGATGATCGGCGCCGAACCGCCGTCGCTCGTCGGCGAGCTCTTTGGCTTCCCCGTGAGCACCGGTCAGCCTCAGGAGATCGAGCTTCTCAGCCGCCACAACGGGCCACTGATCGTGGAGATGCGCGCACGCAGCCTGCGCTGGGAAGGGGCACCGGCCTGGGTGATCAATCTTCACGACGTGACCGAGCGCAAGCGTGTCGAGCGGGAACTGCGCCAGGCAGCGATCGTCTTCGAGGCAGCCCGGGAGGGCGTCATCATCGCCGATACCGACGCCAACATCGTCGCCGTCAACCGCGCCTTCACGCAGATCACCGGCTACACCGAAGAGGAGGTTCTCGGGCGCAACCCCCGTCTGCTCCAATCCGGTTACCACAGCCAGGCCTTCTACGAGGCCATGTGGCGCGCTATCCATGAGCAGGGGGCCTGGACTGGCGAGCTCTGGAACCGGCGCCGGGACGGGACCACCTACGCAGAGCTGGCGACCATCCGCGAGCTTCGCGACGAAACGGGCCGGCGCACCCACTATATCGGGGTCTTCTCCGACATCTCGCGGATCAAGGAGTATCAGAACCAGCTCGAGCGGGTTCTCCATATCGATCCGCTCACCGAGCTGCCCAACCGCCTGCTCTTCAACGACCGCCTGGAGCAATCGATGCGCCGCGGAGCGCGGACCAGCGATCCGGGGGTCGCGGTACTGATGCTGGACATCAACGACTTCCGGGCGGTCAACGACAGCCTTGGCCACGCCGTGGGCGATCGCACCCTGCGCATCGTCGGCGAACGGCTCGGCGCAGCACTACCGGAGACGGCAACGGTCGCGCGCCTGAGCGGCGACGAATTCGGGATCCTTTTGCCCGAGCTGGCCACCCCGGACGACGCAGCTGCCGCTGCAGAGGCGCTCATCGCTGGGGCGCAGGCGCCGTTGGTCATCGACGGCCACGAAATCCCGGTCCAGGTCCGCATCGGGATCAGCACGTATCCGGGCCAGGCGCAGTCGGCCAACGTCCTGATGGAGCAGGCCGACGCCGCCATGTACGAAGCCAAGAGCGAAGGCGTCGGCTACCGGTACTTTAGCGAGGAGCTCACCGAGCGCGCCCGGGAGCGCGTGCAGATCGGGGCCGATCTGCGGCAAGCGTTTGCCCAGGATCAGCTCACCCTCCATTATCAACCCCAGGTCGACCTGACCAGCGGCCGCTGGACGGGGCTTGAGGCCTTGATCCGCTGGGAACACCCCACTGAGGGCATGATCTCCCCGGCGCGCTTTATCCCCATTGCGGAGCGAGCTGGCCTGATGACGCGACTCGGGGCCTGGGTGCTCGAACGCGCCTGCCAGGAGCACCAACAGGCCCTCGCGGCGGGCCTGGACTGGGGCCGGGTCGCCGTCAACATTACCGCGCCGGAACTCGCCGAGCCGAACTTTGCCGAGCGGGTCCTGGCCACCCTGCACCAGGCGGGGCTACCACCCGAGCGACTGGAGCTGGAAATCACCGAGAGTCTGCTCGTCGCCGTGGACGAGCGCACCATCGGACACCTGGAAGCCCTGCGCCGGCACGGTGTGACCGTGGCCGTGGACGACTTCGGCACCGGTTACTCGGCCCTGAGCTACCTCAAGGACCTCCCGGCGGACCGGCTGAAGATCGATCGCTCCTTTATCGACAGCTTCGGCAAGGAGCCTCGCGGCACCACCATCACCCGGGCGATCCTCGCTCTCGGCCAGAGCCTGGAACTGGCGGTCATCGCCGAAGGGATCGAGACCGACGCGCAACATCGGGCATTGCGCGAGGCGGGTTGCGAACAGGGGCAGGGCTTTCTCTTCCAGCGCCCCGCACCACTCCCTGTGCTGCGGGGGCAAACCCCCTGACAGGCAGCGCACACCGTACGGAGGAGTCAACCCATGGAAAGCAACCCTCCGGACCTCCACCGCTACCGCGGCCTGATCTTCGACATGGACGGGGTCGTCACGCGCACCGCGACGGTCCATGCGCGGGCGTGGAAAGAGACCTTCGACCCGCTGTTACAATCCCTGGCCGAGACAGGTGCAACGGCTTATCAGCCCTTTGATGAACACGGCGAGTACCTGGCGCACGTGGACGGCCTGCCCCGCCAGGAGGGTGTACGGCGATTCCTGGCCAGCCGCGGCCTTGAGCTTCCGGAGGGCGCCGACGACGACCCGCCGGAAGCAAATACGGTCCACGGTGTGGGGCGCCGCAAGGACGAGCGGATCCAGCAGTTGCTGCGCGAGGAAGGCGTGCCGGTCTTCGCGGACTTTGAAGCGCGTATAAGCGCCTGGCGCGCCGCGGGCCTGCGCACGGCCATTGTCTCGTCGAGCCGCAACTGCGCGGCGATGATCAGCGCCGCTGGCATCCGCAGATGCTTCGATACCCGCGTCGACGGGGAAGTCAGCCGCGAACTCGGCCTGCACGGCAAACCCCACCCCGATATCTTCCTGGAAGCCGCCCGGCGGCTGGGCCTGGAGCCCGCCGAGTGTGTCGTCTTCGAAGACGCCGAAGCCGGTGTGCGTGCGGCCGCCGCGGGCGGCTTCGGCCTGGTGATCGGTGTCGCCCGGCACGGCGATCCGGAGCGGCTCCTGGAGCACGGGGCACACGTCGCCATCGAGACCATCACCGAGCTGGACCCCTGATCCGCCGGCCGAAGACCGACGAGGACGTCCGGCACCAAGCGAGAGGGATGGAGCTATGCAAACCCCGGAGGACCTCAGCCAGCCCCTGGTACTCGAAGCGTTGCAAGCCCGGCTTCGCGGGCGCCGGAACCCGCTTTTTCTCGACTACGACGGGACGCTCACACCGATTGTCGATAACCCGGAAGAGGCGCGGCTCGATCCGGCCATGCGCGCCGCGCTGGAACAGTTGGCTGCGGATCGACCGGTGGCGCTGGTCAGCGGCCGCGACCTGCAGACGCTGCAGGCGTTCGTTGGTCTTGAATCGGTCTACTACGCTGGCAGCCACGGCTTTGAGATCGTCGGCCCCGGAGGCATCCACCACCGTCACGAGGCCGCGGAAGCCGGCCTCGGCTCCCTCGAGACCGCCGCACGGGCACTGGACGAAGCGCTTGCCTACATCCCCGGCACGACCCTGGAGCGCAAGCGCTTCGCCCTGGCCGTCCACTACCGGAACGTTGCACCGGGCGCCCAGGCGGACGTAGCCACCCGGGTCAACGAAGTCGTAGCCCAGCACCCCGATCTGCGCCGCGGAATCGGCAAAAAGGTCTTCGAGCTTCAACCGGACGTGGAGTGGGACAAAGGGCGCGCCGTGCTCTGGCTCCTCGAGACGCTGGGCCTCGACGGGGACGACGCCCTGCCCCTCTACCTGGGCGATGACTGGACGGACGAGGACGCCTTCCGCGCCCTGCAGGGGCGCGGTGCCGGAATCTTCGTCGGCGAGCTGGACCGTCCCACAGCCGCCGAGTACCGGTTGGGCGGTGTTCATGAAGTCCGTGCATTTTTCGAGCTCTTGCTGCAAGGAGCGAACCGATGAACCTGCCCACTACGAATGCCTGGGAACTGATCTACCACGGCTGGGAGCCCGCGCAGCAACAGCACCGGGAAGCCATATGCACCCTCGGCAACGGCCGCTTCGCCACCCGCGGCGCCTTCGAGGGCGCCACCGCCGGCGATACCCACTACCCCGGCACCTATCTGGCCGGGGGGTTCAACCGGCGGGTCAGCCAGGTGGCCGACCGGGAGGTGGTCAATGAGGACCTGGTCAACCTGCCCAACTGGCTTCCGCTTACCTTCCGCCCGGTCTCCGGGGAGTGGCTCGATTTCGAGCGTGTGGAGTGGCTCGACTACCGCCAAAGCCTCGACGTGCGCTCCGGGCTGCTCACCTACTCGCTGCACTTCCGCGATCCGGGCGGACGGGAGACCCGCCTGCGCAGCCACCGCATCGTGCACATGGGAGACAGCCACCTCGCGGCACTGCGCTGGGAACTGGAGCCAATCAACTGGTCGGAGCCTGTGGAGATCGACGCCGGGATCGACGGGGGCGTCGAGAACCTTGGCGTGGCCCGCTATCGAAAGCTCGAGACGCGCCATCTGGAGGTCCTGGAGAGCGATCGTTGCGCGGCGGATGCCGTCTTCCTGCGCGCGATGACCAATCAGTCCCGCCTGGACCTGGCCCTGGCTGCGCGGACACGGGTCACCGGCACCTGCGGCAGCGGGACGGAGCAGCGGGAACTCATCTGCCGCGACGGCTACGTGGGGGAGCGGATCCGCATCGGGGTAAGCGCCGGCACGCCCGTGCAGGTGGAGAAGGTCGCCGCGCTCTACACGGGCCGGGACCGGGCGATCAGCGAGCCGGGCATCGAAGCGCAGGCCGCGGTCCAGCGGGCTGCCGACTTCGAAACCCTTTACCGGGACCACGCCCAGGCCTGGCAACGCTACTGGCGCGGCTGGGACGCGACGCTGCATACAGAGGCGAACGGCGAGGCGGCTGAACAGGCGGTCCTGCGCCTGCACATCTTCCACCTTCTTCAGACCACCTCGCTGCATACGACGGAACTCGACGTCGGCGTTCCGGCGCGCGGCCTGCACGGAGAAGCGTATCGCGGCCACATCTTCTGGGACGAGCTCTTCATCCTGCCGCTGATCAACCTGCACACCCCGGAGATCAGCCGTGCCCTGCTCATGTACCGTTACCGTCGCCTGCCCGAAGCCCGGCGCGCGGCGGCTGCTGAGGGACTGCGCAGCGCCATGTACCCGTGGCAGAGCGGCAGCAATGGCCGCGAGGAGACCCAGACCCTGCACCTCAACCCGGAATCAGGCCGCTGGCTGCCGGACAACACCCACCGCCAGCGGCACGTCAACGCGGCGATCGTCCACAACGTCTGGCGCTACTACGAAGTCACAGGCGATATCGGCTTTCTGACGTTCGCCGGGGCGGAGATGATCCTCAGCATCGCGCAGTTCTGGGCGAGCATCGCGCAGTGGAGTGAGGACAAGGGCCGCTACGAGATCCGCGGCGTCGTGGGTCCCGACGAGTTCCACACGTACTACCCGGGCAGCGGCGAGCTCGGCCTGGCCAACAACGCCTACACCAACATCATGGCGGCCTGGTGCCTGCGCACCGCCCGCCGTGCGCTTGAGGAACTTGCCCCGACGCCGCGCCACGACCTCCTGGAGCGCCTCGGCATCGACGAGGCCGAGATCGAGCGCTGGGCAGCGATCAGTCAACGGCTCTTCGTCCCCTTCCACGGCGACGGGATCATCAGCCAGTTCGAGGGCTACGAGCGCCTTGAACCCCTGGACTGGGCGGCGTACCAGGCACGTTACGGCAATATCCAGCGGCTTGACCGAATCCTCGAGGCCGAGGGCGACGACGTCAATCGCTACCAGGCGAGTAAACAGGCCGACCTGCTCATGCTCTTCTACCTCTTCTCCCGCGAGCAGATCGAAACACTGCTCACGGACATGGGCTACCAGCTGGACCCCGATGCCATCCCCCGCAATATTGCCTACTACGAGGCACGCACCTCCCACGGCTCCACGCTGAGCAACATCGTCCACTCCTGGGTCCTCGCCCGCTCGGATCGCCAGCGCTCCTGGGAACTTTTCGGCAATGCCCTGATCAGCGACCTCGGGGACATCCAGGGAGGGACAACCAAGGAGGGAATCCACCTCGGCGCCATGGCCGGCACGGTGGACCTGGCATTGCGCGGGTACATGGGCCTTGAATTGCGTGACGGTATCCTCTGGCTCGACCCGATGCTCCCCGACGCCCTCCACCACGTGGAACAAAAGATCCTCTACCGGGGTCACTGGATCCATCTGCTGGCCAACCACCGCCGACTGTGCTTACGCTTGGAAGAGGGGCCGTGCCCGCCGGTAACCATCGGCTTTCGCGGCCAGACCCACGAACTCGAACAGGGCCAGGCGCTGGAACTCCAGCCCTGAGGCTTACGCCGGCATCGATTGAGGAGAAGGACCCCGTGCTTGAGGATCCGGAACAGGCGTGGACCGTATGGCTGACGATCGCTCTGATCCTCTTCGGCATCGAGGTCGCCCTGCTCGGCGGCGGCGGCGGTATCCTCTTCGCCCTGGCGGTCATGGCCGCCGCCGGCATGACCGCCGCCCTGCTCGGCTTCTCGCTGACGACGCAGATCGTCATCGCCATCACCATCGGCCTGCTGTCGCTGCCGTTCATGGTCTGGATCTTCCGGCGCAAGGGCCGTGGCGGCGGCCCCCCCGGGGCGGAGGATTCCGCGCTGCGGAAGACCACCTTCCAGGCGTACTACGACCCCCGTGGCAACCTCCGTGTCCTCGCCCATGGCGACCACCTGATGGCAATCCCCGCCTCCGATGTGCAGACCGCCATTGAGGATGGGGCCGCCGTACAGATCGTCCGGATGGAGGGGACGCGGGCCATCGTTCGCCCCGTGAACCAGGCCGTCGGTGAGCCCGTCGCCGACGCGGACACCCAGCGCAATTGACTCCCCTGCCTGCGCCACGGCGGCCGGGGGCAGGGGGCCGGTCACGCGCCGCGGCACTCTTGCTGGCCCTGGCGCTGGTCGCCGCCTGCGCCCCGGTTCGTCACGATCCGTCAACCACGCAGGCCGAGCCACAACCCCCGGCAACGAGCGGTGCGCTCGGGGAGTGGCTGGCCGACGATCCCGCAGTCGCTCGTGGTGAGAGCGGCTTCCAGCTCATCGGCTCCGGTCGCAGCGCTTTCCAGTGGCGGATTGAAACCGCCCGCCTAGCGGACGATCGACTGCAAGTCCAGTACTACATCTGGCGGGACGACGACGCCGGGCGACTACTGATCAAGGAGTTGCTCGCCGCCGCCGAGCGCGGCGTGGACGTCTACTTTCTGCTCGACGACATGGATACGCGCGGCAACGACGCCGCACTCGCGGCTTTCGATGCGCACCCCAATGTGGAAGTCCGCCTGTTCAATCCGTTCCGCTCCCGCTGGGGCTTACTGCGCTCCGGGGTTGAGCTGGTCTTTCGGGCCAGCGACCTCAACCACCGCATGCACAACAAAGCCTGGGTCGCCGACGGCCAGGTGGCCATCGTCGGTGGACGGAACATCGCCAACCAGTACTTCGACGCGGGACGTCCTTACAACTTTGTCGATCTCGACGTGGCAGTGGCCGGACCCATCGCGCAGGAGGTGGACCATGCCTTCGTGACCTACTGGAACAGCCCCGCCGCGCTGCCCATCGACCAGCTGCGGCGAAACCCAAAAGACATCGAGGCCGTCGAGCGCAAGAAACACCGGCTCAAAGCCTGGAGCGATGAGCAGGCGGACCGTACCCTTCTGCAGGCGCGGGATGCGCCCCCACCGCGGGTCCGCAACCGGGACCGCTACCGCTGGACCGACCAGGCCGAGCTGGTCGTCGATAACCCGGAGAAGGCGCTCGGCGAGACTAGCGATACCAATGTCGTCCTCCCGGCCCTGGTTCGGCGCTTCGAGCAGACCGAAGAATCCGTCCGCCTCATCTCCCCCTACTTCGTACCGGGAGCCGAAGGCACGCGCGGCCTGACGGACTTAGTGGATCGCGGCGTTGACGTCGGCATACTGACCAACTCCCTGGCCGCCACGGACGTCGCCCTTGCCCACAGCGGTTACGCCCGTCGCCGGGGTGCGCTCCTGGATGGCGGGGTCACCCTGTACGAGCTACGCCCGAGTGCCTGGCGTCACGCTCCGGGGCCGCAGGCAACCGCCTTCGGGCTGGGCGCCTCCCGGGCGAGCCTCCATACAAAGGCAGCCCTGTTCGACGACCGGGAGGTCTTTCTCGGATCCTTCAACCTCGATCCCCGTTCGGCCCACATCAACACAGAACTCGGCCTCTTCATCGAGGATGCACAGATCGCGGAGACACTCCAGCGCGTCTGGAGCCAGGCCACCCGCCCGGAGCTTTCCTACCAGATCCGGCGCGACGAGAGCGGCCGCGTCCGCTGGTCCGATGACGCGGGGAACCAATACCGCCGCGACCCGAAAGCCGGCCCCTGGCGGCGCTTTGTAGCCGGTTTTGCGCGGCTTTTGCCCATCGAGTCCCAACTCTAGCCACCCACACCAGCTTTGCGGCAAGGCGTTGACGTGAACCCCCAGGGCGCTTGCGCTGTCTCCCAACGGTACAAGCCACGCAAAGGAGGCCGTAATGCACTACCGCATCATTGGGATCGCACTTCTGTCCTTGGGTCTGGGCGTCGGTTGCGCCGGCATGGGCGCCCAGGAAGAGCCAGCCGAGGACCCCTGGGGTGAGCCCGAGGAGGCCGAACCGGAAGAGACCCAGGAGCAGGACGACCCCTGGGGGCAGCAACCGGAGACCCAACAGGAGCCGATGCCGGAGCAGGAGCCGGAGCCCGCACCGGAGCAACAGCAGGAACCGCTGCCTGAGGGCGGCGGTCAGGAGCCAGCACCGGACGACCCGCCACTGCCTGAAGAAGACCAGTCCGGCTGGTGATTATAGCAGCGGCGGCCGGCGGC
>PUNM01000055.1 GCA_003552625.1 Ectothiorhodospiraceae bacterium
GGGTGCTGGAGGTGATGCGCTGATGCTCGGGATTGCCGCAACCCTCGTCTTTGCCATGCTCTCGGCGTCGCTGGTGCTGGCCTTCGTGCGCCTGGCCAAGGGCCCGATGCTGCCCAACCGGGTGGTGGCGCTGGAGCTGATCGCCTCGATCCTGGTCGGGTTCATCGGCGTCTACGCGATACAAACCGGCGTTGACCACTTCATCGACGTGGCCATTGTCCTGGCCCTGCTCGCCTTCATGGCCGCCGTGGGCTTTGCCCGCTATCTGGAGAAAGGGGGGCCGCGGGATGACTGAGTTCCTGCAGGAGCTGATCGCCTCTGTCCTGCTGCTGCTCGGCGGCGGGCTGATGCTCATCGCCGCAGTGGGCCTCTACCGCCTTCCGGACCTGCTGACCCGGATGCACGCCACCACCAAGGCCGGCGCCCTGGGCGCGGCGTTGATCATCGCCGGTGTGGCTGTCCACTTCGCGGACGCCTCGGTGACTGCACGGGCGGCGGCGATCATCGTCTTCATCGTGCTCACCGCCCCGGTGGCGGCTCACGTCATCGGCCGGGCCGGGTACTTCGTCGGCGTGCCGCTGTGGGAAGGAACGGTCAAGGACGAGCTGCGCCACCACTACGACCCGGAAACCCACGTGCTGCGCAGCGGCCTTGAGGACCGGGAGGAGCGCTAGGCGGGCGATCAGCCCTTGTGGCGGGAGGCCAGCCGCTCGAGAGCGGCGCGCAGATCCGGGTCTTCCGTGGCGGCGGCGGCCTTGCGCAGCGTCTCCGCCGCGCCGCTGCTGAGGTGCCCGGGCGGCTGCAGGCGGCTCGGCCCCGGGGCAGACGGGGCGATGCGTACGGTCACGTGGGCCGGGTACGGTCCGCCGGCGCGTTGCGCCGCCTCCTGCAGCTGCCGCGCGGCATAGCGCAGCCGCGTGGCCCACGCCCCGCTGCTGGCGACGATCACCATCTCCGCCTCGTCCAGGCGGGCCAGCTGCCACTGCTCCCGAAGCGCGTCCGGCAGGACCTGGCGCATGCGCCGGCGCAGCCGCTCGAGTTCCCGCGCGTGGTCGATCATTGCCCGCATCGGTCCCGGTCGCTGGGCCAACCGGGGAGCAACGCGGTGAAGCTTGCCCTCGCGTCGCGGAGGCTGGGCCGGATTGAAGCGCTTGGGCTGGTTCATGGGAGCAGTTTCCTTCGCTGCGTGGTCATACGCAAGCAGGCGGGCGCGGGCAACGTCGCAATCCGCCGCAGGGCACGCCGATTACCATCGAGGCCCTACGATCTGTATCCTGTAACTCTTGACTTCGCCGAGTGTTTCAATAACTGCCCATGTTTTCAGCGATCGCCAAACGCGTCTTCGGAACCCGTAATGAGCGCGCCCTCAAGCGCATGCGCAAGCGCATCGAGGCCATCAACGCATTCGAGCCGGAGCTGCAGAAGCTCTCCGACGAGCAGCTCCAGGCCCGCACCCAGGCCTTCAAGGACCGCCTCGCCCAGGGCGAGACCCTGGACGACCTGCTGGAGGAGGCCTTCGCCACCGTGCGCGAGGCCTCGCGCCGCGTGCTCGGGCTGCGCCACTTCGATGTCCAGCTGCTCGGCGGGATTGTCCTCCACCAGGGGGCCATCGCCGAGATGAAGACCGGTGAGGGCAAGACGCTGGTGGCGACCCTGCCGGTCTATCTCAACGCGCTGACCGAGCGCGGCGTCCACGTCGTCACGGTGAACGACTACCTCGCCCGGCGGGATGCGGATTGGATGGGCAAGCTCTACCGTTTCCTCGGCATGGAGGTGGGGGTGGTCGTCCCACGCCAGCCGCGCGAGGAGAAGGAAGCTGCCTACCAGGCCGATATCACCTACGGCACCAACAACGAGTTCGGCTTCGACTACCTCCGCGACAACATGGCCTTCCGCAAGGAGGACAAGGTCCAGCGCGATCTCTATTACGCGCTGATCGACGAGGTGGACTCGATCCTTATCGATGAGGCGCGCACGCCGCTGATCATCTCCGGGCCGGCGGAACAGGCCGGGGAGCTCTACGAGGCGATGACCCGGGTCGTGCCGAAACTTCGGCGCCAGACGCCGGAGGAAACCCCGGAGGAGAACCCCGAGCTCGGCCCTGGCGATTACTACGTTGACGAGAAGGCGCGCCAGGTCTACCTCACCGAGTCCGGCCACGACCAGGCCGAGGCGCTACTGCGCGCCGAAGGGCTGATCGGCGAGAACGACTCCCTCTACGACGCCCGCAACATCAACGTCGTCCACCACCTCAACGCGGCCTTGCGCGCGCATACCCTCTATGAGCGGGATGTCCACTACCTGATCCGCGACAACCAGGTGGTGATCGTCGACGAGTTCACCGGTCGTGCCATGCCCGGGCGGCGCTGGTCGGAGGGGCTGCACCAGGCGGTCGAGGCGAAGGAGGGCCTGCCGATCCAGGCCGAGAACCAGACCCTGGCGTCGATCACTTTCCAGAACTACTTCCGCCTCTACGACAAGCTCGCCGGCATGACCGGTACGGCGGATACCGAAGCCTTCGAGTTCCAGCACATCTACGGCCTCGAAGTCCTCTCGGTACCCACGCACCGGCCGATGGTCCGCGAGGATACCCACGATCTGGTCTACCGCACCGCCGATGAGAAGTACGAGGCGATCATTGCGGACATCAAGGACTGCGTGCAGCGCGACCAGCCCGTGCTCGTGGGCACCACCTCCATCGAGGCCTCGGAGCGTCTGTCCAAGGCGCTCAAGGAGGCCGGCGTGGAACACAACGTGCTCAACGCCAAGCACAACGAGAGTGAGGCGCAGATCATCGCTGACGCGGGTCGCCCCGGGGCCGTGACCATCGCCACCAACATGGCCGGCCGCGGGACCGACATCGTCCTCGGCGGCAACCTGGACCAGGAGCTCGCCGACCTCGGCGAGGATCCGGATCCGGCGGAGGTTGCTCGCCGCGAGGCGGAGTGGAAGGATCGCCACGAGCGCGTGGTCAACGCCGGCGGGCTCCACGTCATCGGCACCGAGCGCCACGAGTCGCGGCGGATCGACAATCAGCTTCGCGGACGTTCCGGGCGTCAGGGCGACCCGGGCTCGTCACGCTTCTACCTCTCGCTGGAGGATTCGCTGCTGCGGATCTTCGCTTCGGAGCGGATGTCCGGGATGCTGCAGCGCCTCGGCATGGAGCACGGCGAGGCCATCGAGTCCGGTATGGTCTCGCGGGTGATCGAGAACGCCCAGCGCAAGGTCGAGGCCCACAACTTCGACATGCGCAAACACCTGCTGGAGTTCGACGACGTCGCCAACGACCAGCGCAAGGTCGTCTACGAGCAGCGCAACGAGCTCCTGGAGGCCGACGATGTCTCCGAGACCGTGGATGCCGTGCGCCGCGACGTCATCGATAAGGTGATCTCCGAGCACATCCCGCCCGGCTCCATCGACGAGCAATGGGACGTCGCCGGCCTGGAGCGCACCCTGAGGGACGAATTCGGCCAGGAGCTGCCGATCCAGCAGTGGCTCGACGACGAGGACGATCTCCACGAGGAGCCGCTGCGCGAGCGCATCCAGGAGCGGATCGAGCAGGCCTATCGGGCCAAGGAGCAGGAGGCCGGCTCGGCGGTGGTCCGGCACTTCGAGAAGGCCGTGATGCTCCAGGTCCTCGACAAGCACTGGAAGGAACACCTGGCGGCCATGGATTATCTGCGCCAGGGGGTGGGTCTGCGCGGCTACGCCCAGCGCAACCCGAAGCAGGAGTTCAAGAAAGACGCCTTCGCCATGTTCCAGGAGATGCTCGAGGGGCTCAAGCGCGACGCCGCCGGCATCCTCCTGCGCGTCCAGGTCCGGGCGGAGGAGGACGTCGAAGCGGTGGAAGAGCAGCGGCGCCGGGAAGCGGAACGGCTGCAGGCCCGGCATGCGGAGCCGGCGTCCGCCGCGTCCACGGCAGCGGCCTCTGCCGGGGGCACTGCGGCTGCCGCCGGTGGCGGTGCAGTGGCCGCAACGGGCGGTGCGGCAGCCGATGGCGGCACCGGCGGCGGGCGCAGCGGCGGCGCTCAGGAGACGGTGACCCGGGACGGCCCGAAGGTCGGCCGCAACGAGGCGTGCCCCTGCGGCTCCGGCAAGAAGTACAAGCATTGCTGCGGGAGACTCTGAGATGACGGCCGGGGCTGCCGCCGTCCACAGCGTTCCCGGGATCCGGCTGGGTACCACCGCGGCGGCGATCCGCAAGCCCGGGCGGCCTGATCTAGTCGTCCTGGAGCTGGCCCGCGGAACCCGCGCTGCCGCCGTCTTCACCCGCAACCGTTTCCGGGCGGCCCCGGTCTGGGTGGCGGAGCGCCACCTCGCGGTCACCGCGCCCCGTTATCTGCTGATCAACACCGGCTACGCCAACGCCGGAACCGGAGAACGGGGCGAAGCGGATACGCTGGCCTGCTGCCGTGCACTGGCCGATCGCACCGAAACCGCGGTGGAGGCGGTGGTGCCGTTCTCCACCGGGGTCATCGGTGAGCCCCTGCCCGTGGAGCGTGTTGCCGCCGGCCTCGACGGCGCCCTCGCCGCGCTTGCCGAGGACGGCTGGGATCGGGCTGCGGAGGGCATCCAGACCACCGACACCCGGCGTAAGGTGGCCAGCTATCAGGTCCGGCTCAGCGGCGGTCTGTGCACGCTGACCGGGATTGCCAAGGGGGCGGGGATGATTCGCCCCGATATGGCCACGATGCTCGCCTTTGTCGGCACTGACGCCGGCCTGTCGCAATCGCTGCTGGACGCTGCTCTGAAGCGGGCGGTGGGGCGCTCTTTCAACCGCGTGACGGTGGACGGCGACACCTCCACCAACGACGCCTGCCTGCTGGCGGCGACCGGTTACGGACCGCAAATCGAGGGTGAAGGCGCCGATCTGGAGCGCTTCCAGGCGGCCCTGGAGGCGGTGTGCATCGACCTGGCGCGGGCCATCGCCGCCGACGGTGAGGGGGCTACGCGGCTCATTGACGTGGCGGTCGAGGGTGCCCGGGATGCCGCTGAAGCGGAGCGTGTGGCCTTCACTGTGGCCGAATCCCCCCTGGTCAAGACGGCCGTCGCCGCCGCCGACCCGAATTGGGGGCGCATTCTGGCCGCTGTCGGCCGGGCGGGGATCGACGATCTGGATGTGGCTGGGGTCAACCTCTTCGTGGGAGGGCACCCGGTGGCCACCGGCGGGACCGTCGATCCGGCCTACGACGAGGCGCAAGCCGCCGAACACCTCCGCGGCTCCGAGGTCACCCTGGGGATCGATCTGGGGCGCGGGGAGGCCGCGGCGACGGTGTGGACGTGCGATCTGACCGCCGAATACGTGCGGATCAACGCCGACTACCGGACCTGAATGGGCCATACCCGCGTGACCCGCGATCCGGCTCCGAACTCCCCGATCCATGTCGCCGCTGGCGTCGTGCGGGCCGGCGATGGCCGGGTCCTGATCCAGCAACGGCCCCCGGGGCGTGATCACGCCGGATACTGGGAGTTCCCCGGGGGCAAGATCGAGCCCGGTGAGGGGGCGGCGGCCGCCCTGGCGCGCGAGCTCGACGAGGAGCTGGGCATCCGCGTGGTGCCAGGCCCACTGCGGATTCGTGTCCCATGGGATTACGGCCACCTGCGCGTGGTGCTCCACGTACTCGACTGTGCCGACTGGTCCGGCACCCCGCGCGGGCGGGAAGGCCAGGCGGTGGTGTGGTCGACGCTGCAGGCGTTGTCGCACCGGCGTTGGCCCGCCGCCAACCTTCCGATCATTCACGCCCTGCAGCTACCGGATCGGTACCTGATCACTCCGCAGGACCCGGACGACCCGGAGCGCTGGCTGGAGGTCCTGGAGGCCGCCCTGGCCGGCGGAATCCGCTTGGTCCAACTCCGCCGTCCGGAACGATCGCCCGATTCGCTGGTGGCCCTCGGCAGGCGCCTGCGGGCGCGCTGTGACGCCTACGGGGCGACGCTGCTGGTCAATGCCCCTGACGAGCTGGCTGCCGAGGCCGGTGGCCACGGGGTCCACTGGAACGCCCGGACCCTGGCGGCGACGCCCCGTCGCCCGGGCTGGGCGCGCTGGGTGGCCGCCTCCTGCCACAGCCCCGGGGAGCTGGAGCAGGCCGCCGCGTGTGGCGCCGACTTTGCCGTGCTCTCGCCGGTGCAGCGCACCGCCAGCCATCCGGAGCGTCAGCCGCTGGGCTGGGCGCAGTTCGCGGCATGGGTGGCGGACGCACCGTTGCCGGTCTTCGCCCTCGGTGGGTTGGGGCCGGAGGATGTCGCGACGGCACGCTCCCACGGGGCACAGGGGATTGCCGCCATCCGCGGGTTGTTGCCGTCGCGTTGCGGTTAGCCGGTCGCGGGCGCAGGCTGGCCGACGCGGTGGCTTAGAGGGTGCACCGCGCCAGGCGGAAGTGGACGTCTTCGCCGGCTGGTACCGGGCGGTTGCGGGTATCGGGCTGGCGCAGGAAGCGGATGGTGACCAGGTGGCGGTTGCCGCTGATCTCCGGGATGACGCCGTTCTCAAGCGGCGCCTGCAGGCGCAGCATCTGCGAGACGCGGCTGTCGTAGGGCGTGCGACTCTGCCAGTTGCCCCCGGTGGCGACCTCGTCGGTGAAGGTCCCGGCCTCGCGCTGGAGCCGGAGAGCGAAGCGGACCGCCGCGCGCAGGTCGGCGAAGCTCTCGAACCAGCGTTGCATGTCCGCGCTGCGCTCGCTGTAGGGGCGTGCCAGCCAGCGGTGGTAGCTGGGTAGATCGAAGTTGCAGGTGCCGGCGCCGACGCCGAAGCGCTGGGTGATCAGCCCGAGCAGCTCATCCTCGCGCAGCTCCTGGCCGAGCGCGGCGTCCGGCTCCCCGACCCGCCGCAGCAGCCGGCGGCATTCGTCGGTCTCCTTCTGCACCTGGGCCGCCGACCACAGCCCCTGCGCCTCCATGAAGCCGGTTTCGGTGGAGAGGCGGTCGAGTTCCTTGATGACCTCCGAGCGGACCTCGCCGCGCTCGAGGACGTTGAAGGTGTGAATGAACGCCTCCACCGCCATGCGGCTGTCGATGATTGCGTCCCGCTCCATCGCGGTCCGAGCTGTCTCCATGAGGAACTCGAGCCGCAGCAGCGTACGCAGCCGTTCGTTGAGTGGGTGTTCGTAGGTGACCCACGAACCGGTGTTTTCATCTTCACTCATTCTCTGCGGTCCCTCGTTGTAAGGGGGCGCCGCGCGCTGCGGCGAGGAAACGCCGGTGCAGCTGCTCCACCTGGTGGACCAGCACGTCGCGCGCCCCGGAGTTATCGATCCGGTAATTGGCGACCGCGCACCGTTCGTCCCGGGTTGCCTGGGAGGCGAGACGGGCGTCGGCCTCGGTGGCTGAGAGTCCGTCGCGGGCCATTAGTCGGTCCCGCTGGACCGACTCGGGCAGGTCGACGACGATCACTGCGTCCATCTGCCGGTCCATTCCGGTTTCCACCAGTAAAGGTACCACCACCAGGGCGTACGGGGCACGTAAGCGCGCCAGTCGTGTGGTTAATCGCTCTCGGATGCGCGGATGAAGGATCGCCTCCAGGCGCCGGCGGGCCGCCCCGTCCTGAAAGACGTGCCGGCCGAGCGCTTGCCGGTCCAGCTGCCCTTCCGGGGTCAGGATCCCGGCGCCAAACGCCGCGGTAACGGCGGCCAGTCCTTCGCTGCCGGGCGCGACGACCTCGCGGGCCAGCATATCGGTATCGATGACCGGCACGCCACGCATGGCGAAGAGGGTGGCCACTGTGCTCTTGCCGCTGGCGATGCCGCCGGTCAGCCCGATGCGCAGGGGCGCGGTGGGGGTCTCTAGAGCAGGGGCCATTGGCTTGCCTCATGGCCGAAGAGCAGGAGGAGCCAGCCGGCTCCGGCGAGGAACGGGCCAAAGGGGATGGGCTGGTCGAGCGGGCGATTGCGCAGGGCCAGAATCAATGCGCTCACCAGCCCGGCAAGGGCTGCGATCAGCACCAGCGCGGGGAGTGCTTGCCAGCCGAGCCAGGCGCCGAGGGCCGCGGTAAGTTTGAAGTCGCCGTGGCCCATCCCTTCACGCCCGGTGATCAGGCGGTGGCCGTGGAAGATGCTCCACATGGCCAGGTAGCCGGCGGTGGCGCCGATGATCGCACCGGTCGGTGTCGGCGGCGCCGGGTCGAGGATGCTCCACAGCAGGCCGGCCCAGAGCAACGGGAGGGTGAGGCTGTCCGGTAACAGGTAGTGCTCCTGGTCGATCGCCGCCGCTGCGATCAGGGCCCAGGTCAGTGCCAGGGGGCCGAGGGCCGTGATGGTCAGCCCGTAGACAGCCACCACGGCCACTGTGGCGGCCGCGGTCACGGCCTCCAGGATCGGGTAGCGCGGCCGGATCTCTGCGCCGCAGCCGCGACACCGGCCCAGCTGGAGCAGGTAGCTGACGAGCGGGATGTTCTCGCGCAGACGAAGGCGCCGCAGGCAATGGGGGCAGTGGGACGGGGGCCAGGCGAGGCTGTAGTGGCCGCTCGGCTCGACCTCGGTTTGCGTCTGGCCGAGGATTTCCCGGGCCTCTTCCCCCCAGCGTTGCTCCAGGATGCGTGGCAGGCGGTGGACCACCACGTTGAGGAAGCTGCCCACA
The DNA here is from genome assembly GCA_003552625.1 of Ectothiorhodospiraceae bacterium. GTDB lineage: Bacteria > Pseudomonadota > Gammaproteobacteria > Nitrococcales > Halorhodospiraceae > Halorhodospira. Next base: position 8,572 of record PUNM01000055.1, read on the forward strand.
ATCAGTCCGGCGATGCCGGCGAGGAACAGCTCCAGGGTCACGGGCAGCGCGTGTGTGGTCTCCATGGCTCCCCAACGGGCCGGTGGCGAGGGCGCCTAGTTTATTGAATGGGGCCGCCGATTTGGAATACGGGCAGGTAGAGCGCGGCGACGACCAGAGCCGTGATGACGCCCATGAGGACGATCAGTAGCGGCTCAAGCACGGTTGCCAGCCGCTTGAGGCGGTCTTCCAGGGCCTGCTTGTAGCCCTCGGCGGCCTCCGCCAGGGCCTCATCGAGGCGTCCGGAGGCCTCACCGACCCCGGCAAGCTGCACGGCTTCGGTGGCCGCCGGCAGGGCGCGACGCAGCGCGCCAGCGAACGGCTCGCCGGCGCGGACGCGCCGCTGCAGTGCCTGAAGCGGGCGCTCAAGGCTGCCCCCGGCCGCGGCCCGCTCGGCCAGGGGCAGGGCCTGCAGGAGGGGGACCCCGGCACGCAGCAGCTCGGCCAGTGTCCCGCACCAGCGGGCCAGGTCGGCGTGGTAGCGGGTCGTCCCGAGCCAGGGCAGGCGGTCGGTCAGGCGCCGCAGGGTGCGCCGCCACGGTGGAGAGCGTCGGAGTGCCATCACCCCGGCGATCGCGGCCAGGGCGATCGCCGTGGCCATCGGAAGCAGGGTGGTGATGGCCTCGGAGGTTGCGAGCACGGCGCGGGTAAGAGCCGGCAAGTCCTCCGGGGCAGTGCCGATGACCGCTTCGAATCGCGGGACCAGGACGAGAAGCAGCATCGCCATCAGGGCGAGGGCGGCGGCGCCGACCACCGCCGGATAGGCACAGGCCTGGCGGATGCTTCGTCGCAGCTGGAGGCGGCGCTCCTGCTCGTCGGCAATGCGGGCCAGGGCGCCGGGGAGATCCCCGGTCCAGGTGCCGGCCTCAAGCAGCGCCCGGTGGACCGGATCGAAATCCGGCCACGCCGCTGCAAACGCCTCCGGCAGCGGGGTGCCGCGCTCAACCTGGTGGCGGACGTGGCGAAGCTGGAGGCGCTCCCGGGCGTGTCGGCTCTGGGCGGCGAGAGCGCGCAGTGCCTCGGACAACGGGGCTCCGGCCTCCAAAAGGCGCGCCAGACGCCGCAAAGTGGCGAGCCGGGACCGCTCTCCGGGGGAGTGCAGGCCGCATCGCCGTGGTGGCGGGTAGCGGCGCAGCAAGGCGATGCCGCGTTCGGCCAGAGCCTCTTCCAGGGCGGTGGGGTGGTCGGCGGCACAGCAACCGTGGACGCGCTGGCCGCGACGGTCGATTCCACTCCAGCAGCAACGGTTCACGTCGCAGGCTCCTGCGTCACCCGGTGGAGCTCGCGGAGGCTGGTGATGCCGGCGGCGACCAGGTGCTGCCCGGCCCGGTAGAGGTCCTCGGCCGCGTCAGCGCCGGCGGCTTTCTGGATCTGACGGGCGCCGGCGCCGGCGAGGATTGCCTCGGTGATCGACCCGCGTACGGGCAGGGCCTGGAAGACGCCGCAGCGTCCGTGGAAGCCATCCCGGCAGTGGGTGCATTGTCCGGCCTGGTAGCTGGCGGGTGCTTCTGCCGCGGCCCAGGGCTCCAGGTCGCTGCGCACCGGCGTCCGGCAATGCCGGCACAGGCGCCGCACCAGGCGTTGGGCGACCACCAGGTTGAGGCTGGAGGCCAGGTCGTGGGTGGGGATGCCCATCCGTGCGAGGCGCTCGATGGCCCCGGCCGCGGTGCGGGTGTGGAGGGTGGAGAGGACGCGGTGACCGGTCTGCGCAGCCTTGACGGCGATGGAGGCCGTCTCGGTGTCGCGGATTTCGCCGATCATGATGATATCCGGATCCTGGCGCAGGAAGGCGCGCAGGGCGGTGGCGAAGTCAACCCCGGCGCGGCGGTTGACGGCTACCTGGGTGACACCGGGGAGAGCGACCTCCACCGGATCCTCCACCGCGCAGATGTTGAGCTCCGGCGTATTAAGCCGGCGCAGCGCCGCGTGGAGCGTGGCGGTCTTGCCCGAGCCGGTCGGCCCGGTGACCAGGATCAGGCCGTCCGGGCGGTCCAGGGCGGATTCCAGTTCCTGCCGGGTGGTCGGCGGCATCTCCAGGTCGGCCAGGGTCTGCGGGGCGTCAGACTCGATGCGGCGCAGGACCAGTTTCTCTCCGTGAATCCCGGGGCAGCTGGCGGCCCGGAACTGGATGGTGCGCCCGTTGGGCCCCTCGGCCTGCAGGCGCCCATCCTGAGGGCGGCGCTGCTCGGCCACGTCCATTTCGGCGAGCAGTTTGATCCGGGCGATCACGCGGCTGCGCAGTGCGGCCGGCGGGGGAGAGGCGGCCTCGCGCAGGAGGCCGTCCACGCGGAGGCGGATGCGCAGGCTGTCCGGCTCCGGCTGGAGGTGGATGTCCGAGGCGCGCAGCCGGGCGGCATCCGCGAGCAGGCGATCCACGTAGCGGATCGTGGCGCGGTCGTCGTCCATGATTTGGGCTCCGTCCCTGTCAGGCTCCGTCCATGGAGCCGGCTCGATCAAGCTAGCCGGAGCGCTGGCGGCGGACAAGGGCCAGGCCGTCGCAGCCCAATGCGGCCCGGGTTACCAGTGGAAGCGCTGGAACCGCGGTTTGATCGGCAGTTTGCCGCGCCAGTACTGGATCAGCAGGAAGCCGACCACCATACCGCCGAGGTGGGCGAAGTGGGCGATGCCCGCCATGGTGCCGGTCATCCCGGCGAAGAGCTCGAAGGCGCCGTAACCGATGACGAAGTACTTGGCCCGGATCGGAATCGGCGGGATCAGAAGCAACAGCCGGTGGTTGGGGAACATCATCCCGAAGGCGAGGAGAATGCCGAAGACCCCGCCGGAGGCGCCCACCGTCGGATAGACCTCGCCGCCGGCAGCCGCCTGGGTGGCGACAAAGAGCTGGACCAGCCCGGCACCGATGACGCAGATGAAGAAGTAGAGCGCGAAGGTCCGTGACCCCCAGGCGTGCTCCAGGTGAACGCCGAGGATCCACATGGCGAAGAGGTTCACGAACAGGTGCAGCAGTCCGCCGTGGAGGAAACCGTAGGTGAGCAGCTGCCAGATCTGGAAGTCCGGCGGTGCCCCGAAAAGGGCGGGCATCTCCGCGCCGGTGCTAATCGGCCATAGGCCGAAGGTGGCGATCAGCGCCTGCGGGCCGATCACCATCTGCAACAGGAAGATCAGGACATTGGCGGTGATCAGGAAGCCGATCACCGGCGGGAAGCTCGAGAGTGTCGGAGGTCCGGTGGTTTGCATGATCGGGTTGTTCGCTCCTGCGCGCCGAAGGAACAAGGTACCATCCTCGGCGGCTTAGGGGGTCTCGACACCCTCCAGATCCGGCGGTGTGTCGCCGAAGTGGAGGACAATCTCGACGCGCCGGTTCCGCGCTCTGCCCTCTGCCGTCTCATTGTCGTCGATGGGGCGGATATCGCCGTAGCCGATGGCCCGCAGCCGGCGCGGGTCCAGCCCCTGCTCGGCGAGGTAGCGCAGCACCGCGCTGGCCCGGGCCGAGGAGAGCTCCCAGTTGGAAGGGAACTGTTCCGTGGCGATAGGCAGGCTGTCGGTGTGCCCCTCCACCGAAATCCGCGCCGTGGTCGCCTGGAAGATGGGGATCAGCTCATCGATGGCCGCCTGCCCTTCGGGCTGCAGCTCCGCCTGAGCGGTCTCGAAGAGCACAGCGTCGTCGAGCCGGAAGGTGATCGTATCCTCCTCGCCCGTGGCCTCGACGCCGCGCTCTTCCAGTTCGGTGGGCAGGACCAGAGTGCTGTCAGTATCATCGCGGATCTCCGGCATACCTTCCAGCACGCTGGGGTCGCCCTCGAGGATGTGCTCCTGGCCGTCGAAGATTCCCTCGCCGGAAGCGTGCTCGTCGTCCTCCGGCTCGATCATGGCCAGGAGGATGACGAAGACGATCAGCAGCAGGGTGATGACGTCGAGGTAGACCAGCAGCCAGCTGTTGTCCTCTTCCTTGTCGCCCTCGACCTGGACCTGCCTGCTGAAGCGTCCGGTGCGCCGGTTGGTCGGGCTCTCCTCGGTCACCGTGGGCCTCCGCTGCTAGCGTGCGCTGCCCGGACTGCCGGCGCCGGTGCGATCCGTTGTGCCGCCAGTGCCGCGCTCCCCCGCTTCACCCTTGCGCTGTCCCGTCGTTCCCGCGCCGGCCGCGGCGGCGGCTTTCTGGCTGCTCTCCTCGAGCTGCCGGATCAGGTCGGGGTCGCGGATCTCGTCCTTGTACTGGGCGACGAAGGAGTGGAGCGTCTCGCGCATGAGAGTGGGGTTGCGCTTCTGGCACATCAGGGAGATCCCCTGGAGGATCATGTTCAGGGTCACCAGGCGCTGTTCCGTGCGCCGCTCCAGCTTCACGGCGATCGGCTTGAGGATCAGGTTGGCGAAGAGGATCCCGTAGAAGGTGGTCAGCAGCGCCACGCCCATCTGCTGGCCGATGGCGGCGATGTCGCCGTCATCGAGGATAAACATCATGTTGATCAGGCCGACCAGGGTGCCGATCATCCCGAAGGCCGGGGCGAAGGAGGCCATGACCCGGAAGATCTGCGCCTCGGCGTGCTCCTTGGCCCGCAGTCGCTGGATGCGCCACTGCAGCAGATCGAGGATGTCCTCCTCCGGGGTCAGGTCGATGAGCAGCTGCACGCCGGTGCGCAGGAACGGGTTGGCCACGTTCTCCAGCGCATCCTCCACCGCCCGCACGTCCCCCTTGAACCACAGCTGCGAGATGCGGATGAGCTCTTCCATGTCATCCCGCGTGTAGACCCGCTCGTTGCGGATGACGATCCATACCAGGCGGAAGACGCGCAGGACCTCGTCCATGGGGTAGGCGAGGAAGGTGGCGGCCAGGGTGCCGCCGATGACGATGGCCAGCCCCGGTAGGTTGAGAAAGACCAGGGCCTCTTCGGCAGCAACGAAGAGCACCGATCCGATCAGGATCAGGCCGCCGAGGATGCCGATGAGGGTTGAGGGGTTCATAGCCCTCGTTATTCAGCGCTGGCGCTTGTGGCGTCGCGCAGGGCGCGCAGCAGGTCCTCGCGGGCGATGACGCCGACGACGCGCTGGTCCTCATCGACGACCGGGAAACCCTTGGTACGCAGGTCCACCATCCGCTGCAGAACGCGGGTCAGCGGCAGATCGGGGCTGACGGTGATCGGCTCCCGGGTCATGACCTCGTGGATCGGGTGCTCCATGATCGCGTCGTAGCGGGGGACCATGCTGTCCGGGGAGAAGGTGAACGCCTTGAGCAGGTCGAGCTTTGTCGCCATGCCCAGGAGGATGCCGTCCTCATCCACGACGGGGACGCCGTTGAAGTCGTGCCCGTCGAACAGAGCCTGCAGCGTGCGCAGCGGGGTGTCCCGGCCGACCGTGTGCGGCGCCGTGGTCATGTAGTCGCGCACACAGTAGCTGAGAAAGTCGTACATGGCGCGTGGTTCTCCGTTCGCTTCCGCCGACTCAGCGAGGACTATGGCACGGTCCGGCCCGCGGTGACCAGCGCCCTAGCGGGCGGCACGGCTCCCACTGCGCCGCCGCGGAGGTTTGCCCCCGCCGCCGCTGCGCCGCCGCCCGGCCCCGCCGGCGTTGCGCGGCTTGCTCGGGCGCTTGGGCGCGGCGAGTTCGGCAAAGTACTCGGCCGGCGGCGGCTGCGACGGGATCTTCTCGCCCAGATAGGCCTCCAGATCCGGCAGCGAGAAGACGTACTCGTCGCAGGCGAGGCTGATCGCATCGCCGGATTCGCCGGCCCGTGCCGTGCGGCCGATACGGTGGACGTAGTCCTCGGGGTCCTGTGGCAGGTCGTAGTTGATGACGTGGCTGACTGCATCGATATGCAGGCCGCGGGCGGCCACGTCGGTGCCGACGAGCACCGGGAGGTCGCCGTCGCGGAAGCGCTCGAGGAGTTTTTCGCGTTTGCCCTGCGGGATATCCCCGGAGATGACCGCGGCCTCGAGGCCGTTGCCGTTGAGGTAGCCGACCACGTTCTCCGCCGCCCGCTTGGTGTTGACGAAGACCAGCGTCCGGCGCGGATCGATGTGCTGCAACAGTCCGACCAGGAAGGAGGTCTTCTCCTCCTTGGCGACGTGGTAGAGGGTCTGCCGGATATGGTCGGCGGTGCGCTGCTCGCTCTCGATGGTGACCCGGCTCGGGTCGCCCATGTGCTCCCAGGCCAGCTCCATGACCCGGTAGGAGAGCGTCGCCGAGAAGAGCAGATTAAGCCGCTTCTCCGCGGGGGGCATGCGCCGCAGCAGGAAGCGGATGTCCGAGATGAAACCGAGGTCGAACATGCGGTCGGCTTCGTCGAGGACCACCACTTCGATATCGCGCAGGTTGAAGATCTTCTGCTTGAAGAAGTCGATGATCCGCCCCGGTGTGCCGATGATCACATCGACTCCGCCGCGTAGCTGCTCGCGCTGCGCCTCGTAACCGGTTCCGCCGTAGACGGCAGCGAAGCGCAGGCCGGTATAGGCGCCGATGCGCTCGGCGTCGTTGTAGATCTGCAGGGCCAGCTCCCGCGTCGGGGCGAGCATGATGGCCCAGGGGCCCTTCGCGCCCTCCGGCACCGGATGGGTCATCAGGTGATGGAGTGAGGCCACCACGAAAGCTGCCGTCTTGCCCGTGCCGGTCTGTGCCTCGCCAGCGATGCTCTGGCCCTGGAGGGTCTGCGGCAGGGTGGATGCCTGGATCGGTGTGCATTGGCTCAGGCCTGCCTCGTCGAGGCCATCCAGCACCGATTCGTGAATGGGGAGGTCGGTAAAGCGCTGCTCGGTTAGATGGGTTTCACTCATGGTGGTGGAGGATACCGGAGTCCGCTCGCCACGACTAGCGAGGGAGGATGTGTTTAGAATCGGGGCAGCCGACACCCCGCAAGCCTCAGGCAGGGAGCATCCGGGCGTGAATCTCTATCTGCGATTATTGCGAGTGGTCCTGGCTGCGCTGCTGCGCCGCCGTCCACTGGCGGTGGAGGAGGTCTCGGTGCTGCGGTTTCGCACCGGGCTGCTCGACCTCGATCCGAACCGCCATATGAACAACGGCCGGTTTCTGACCCTTATGGACCTCGGCCGCGTCGATCTGATGGTCCGTATGGGCCTGGCCGGTGAGGCGGTCCGCCGGCGCTGGATGCCGGTGATTGCCTCGGCCATGGTCCGTTGGCGGCGATCGCTGTTGCCTTTTCAGGCGTTTGAGCTGCACACGCGGCTGATCGGCTGGGATGAGAAGTGGTTCTTCATCGAGCAGCGCTTCGTGCGCGACGGCCGGACGGTGGCCGTAGGACTGGTCAAGGGGCTTTTCCGTCGCCCCGGCGGTCACGTGCCCACTGCGGAGGTGCTGCAGGCATCCTTGGGCGAGCAGCCGATGTGTGAACAGCTGCCGCAATCCGTGCACGAGTGGATGGCGGCCGAACGCCACCTCTCTGGCTTCGACTGACCCGGGAGTACGCAGGTGTGGGCAACCAGTAAGGCTCCCCGGCGCGAGGTCCTGGGGTGGGCGATGTTCGACTTCGCCAACCAGGCCTACACGCTGCTGATCATTACGGTGATCTACGGCGATCTCTTCACCCGGGTGATCGTCGGCGACAGCGGCGAGGGCTACCAGCTCGGCAACCTTCTCTGGAGCAGTGCGCTGGCGCTGAGCTACCTCGGCGTGGTTGCGACGGCGCCGGTCTGCGGGGCGGTGATGGATTATGCGGCCGCCAAGCGGCGCTTTCTCTTTATGAGCTACATCACCACCGTGACGGCGACGGCGGCGCTGTACTGGGTGGAGCCGGGCTACATCATCCTCGGCTTCGTGCTGATCGCCATCTCCAGCTACGCCTACTCCATGGGTGAGGCCTTCATCGCCGGTTTCCTTCCGGATATCGCCGGTCCGCGTGAGATGGGGCGTGTCTCCGGGCTGGGGTGGTCGCTCGGCTACGTGGGCGGGCTCTGTGCGACGGTCTTCACGGTGCTTGTCCTCGGGGAAGTCAGCGAGGAGAACTTCGACCGCATCCGCTGGGTGGGGCCGTTTGCTGCCGCCTTCTTCTTGCTCTGTGCCATCCCCACGTTCCTCTGGCTGCGCGAGCGGGGGACACCGCAGTCGTTGCCGGGGGGGGTGGGGTACGCCCGGCTCGGGTTTGCCCGGGTCGGGCAGACGCTGCGCAGCCTCTCCTATCTGCGCGATATGTCGATTTTCATGGTCTCCCTGCTTCTGGCCATGTCGGGCCTGGCCATCGTGATCTCGTACGCTTTCATCTACGGCGCCCAGGTCATCGGCTGGGATGAGCACGTGCGAATGATCATGTTCATCGTCACGCAGCTCTCGGCGGCAGCCGGGGCCATCGGCTTTGGCTTGATCCAGGACGCCGTGGGCGCCAAGCGCACCTACATGGTGACCCTGGTCATCTGGATCGTCGCCATCCTGTTGATCTGGGCGACGCCGGAGCTGACCCGAGGGCTCAACCGCCTTTTCGGCACGGACTGGGAGGCGCAGTACGTCTTCCTCGCCGCCGGCTGCACCGCCGGGCTGGCGCTGGGCTCCTGCCAGTCGGCGGGCCGGACCCTGGTGGGGCTGTTCGCGCCGCCGGGGCGTGCGGCGGAGTTCTTCGGTTTCTGGGGGCTGTCCACCAAGCTCGCCGGCGCCTTCGGCCTGGTCGCCGTCGGTGGCCTCCAGGCGGCGGTGGGGCTGGAGTCGGCGATCCTCCTTTGTGCCGCCCTTTTCCTGGTGGCGTTTTGCGTGGGCTTCGGCGTCGATGAGGCACGGGGTCGGGCTCGCGGTAGTGCTTTGATAGAGTAGGACTTGAGATACAGGGGCGCTGCGGGTACCGGGATCCGGCGGCGTAGCGCGAGACCAGGCAAAATGGAGAAACCCGATGGCCGAGCGGACCTGGATGTGCACCGTTTGTGGCTGGATGTACGACGAGAGCCAAGGCTTTCCGGAGCTGGGGATCGAGCCCGGCACCCGGTTCGAGGACCTGCCGGAGGACTTCCTTTGCCCCGAGTGCAGCGCCGGCAAGGAAGCCTTCGAGGTGATGGAGCTCTAGGCGCCATGCCGGTGGGTCAGCAGCGCATCGAAGGCGTCTATGCCGTGACGCAGCCGGGTCCGGGGCTTGAGGATTCCGTGTCTGCGGTGCTGCGCGGCGGTGTGCGGATCGTCCAGTACCGGGACAAGAGCGCCGATACCGAGCGCCGCCGGCGCGAGGCCGAGGCGCTGCAGCGGCTGTGCGCTTCGCACGGGGCATTGTTGATTGTCAACGACGATGTCGAGCTCGCCGCGAGCGTGGCTGCCGACGGCGTGCATCTTGGCCGGGACGACGGCGGCGTGGCTGCGGCGCGCAGCCGGCTCGGGCCGGGCGCGTGGATCGGGGTCTCCTGCTATGCCGATCTCGATCGGGCTCGCCGCCTGGCGGCGGAAGGCGCGGACTATGTCGCCTTCGGCAGCTGTTTCCCGTCGCCGACCAAGCCGGAGTCCGCACTCGCGCCTTTGGAGCTCCTGCACCAGGGGCGCGAGGCGACGGGCCGCCCGACCGTGGCCATCGGTGGCATCAACGGGGGGAATATCGGGGATGTGGCCGCCGCCGGAGCCGATGCCGCGGCCGTGGTCAGCGCCCTGTTCAGTGCCGACGATCCGCAGAGTGCGGCGCAGCGGCTCGTCGCCGAGTGGCGCCGCAACCGTTAGAATCCTCCCGAAACTGGCTTGGCAGAATACAAAGGAGATCCCATGCAGCGGACTCATCAGCTCTTTCAGCAGGCCCGGGAACTGATCCCCGGCGGCGTCAACTCCCCTGTTCGCGCTTTCAAGGGGGTCGGCGGCGAGCCGATCTTCTTCGAGCGTGGCGAAGGGCCGTACATGTGGGACGTGGACGGCAAGCGCTACGTCGATTACGTCTGCTCCTGGGGGCCGCTGGTCGCCGGGCACGCCGACCCGGAGGTCATCCGGCGCGTCCAGGAGACGGCCGCCAACGGGCTCTCCTTCGGGACGCCGGTGGAGCTCGAGGTGGAGATGGCCCGCACTCTGTGCCAGCACGTGCCGTCGCTGGAGATGGTGCGCTTGGTCAATTCGGGCACCGAGGCGACCATGAGCGCCCTGCGCCTGGCCCGCGGGTTCACCGGGCGCGATAAGATCGTCAAGTTCCAGGGCAACTACCACGGCCACGTGGACGCCCTGCTGGCGCAGGCCGGCTCCGGCGCCCTGACCCTTGGCGTACCCGGGTGCCCCGGCGTGCCGGAGTCCGTCGTCGCCGACACGCTGACCGTGCCCTTCAACGATATCGATGCGGTGGAGCAGTGCTTCAACGAGCACGGCAACCAGATTGCCGCGGTGATCGTCGAACCGGTTGCCGGCAACATGAACTGCGTGCCGCCGGTCCCCGGCTTCCTGGAGAAGCTGCGCGAGGTCTGTGACCGCACCGATGCCCTGCTGATCTTCGACGAGGTCATGACCGGCTTCCGCGTCGGCCCGCAGTGCGCCCAGGGCCGTTACGGCGTCACGCCGGATCTGACCTGCCTGGGCAAGGTCGTCGGCGGCGGCATGCCGGTCGGGGCTTTCGGCGGACGTCGCGAGATCATGGAAGGGCTGGCGCCAGTCGGCGGGGTCTATCAGGCCGGGACGCTCTCCGGAAACCCGGTCACCATGGCCGCCGGGCTGGCAACCCTGGAACGGATCACCGCCCCGGGCGCCTTCGAGGGTTTGGAGCAGACCACCACCCGCGTGGTGGACGGCATCAAGGAGCGCGCCGACAAAGCCGGCATCCCGCTGACGACCAATCAGGCCGGCAGCATGTTCGGTCTGTTCTTCACTGATGATGCGCCGGTGACCCGTTTCGAGCAGGTCAAGGCGTGCGATCTGGACACCTTCAACCGCTTCTTCCACGCCATGCTCGAGGAAGGTGTCTACCTCGCTCCGGCGGCCTTTGAGGCGGGCTTCGTCTCCCTGGCCCACGATGAGACCGCCGTTCAGGAGACCCTGGATGCGGCCGAGCGTGCGTTCGCGCGCGTCTGATCGATTCGGGCACCCGCCGGCGGTGCCAACCTTGCGCGATCCGGCAGGGCGCTCCCTGCCGGATCGTCGCGTTTTAGAAGCCGGCTCCCACTGAGCCTGCCACCCTGACCATGGACTTCTCCTGGGCCTACGCGCTGCTGGACTGGCTGGCCGCACACCCCGGCTGGGCGACCCTGATCATCTTTGTGGTCGCACTCTGCGAGGGGGTGGTGGTCGCCGGACTGATCGTCCCCGGGGCCACCTTGCTGTTCATCGCCGGTGCGCTGGTCGGCACCGGTCATCTCGAGCTGTGGCCGAGCCTGGCGGCCGCCTTCGCCGGCGCCTTGATCGGCGACACGATCAGCTATTGGCTGGGGCGGCACCTCGGGGACCGCCTGCGGACCTATTGGCCGCTGCGCCGCTACCCGGGGGCTCTGGCCAAGGGGGACGCCTTCTTCGCCACACACGGGGGCAAGAGTCTGGTCTTTGGCCGCTTTGTGGGTCCGGTGCGGGGCATCATCCCGGCGATTGCCGGCATGATGAACATGCCGGCGCGGCCCTTTCTCGTGGTCAACTTCCTTTCGGCGTTGTGCTGGGCGCCGGCCTATCTGTTGCCCGGTATGGTTTTCGGTGCCTCGCTGGCGGTTGCCGCCTCGGTGGCGCTTCGGCTCGGGGCGTTGCTCCTCGGCAGCCTGGTCGTGGTCTGGCTTGTGTGGTGGCTTTTTCGGCGCCTGCTGGCACCGCGCCTGCGCCGATTGGGCGCGTTCGTTGCCTGGCGGGCGCGGCGATGGGGCCGGGTGCATCCGCTGGCCGCCCAGGCGCTGAGCGGCCCCCGTCACGCCCTGCGCGCCTTCAGCTACGGCGCCGGGTGGATCTGGTGGGCGGCACTGATCGCCCTCGGCGTGCTCCTTTTCCGGCAGGCGTGGCTCGGCGGGCCGACTCTGGTGGATGAGGCGCTGCTGGGCGCCCTCACCCTCGGCATGGATACCGGCCTGCGCGCTGTGTTCGTTCTGCCGGCGCTGCTGGTCGAGCCGCAGGCCTGGGTCCCGGCGTGGATTGCCGGCGTGCTCTGGGTGGCTGCCGGTGGCCGGCTGCGCGTGGCCCTGGTGCTCGGTGTTCTGGTGCCGGGTGCGGCGCTGGCGGCACTGGGGCTGGGGTATCTCAGCGGCAATCTGAGTCCCGCGGAACTCTACCGCGGAGCACCGCCGCTGGCTTTCCCGTCCCCGGCTCTGGCCGGGTTCACCAGCCTGGTCCTGGCCGCTGGCGTGCTCGCTACGGTAGCCTACGGACCGCTGCGCCGCCCGGTGCAAGTGCTCGGCGTAGCGATCCCGCTGCTCGCGGCAGCCTCGAGCGTCATTGTCGGCGATCGGTGGCTGGCCGATGCGGTAGGCGGCGTACTCCTCGGTCTGGTCATGGGCGGGCTGGTGGTGCTGGCGCGGACCGCCTCCCAGCGGCGCGCCCCGGAGCGAACCCTGCCGGCCATCGTCGCCCTGGTTCTGGTCGTAGCGGTCAGCGCCAAGGGTGTCGTGACGCTCAGCGAGGAGCGACAGCGCTTCATCGATCAGGCAGAGCCGCCGGTGCTCAGTGTGGAGGAGTGGCTTGCGGTCGGGGCGGCGGATGAACTGGCGCGGGAGCTGGGCTGGCTCGACGGTGGTCGGCGCCCGGTGGATTTCCAGTGGCTCGGATCGCCGAGCCAGATCGCCGAGTGCCTCGGGGAGGGGCCGTGGTATCCGCCGCAGCGGCGGCTCTACGGACTGCTGCGCTGGCTGGAACCGGAGCCGGACGTGGTCCGCATGGCGCCGCTGGCGCGCTGGTACCGGGGCCGGCTGCCGGCAGTGATCGGGGTCTGGCCGCATGGGGATTCAGAACGCCGGGTCCTGCGCCTGTGGTCCGCGCCGGTGCGACTCGATGAGGGTGAGCGGCGCCTGTGGCTGGGGAGCGTGGAGGTGGAACGGATCCAGCCCGGCTGGCCGGTGGCCGCGATCCAGTCACGCGCGGCCACCCCGGAGGAACGTGAGCAGGTGCTGGGGCAGCTGGTGACCGCCGACGATCTGCAGGTTCAAGTCCCGTCACAGCCGGTACGCATCCTGCCGGCTCGGGCGTTGACCGGCGCTGCTCCGGAACCCTCTAGCGCCGGGGACTAGGCTCGCTGTCCAGGGCTTCGCGGATCAGCGCTAGGCGCTCTTCGGCGCTGTCGATCTCCAGCAACTGTTGCCGCGCTTCGTTGGGCAGGGGCAGCAGTTCGGCGAGGCGTGCGCTGACCCAGTCGGCGTCGGCCAGATCCCGCGGCAGTTCGCTGTAGACGCCGTCGAGTTGGTTGAGGATGCGTTCGAGCAGGTCCGCCAGCGGTGTCAGCGCCGAGGGCAGGCGGGTCGTTGGCGGCTGGGGGAGCCAGCGCACGGTGGCTTCCTGGGCCTGGCCTGCCGGGGTGCGTCGCTGCACGATTTCGAAACGCCGTTCCCCTTCCACCGTGATCCCGAGCAGGCCGTCGTGGCGTTGGTTCCAGTCGATGATTCGCACCGCGGTGCCCACCGTCTCGGGGGTGGCGTGTTCGCCTACCTCGTTGCCGGCGGCGATCAGGCAGATGCCGAAGGGCTGATCGGCCCGCAGGCAGTGGGTAACCAAGTCGGTGTAGCGGCGCTCGAAGATCCGCAGCCCGAGCCGGCCGCGCGGGAAGAGGACGGTCTGCAGGGGGAAGAGCCGGAGCTCTGCGTACTCATCGCTCATCAGCGGTGTCCTCCTGGCCCCAGCGCGGGCCAAGGTCGTGATCGACATCCAGGTGGTCCAGGATCCGGGCGACGACGAAATCGACCAGATCCGATACGGATTGCGGGCTGTGGTAGAAGCCGGGGTTGGCCGGGAGTACGACGACCCCCATCCGCGCCAGGCTGAGCATGTGCTCCAGATGGATCGTGGAGAACGGCGTCTCTCGGGGGACCACGACGAGTCGCCCGTGCTCCTTGAGCACCACGTCGGCGGCCCGCTCGATGAGATTGTTCGAGTGCCCGCCGGCAACGGCGGCCAGTGTCCCCGTGGTGCAGGGGCAAATGGCCATGCGTTTTGGCGCCGCTGAGCCGGAGGCGAGGGCCGCTGTCCACTGGCTCTCGCCGTAGACGTGGAGGCCTTCGCTGTCGAGGGCCAGGTGCTCGCTCAATGCGCGGTGGAGTTCGGCCGGCCGACGCGGCAGAGCGGTGGACGCCTCCAGCCCGGCGACCACGCGGCCGGCTTCCGACAGCAGGACGTGGGCCGGCTCGCCGGCCCGGTTGAGGGCCTGCACCAGGCGCAGCCCGTACTGGATGCCCGAGGCGCCGGTTAGCGCTACGGTAATCCCTCTCATCGTCCGGCCCTCCGTTGCAGGCCCTCAAGTAGCCGTTGATGGATGCCGCCGAAGGCGCCGTTGCTCATCACCACCAGGCGATCGCCGGGCTGGGCCTCGGCAAGGACGTGTTCGACCAACTGGGGGATCTCGGCAGCCGTGGCGGCGCGTTCTCCCAGGGGGCGAAGGGCGTCGATCACGGACCAGTCGAGGTCGGCCGGCGCGAGCAGAAAGGCCCGGTCCGCCGCCTCCAGCGCTGCGGCGAGCCGATCCTGGTGGGTACCCAGGCGCATGGTGTTCGAGCGCGGCTCAACGATGGCGATCAGCCGGCCCGGGCCGTCGCCCAGTGCCTCCAGGGTGGCGGCGATGGCGCTGGGGTGGTGGGCAAAGTCGTCGATGACCTGGATGCCGTCCACTTCGCCGCGAAGCTCGAGCCGCCGGCGCACGCCGGGGAAGCTTGCGACCGCCTGCAACGCGCCCTGCGCGGGGGCCCCGGCGGCGCATGCGGCGGCGACGGCGGCGGCAGCGTTCGCCCGGTTGTGGGCGCCGGGCAGCGGGGGATGGAGGGGGCCGACCGGCTCCCCGCGGTGGTGGAGTGAGTGGCCGTCCCCGTCGGCGACAATGCGCCAGTCATTATCCGGGCCGGTGCCGACCCGCTCGATGGGCGTCCAGCAGCCGCGATCGAGGACCCCGGGCAGGTTGGGATCGTCGCCATTGACGATCAGCCGCCCCCCGGCCGGAACAGTGCGCACCGCTTGGTGAAGCTGTTGAGCGATGGCGTCGAGATCCGGGTAGATGTCGGCATGGTCGTGTTCCAGGTTGTTCAGTACCAGCACACGGGGCCGGTAGTGGACGACTTTGGCGCGCTTGTCGAAGAAGGCCGTGTCGTACTCGTCGGCCTCGACGACGAACGGCGAGCCGGAGCCCAGACGCGCGGAGCGTTCACTGAACCCCGGCGCGCCGCCGATAAGGAATCCGGGGTCGAGGCCGCAGCGCTCCAGTATCCAGGTGGCCAGCGAGGCGGTGGTCGTCTTGCCGTGGGTGCCGGCGATGGCGACCACACAGCGCCCGCAGAGCACGTTACGCGCTAGCCAGGCCGGTCCGGAATCGTACGGGATGCCGCGCTCAAGGGTGTATTCGACGGCGTCGTTGCCCCGGGAGAGGGCGTTGCCGATCAACACCTGGTTCGGGCTCGGTTCCAGGTGCTCGGGGTTGTAGCCCTCCTGGACGGGGATTTCGGCTGCCTGGAGGATCTCGCTCATCGGCGGCCAGGCGGCCGTGTCGCTGCCGGTGACCGCGTGGCCGCTGTCGCGGGCGAGCAAGGCGACGCCGCCCATGAAGGTTCCACAAATGCCCAGGACGTGGATGCGCATGGTGATTCAGCCACCCACCCAGTAGACGACCTGGATGCTCAGGAAGCTGTAGGCCAGTGCCAGCAGGACCCCGAGCGCCAGGGGGATCTCCAGCGTGTGGCGGAAGATATGCCCGACGATCCCCACACGCCAGGCCCACAGCAGAAGGATCGCCGTAGCTGCACCGGGCGCGCTCTGCGGATCGCTGCCGGCGAGCATGAAGCTGAGCACCGTCAGTGGGATGGCGATGAGCACCTCGGTGCCGAACAGGGCCGTGGCGCTCTGCATGAAGCGCGCCTGCAGGGCGCGCAGTACAAGCACCGCATAGAGAAAGAGCAGGGAGAAGCCGGCGGCAGCGAGGACCTGGGCGCCGACGTTGCCGCTTTCCGGCATGTTGGCGGCGGCGATGTAGTTGAGGGCGCCGCTGAGCAACACGGCGGCTCCCAGCGCCTGCGGGGCGTACGGCAGGTCCTGCGGCCCTTGGCGGAACAGGCAGATGCCGGCGAGGCTTTGAAGGATTGAACCCATCGCGCTCTCCTGGACGTCGCTTGGGGGCATGATAGCGCACGGTGGGCGGGGGGCGGGCGCTTGACTGCACAACCGGGTTGCGCTGACATAGCCTCCGATAAAACTGAGGACTGCGTCACCTATGCGCACCTGTCCATGCTCGGTTGCCGCGGCGCAACAGTGGCGTTACAGTGCGCCTCGATGCGCTGATCCTATGCTTATAACAGCGAACGCACCGAATAACGGAGACACCGCATGAACCTTGAATCTGTGCCGGCCGGCCGGTCGATTCCGGACGACATCAACGTCGTGATCGAGATCCCGCTGCACGGCGGCCCGGTCAAGTATGAAGTGGACAAGGACACCGGGGCGCTTACCGTCGATCGCATCATGGCGACGGCGATGCACTATCCCTGCAATTACGGCTTCATCCCGCAGACGCTTGCCGATGATGGCGATCCGGTGGATGCGCTGGTGATCACGCCGCTGCCTCTGCTGGCCGGCTCGGTGATCCGCTGCCGGCCTGTCGGCGTTCTCGAGATGGCCGACGAATCCGGGGAAGACGCCAAGCTGATCGCCGTCCCGGTGGAAAAGCTGACTCCGGACTACGCCGACGTGCAGGGTCCGGATGATTTGCCCCCGCGGCTGCTCAAGGAGATCAGCCACTTCTTCGAGCACTACAAGGATCTCGAGCCCGGCAAGTGGGTGCAGATCCGCGAGTGGAAGGGGGCCGACGCCGCGCGAGCCGAAATCGAGCACGCGGTGTCCAATTACCAGAACAAGTCCTAGCTGGCGAAGGATGGCGCCGGCAATCTATTGGGCTCGATGGATCGGCCGATAACCATGTGACCGAGCACCCGGTTCGACGGCGGAGGTGGTGAGCGATGGCTCGTGCCTTGACGGCAGGGCGGTTGGAACGGGAAAACGCCTCGTTTCAGGGAACGGGCGGGGTTAGCGCATGCAACCGCGACCACGGGTTCCGACCGGCCTTCCTGGATACGGAGACTGGGACCATCTACCTATCCTGCAATGGTAGTGGGCAGCCCGCTCCTTTCCACCGCCTCGACGGTCTGCCCGATGAGTTGATCAGCGAGCGCGACGACCACGGCCGCGTCATCGCCGTCAAGCAGACCGTCGTCTCGGGCTTCGAGCGCGACGGCTGTTTCTATACCCGGGAGCAGGCGGCCTGCTTCGTCGTGCCGCCTTCGCCCCAGCAGGGGCGCTAGCATGGCCCTCCAGCAGATTGCCTTCGAGGTCGCGGCCGCCGACCTCGAGCCCGTCGAAGCACTGCTCGAAGGGTTCGGAGCGCTTGCCGTTACGAGCCAGTCGGAGGATGGCAGCGTCCTGCTCGAGCCCGGTGTGGGGGAGCACCCGCTCTGGGAACGGGTACGTGTCACCGCGTTGCTGCCTGAGCAGACCGACCCGGAGCCGATCCGCAGGCAGATCGATGCCACGCTGGGGGACCGGGTTACCGGCTGGCAGGTCGAGGAGTTGGAAGACCGGGCCTGGGAGCGCGAGTGGCTGGAACACTTTCGCCCCATGCGCTTCGGGCAGCGGCTCTGGGTGGTTCCCTCGGAGATGGAACCGCCGCTGCCCGAGGACGCCGTAGCGGTCCGCGTGGACCCGGGGCTGGCTTTCGGGACGGGCACCCACGAGACCACCGCCCTGTGCCTGGAGTGGCTTGACCAGGAGTCACTGGCCGGGCAGTACGGGGTGGATTACGGCGCGGGCTCGGGTCTGCTGGCGGTTGCGGCGGTCCGTCTCGGCGCGCGCGGTTGTATGGCGGTCGACAACGATCCGCAGGCCGTGCGCGCCACGCAGGAGAACGCGGAACGCAACGGCGTTGCCGGCGCGGTAGCCGCCCACCCGGCGGCAGATCACCCACCGTGTTGCGCTGATTTCCTTGTCGCCAATATCCTCTCCGCTACGCTGGTAGCCTTGGCGGATGAACTTCTGGCGCTGGTCCGGGAGGGCGGGCGCATCGCCCTGTCGGGCATCCTCGACGGTCAGCAGGAGCGGGTGATGGCCGCCTTTCAGGGGCGTGTTGTCTGGGATCCGGTCGCGCACCGCGGCGACTGGGTGCGGATCAGCGGCACCTGCACCGCCTAGTCCGAGCCGCAGCTCCGTTGTAGAGGTGCTCTGTGTATACCCAGTGTCCTGGTTGCGCCACGATCTTCACCCTGCGCGCCTGGCAGTTGCAACGCGCTCGCGGGCAGGTGACCTGCGGGCTTTGCCAGACGACCTTCGATGCCTTCGACGGGCTGAGTGAAGAACTTCCCGGTCAGGCGTCTGCGGGTCCGGAAACGCCTGCGGATCCGGGCCGGCGGGAAGAGGTCGCGCGGGAGGGCGGCGACCCTGCTACAGCACAGACACCCGGCGAAGACGCGGATTCGGGTGTGGAGGCCGAGCCGGCCGGGCGGCCGGCGGCGAGTGACGGGGAGCCGGCGGCCGAAGGAACGCCGGAGAGCGCGCCGCGTCGGGAGGGCACAGAATCGTCGGTAGAGCCGGAGGGACTGCCGGATCGTGGCGAGCTGCGGGCGGATCAGGCGCAGACGAGCGACGGGCTGGACGATACCGACTGGGAGGCTATCCTCGCTGAGGTCCGGGGCGAGCAGCGAGGCGCGGCGCAGCCAGAAGCGCCGAAGGGGCGGTCGTGGCTGCGCCGGAGTGCTTACGCGGTGGTGGCGCTGCTGCTGTTCGGTGGTGTTGTGCACGGTTCCTACCTCTATCGCGACGCCTTGATCGATCTGCCGGGGGCGCGGGCGTGGCTGGGGGCCGTGTGCGCGGTGTACGGCTGCCAGCTGGAGAGCGCCGAAAGCTACGCGGTGATCGAAATCGAGGAGCGGTTCCTCGAGCGGCATCCGCGGCGTGACGATGCACTGATGCTCGGTGGGGTGTTGGTGCATGCCGGTGAGCGCCGCCTGCCGTTTCCCGAAATGCGTTTGATCCTGCGCGATCTCGACGGCCATGTGACGGGTCAACGCTGGGTCCAGCCTGCCGACTACGTAGCGGATAGCCGCCTGCGCGCCCGCCTGGATGCCGGGATGGAGCCCGGAGCCCGGGTGCCGGTGCGCGTTTCGGTGGCCGAGCCGGAAGGGGGAGCCGAGAGCTTCTCGCTCGAATTCCGGCCGGCGCAATCACGGTAGCCACCGCGGGGCGGGCCGCGGCGGCTACCGGGCGATATCGACAATTTTTGGGGGTGATCCATGCAGCAGCACAGAGGGCTCGAGACGCCAGAGAGCCCTGATCAGGAGGGCGGTGGTGCGGTCGGGGGGCCGATCCGCGACGCGGTCACGCGCGCCCTCGACGACTATTTCCGGGAGCTGGATGGCCACGACTGCAATGGCCTCTACCGCCTCGTCCTCAACGAAGTGGAGGTGCCGTTGCTCCAATCGGTGATGCGGTACTGCTCCGGGAACCAGACCCGGGCGGCGCAGCTCCTCGGTCTTAATCGGGCAACGTTGCGCAAGAAGTTGCGCGAGCACGGCCTTGACTCCAACTGTTAGCAACCCGGGCAATCCATTTATGGCAACGAACGAACATTTACGGCCCGTGCGCCGGGCACTGATCAGCGTTTCCGACAAGACCGGGGTCGAGGCATTCGCCCGGTCCCTGCACGAGCGTGGCGTGGAGATCCTCTCCACCGGGGGTACGGCGCGATTGCTCGAGCAGGCAGGGGTTGCGGTCCGGGAGGTCTCCGCCGAGACCGGCTTTCCGGAGATCATGGCCGGGCGCGTCAAGACGCTGCACCCGCGGATCCACGGCGGCCTGCTCGGTCGTCGCGGCGTGGATGACGAGGTCATGGCGGAGCACGGGATCGGCCCGATCGACCTGCTTTGCGTCAATCTTTACCCCTTTGAGCAGGCCACGGCGGATCCGGACTGCACGCTCGCCGACGCCATCGAGAACATCGACATCGGTGGCCCGGCGATGATCCGGGCCGCTGCCAAGAACTGCACCGACGTTGCCGTGGTCACCGAGGTCGAGGGGTACGAAAGCCTTCTGGCCGAACTCGATGCCCACGGCGGTACGACGAGGGCCCTGCGTCAGCAGCTCGCGACCCGGGCTTTCGCCCATACGGCGCGCTACGACGGGGCGATCGCCGCCTACCTGGGATGCCGGGACGAGCAGGGCGAGCGTCACAGTGCCTACCCATCGACCTGGACGCTGCAGGTGGAGAAGGTCGAGGAGATGCGCTATGGCGAGAACCCGCACCAAGCCGCAGCCTTCTACCGCGATCCCGGCGCCCGCGAGGCGAGCGTGGCGACGGCGCGCCAGCTTCAGGGCAAGGCGCTGTCGTACAACAACGTGGCGGACACGGATGCGGCGCTTGAGTGCGTCAAGGGGTTCCAGGCGCCGGCCTGCGTGATCGTCAAGCACGCCAACCCGTGTGGCGTGGCGTGCGCCGGCACGCTGCGCGAGGCCTACGATCGGGCCTTCGAGGTCGATCCGACCTCCGCCTTCGGCGGCATCATCGCCTTCAACGGGACCGTGGACGCCGAAGTGGCCGGTGCCATCCTTGACCGGCAGTTCGTGGAAGTCGTCATTGCCCCGGAGGTGAGCCCCGACGCCCGGGATCGCTTCAGCGCCAAGGCGAATGTCCGAGTGCTCGAGACGGGGGCCTGGCCGGCGGTGCCCGGCGCGGAGATCGACCTCAAGCGGATCCGCGGCGGGCTGCTGATTCAGGACCGGGATACGGCGGTGGTCCCGGAGGAGGACTTACGCGTCGTCACCGAGCGCCAACCGACGGAGGCCGAGTGGCGCGACCTGCGCTTTGCCTGGGAAGTGGTGCGGCACGTGAAGTCGAACGCGATCGTCTTCGCCGGGCAGCAGCGAACCCTG
Source organism: Ectothiorhodospiraceae bacterium (assembly GCA_003552625.1). Taxonomy (GTDB): domain Bacteria; phylum Pseudomonadota; class Gammaproteobacteria; order Nitrococcales; family Halorhodospiraceae; genus Halorhodospira. The sequence continues at coordinate 29,518 of PUNM01000055.1, forward strand.
GGCGTCGGGGCCGGGCAGATGAGCCGGGTCTTTAGTACGCGCATCGCCTGTGAGAAGGCCGCGGAAGCCGAACTGGACCTGGAGGGCTCGGTGCTGGCCTCCGATGCCTTCTTCCCTTTCCGGGATGGTGTGGATCAGGCTGCCCAGGCCGGCGCTGCGGCCATCATCCAGCCGGGCGGGTCCATGCGCGACTCGGAGGTCATCGCTGCCGCCAATGAGTACGGCCTGGCGATGGTCTTTACCGGCATGCGTCATTTTCGCCACTGAACCGGCACGAAGGAGAGCAGCATGAGGGTACTGGTGATCGGCGGTGGCGGCCGTGAGCACGCCATGGCGTGGGCCCTGGCCCGCTCGGAGCGCGTCAGCGAGGTCCTGGTAGCGCCGGGCAATGCCGGCACCGCTCGGGAACCGAAGGTCCGCAACGTCCAGGTGGGCGCCGAGGATATCCCGGCCCTGGTCCAGATGGCCCGTGAGCACCAGGTGGCCTTTACCGTGGTCGGGCCTGAGGCCCCCCTGGTCGCTGGTGTCGTGGACGCCTTCCAGGAGGCCGGCCTGCGGTGTCTGGGGCCGACCGCGGATGCCGCCGAGCTGGAGGGGTCGAAGGCCTTCGCCAAGGCGTTCATGGCCCGTAACGGGATTCCGACCGCCGCCTACGAGAGCTTCGATCATCTCGATGCCGCGCAGGACTACATCCGCGAGCAAAAGGCGCCTCTGGTCGTCAAGGCGGATGGCCTCGCTTCCGGCAAGGGTGTGGAGGTTGCCGCCACCAAGGACGACGCGATGCTCGCTGCAGAGCGCATGCTCTCGGGCCAGGCCTTCGGCGAGGCCGGGCGCCGGGTGGTTGTCGAGGAGTGCCTGCAGGGCGAGGAGTTGAGCTTCATCGCGCTGGTCGACGGTGAAGATGTGCTGGCGATGGCTAGCTCCCAGGACCACAAGCCGCGGGACGACGGCGACCAGGGCCCGAACACCGGGGGGATGGGCGCCTACTCGCCGGCCCCGCTGATGGACGGGCCACTCTACGAGCGGGTCATGGAGACCATCGTCCGGCCCACCGTTCGCGGGCTGGCGGCCGAGGGTCGTCCTTACCAGGGCTTTCTCTATGCCGGGCTGATGGTCGACGAGCGGGGGGAGCCGCGGGTGCTGGAGTACAACTGCCGGCTGGGCGACCCGGAGGCGCAGCCACTCCTCTTTCGGCTGCGCTCGGATTTTGCCGAACTCTGCATGGCTGCCCTCGACAAGGAACTCAACGCCACAACCATGGAGTGGGACCCTCGCACGGCGGTCGGCGTGGTCATGGTGGCAGCCGGTTATCCCGGCTCCGTGGAGCGCGGCGATCCGATCGACGGGCTCGACGAGCCGGAGCCGGCGGACACCAAGGTCTTTCACGGGGGTACGGCGATCGACGGCGAGGGCCGGGTTGTCACTAACGGGGGGCGGGTGCTCTGCTGCTGTGCTCTGGGTGAGCGTGTCAGCGACGCCCAGGCGGCCGCCTATCGGCGTGTGGCCGGGATCCACTGGGACGGCGTCTTCTACCGCCGGGATATCGGTGCCAAGGCGATCGCCCGAGAAAATCGGGGTTAAGGCTACGATAAAAAAGGCCGCTGAGTCGTTCGACTCAGCGGCCGCTCTCCGCTCGACCGCCGCGAGGGCGGTTGAAGGGGCTTACGCCGACTTCTTCGAGGAGGAGCTGCTGGTGGAGCTGCTGCCGCTGCCGCTCGCCGAGGAGCTGGTGCTGGAGCGGCCCTTGGTGGCCTTCTCGGTCTGACCCTTGACCGTCTCGGAGATCACGGCCACGTTTTCCTGCGCCAGCTTCTGGACTTCCTCGCCAGTGCTCTTGCTGATATCGGCCAGCTGCGTGGCGTCCTCGGTGATCTTGTTGCTCACCGTCTGGACCACCTTGCCCTGGTCGTTCAGGTAGCTCTGGAAGCTCTCCGGGTCACGGACTTCCAGCGCCTTGCGCATCTGCTCCATGGCCAGCTCCGTGTAAGAGCGGGCGGCCTCGATGTTCAGGTGGGCCACCTTCTCGGCATGGTCGAGCAGCAGGGCGTTGAGCTTGCGGCTCGGCTCCATCATCTTCTGGAACTGTTGCATGGACTTGTTGAGTTGGTCTTGCATGGTAAACCTCCTGGGATACTGTCCGGCATGACCACTCGCCATGCCTTGTGCGATGCAACATAGCACCTGCTGTGTTGCGATGCAACAGTTCCTTTCGTCCACAAAAAAGCCGCCTCGTTGGGCGGCTTGTCGCGGTGCCGACGCCGCGCGGTGGCGCCGGCCCGCCAGAGTGGGGGTGGTTGGTTATTGCTCCCCGCTTGCCCGGAAGTCGCGGCTGCCGCCCTCGTCGCGGCTGGTGTCCCCCCGGCTGTAAGAGGAGGTGCTCCCGCCGTAGCCGGCGGTAGAACCGCTGCCGGCCCCGTAGCTGTCGGCATCGCCCGAGCTCGGACCCAAGTCCGCGGCCTGCTGCTGGGCGTTGAAGTAGGCCCAGTTGTAGTAGCCACGCGCGTTCGCCGTCACCGAATCCTGGGCGAGCTGCGCCTGTGGAAGCTCAGGACGCAGATAGCGCTCCAGGACCCGGCCGCCGCCACCGGTGATGATGATGTGGTCGTACTCTTGGATCTGCCACATGGAGCGCGCCTCCACCAAAAGCTTGGTGGCGATGTCGCCGAAGATACGGTCGCGCAGCTCGACGATGTCCACCGGGCGCCCGGAGACGTTGACCTGACCCCGGATCACCGCATCGTCCAAGGTGTACTGCTCACGCTCGAGGCCGTAGTGCGTAGACAGTTCCTGGGCGATCTCCTCGTAGCCGAAGGAGATGCCGAGCGGGACCGTCTTGCAGAAGCCCGGCGAATACTCGCCGTCGATCACCGTCGCGAAGTCGCTGGTCCGGAATCCGATGTCGATGATCCCGATGCGTCCGGAAAGGAGCGGATGGTCGCCGCGGATCTGGCCGCGATCGTCGAGGACCTCGGCCCAGAAGCTCCCGACCGGCTGCGGGACGACCTCGATGCGCTCCAGGCGGATACTGACCCCGAAGCGGCTCGCGCCAGTATGACGGACGACCTCATGATCGCCACGGAGCTGGCGCACGAAGTCATCGGCCATATGCATGCGCCCCGGGGGGAGCCCGGTGACGACGTAGAAGTTGTTGATCGTCTCCCGCGCGTAGAGGCTGAGCGCACCGAGAAAGAGGATCTTGAGATCGTCGCCTTCGGCACGGGTGGGCGACAGCCCGCGATGGGCGAGCCGCGAGTGCCGAATGGCGTAGTCTCCCAGCAAGTAATTCTTGCCGTTGTAGGAGATGCGCAGCTCACTGCTGCCGGTGCGCTGACCGATTCCGAGCGACATGGGCATGCCCGATTCGCCCTCCCCGACCACGCTCGGGAAGACGTGCCCCTCGCGGCCGTCATCGATCTTGATGAATCCGTAACCCATGTCCAGGCCAATGCAACGTTCCACGGCGAATCCCCCTTCCATTTCTGTCTGCGGTCAAGCCGGGCGGCTCACCGTTCCGTCTTGCACCGCGTTGCCGGCTATGCTAGCACAGCAAAACCGCTTATGAGCCAACCGCTTGCCTAGTGCCGTCCCCAGAAGGTCTGGCGCGTGCGGGGGCGCTCGTGCTCTTCCTCGGTTTCATCGTGCGTTTCGGCCTGGGCCGGCGCCTCCTGCGCGGCCATCGGTTCAGGCTCCGGGGCCGGTTGCGTTTCCGGCGCGGGATCCGGTTCGGGTTCGGAGTGTTGCGGGCTGGAGAGGCGGGCCTCGCCGGCGCGCTCGTGCTGGAGCGCGGCAAGGGGCTCATCCCGGCGCGGATGGCTCTCGCCAAGGAACTGTCCGCCCGCCTCGATGATGAAGTCGTCGCTGTGGAGCTCGCCGAAGACCCGCCCTTGGGCGACAATCTCCAGACTGGCGCAGTCAATCACGCCCTCCACGTAGCCGCTGACCAGTAGCCGGTGCGCCTTGATATTGCCCTCGAAGCGGCCCGTGTGGCCGACGGTGACGTCGTGCTCGGAGATGATGGTCCCCTTGATCTGGCCGTCCAGGTGGAGATTGGACTCGAGGGTTAGTTCTCCGACCAGTCTTGTTCCATCGCTGATAACTGTCGTTCCAGGGCCTCGGCTCTTCGATTTATCCCCTTTGCCAATGATTCCCATTTTACACGGCCCTCTTCCTCAAAGACTTCTTCATAATTCTCGAGGCTCCAGTCCAGGAACGGCTCCGGGTTGAGCTTGCGCTGGGTATGCCAGATCTCGTAGTGCAGGTGCGGTCCATTGACATTGCCCGTGGCGCCGGAGTGGGCGATCACATCCCCTTGCTCGACGAACTCGCCGGGCTCCACCTCGAAGTCATCCAGGTGGGCATAGTGGGTCTGGAAACCGAAGTCGTGAGCCAGGATGACCAGGTTGCCCAACCCGCTGCCCTGGTGTTTGGCCGCGTAGTTGACCACACCATCGGCGGTGGCGACTACCTTCTCACCCACCGGCGCTCTCATGTCCACGGCGGCGTGGAAGGAGCGCTCGCCGGTGACCGGGTGGACGCGCCATCCGTATCCGCTCGTGATCCGCGATTCCTCTTTCAGAGGCCAGCCGTTGGGAATGGTACGCAGCATGAGGGACTTCTCGAGCGCCGTTTGACTTGCCACATCGACGCGCTCGCGCCGGTCGCGCTCCGGCTGCGGGTCGAGACCGACGAGCGCCTCGATGTGGCCAAGTTCCAGGTCCAGCCGATGGATCTCCTGCTCGCGCTGGCTGATCAGATTGCGCAGCTCGGCGTTGCGCTCCTCGATTTGCTGCGCGGCCTGCGCCTTCTGGGCGCGGACGTCGTTCAGTTCCTCGATCTTGTGATTCAGGCCGTAGATGGCCGCCGCCCCCCCCAGCAGGACGAGCAGCACCAGCCCCAGAAAGGCGAAGGCAAAGCGCTTGGCGATCTGGTGGAGGGAGTAGTGCCGGGCTCCACGAAAGTCGGTGATGGTGACCGTGAACCGCTCTTTCACGCTGTGGTTGCTCCCCGCGATGATGCCGCGCCCGGCACCGCCACAAGCGGGCCAGTGCCAGGCGCTTTTGGATGCCTCACCGCTGCGAGTGGTGGTCCTCGTCGCTGCCGCGACGGAACTCGCCTTCGATGATCTGCCCCTGCCCCCGGTACTGTCGCCCACTGCGCCGCTGGAAGTCCGCCGCAGCCTGACGTAGCTGGCGCCGCAACCACCAGGTGCGGATGGCGATGATGACCGCACCGATCAGGGCGAGGCCGAGAAGGACTGCGAGTACGACGATGCCCAGGGTCGCGGCCAGGGCGATGACGGCGATCCCCGCGATGATGCCGGCGACCCGGGCAACCGGACCGCGCTGCGCGTGCTGAACCTGCATGTTGCCTCCGCCTCTGCCGGCCTGGGCGTATTCGAAACGCCAAGGATAGCCGGCCGGGCCGGTGGTGGGCTACCCTTTCTGGCTTACCCGCCGGGGGCATCGAGGCGTGACGGCGATGAGCGAGCAGCATCCGTTCGAGAA
>PUNM01000043.1 GCA_003552625.1 Ectothiorhodospiraceae bacterium
CTGACCGGGGAATCGGTCCTCGTCGCCATGGGCCAGGCCTTCTTCACCCTGAGCCTGGGGCTGGGCGCGATCATGGCCTACGGCTCCTACCTATCGGCCCGGTCCTCGATCCCGGCCAACAGCGGCTTCATTGCCGGCGCCGATACCGTGATCGCGTTGCTCGCCGGCCTGGCGATCTTCCCCATCGTCCTGGCTGCCGGGCTCGACCCCGACAGCGGCCCGGGGCTGGTCTTCGTGACCCTTTCCTACGGCTTCGGGCAGATGCCAGCGGGGGCGCTGTTCGGCACGATCTTCTTCCTGCTGCTCTCCTTCGCGGCGCTGACCTCGGCGATCTCCATCATGGAGCCGGCAACCGCCTACCTGGTGGAGACCCGCGGTTGGAACCGCCCCCGCGCCACCCTGGCCGTCGCCGGTGCAGCCTGGCTGGTCGGCATCGGCTCACTATTGGCCTTTAACGCCTGGGCCGGGTTCACCATCGCCGGGCTCAACTTCCAGGAGCTGACCGAATACGTCTCGACCAGCATCATGCTGCCTCTCGGCGGGATGCTGATGGCGCTGTTCGCCGGCTGGGTGATGCCGAACCAGATCACGCGGGAGGAACTCGGCAATCCAAGCCCGACCTGGTACCGCACCTGGCTGGTCCTGGTGCGCTACGTGGTTCCGGCGGCGATCCTGATCGTCTTCATCAACAGCCTCGGGCTACTCGGCTAAGCGCCGGGGCCGCCCCGCGCGCGGCAGTGACAGCCGGCACCGTGGGACGATCAGTTCGCCCCGCGGTGCCGGTCCTTGAGATTGACGTAGTGATTGGCCGAGTAGCGCAGATGCTCGCGCTCCCGGTCCGTGAGTTCCCGCACCGCCTTGGCCGGGTTCCCCATGTAGAGGTGGCTGCCCTCGAGCTGCTTGCCCGGGGGCACCAGGGCCCCGGCGGCGAGGATCGTCTCCGGCTCGAGTACCGCGCCGTCGAGGATCACCGCGCCGATGCCGATCAGGCAGTGATCGCCCACCCGGCAGGCGTGAATCACCGCATTGTGACCGACGGTGACCTCGGCGCCGAGGATCGCCGGGAAGCCGCCCGGGCTGTAGGGACCATCGTGGGCCACGTGGACCACGGCCCCATCCTGGACATTGGTCCGCGGGCCGACCTCAATGCGGTGCACATCGCCGCGCAGGACGGCCATCGGCCACACGGAGGCGTCCTCCGCCAGGCTCACGTCACCGCTGACCAGGGCTGTGGCATCGACCCAGGCGCCGGCTTCCAGGCGTGGGCGCACGCCGCCGTACTCACGAATCATGGGCTACTACTCCGAACCGTTCACAACGTAACGAGCTCTTCAGCGCTGGTGGGGTGGATGGCCACGGTATTGTCGAGATCCGCCTTCGTGGCCCCCATCCGGACCGCCACGGCGAAACCCTGTAGCATCTCATCCGCGGCCTCACCGAAGATATGCACCCCCACTACCCGCTGCTCCGAGCCCACTGTTACCAGCTTCATCGCACTGCGCCGCTTCGCCTCCTGCGGGGACAGGGCGTAGTTCATGGGGAAGAACCGCGTCTCGTGGCAGGTCACCTGATCGGCGCCGTACGCCTCTTCAGCCTCCGGCTGCGTCAGGCCCACCGTCCCCAGCGGGGGGTGCGTAAAGACGACGGAGGGGACATCCCGGTACTCCAGATAACGGTCCGGCTGCCCCCCAAAGAGCCGGTCGGCAAGCCGCCGCCCGGCGGCGATGGCCACCGGGGTCAGGGGGTAAGCGTTGCCGGTGCAGTCACCGAGGGCATAGAGCCCGGCCGCCGCGGTCTGCTGATAGGCATCGACGGGGATCGAACCGTCGTCACGAACCGCGACGCCGGCGGCATCGAGGCCAAGCCCGGCGGTATTCGGATCACGGCCGATGGCCCAGATGACCGTATCCAGCCCCTCGACACGCTCGCCGCCCTCGCTGATCAGGGACAAGCGCCCGTCGGCTCCACGCTCCACGGCCGCCGGGACGAAATGGTCCTTCACCGGGAGACCGTCCGCCGCCAGCGTTTCCGCCAACGCCTCGCGCAGCAGTGGGTCGAACCCGCGCAGCGGCCCATCGCGCCGGACGGTCAGGGTCGTCTCCGTCCCCAGATGGTGCAGCACGCCGGCCAACTCCACGGCGATGTATCCGGCCCCGACAACCGCTGCCCGGCACGGCTGCTCGTCCAGGGCGAAGAAGCCGTCGGAGTCGATACCGTACTCGGCGCCCGGGATCTGCGGCCAGCGGGGGCGCCCCCCGGGGGCGAGAACCACCGCATCGCCCTGAAGGACCGTGCCATCCCCGTCGCCGCCCTGCACGGCCACGCTCCGCGGCCCCTGCAGGATCGCGGAGCCGCGATAGAGCGAGATCCCGGCACGCTCGACGTTATTGGCGTAGATGCCGTTGAGGCGCTCCACATAGGCATCCCGGGCTCGGCGCAGCTGACTCCAGTCGAACTGCGGATGCCCGACGGCGAAGCCGTAATCTCCTGCGCGTTCCACCGCGGTCGCGGTCTCGCTGGCGTACCACATGACCTTCTTCGGGACACAGCCCACGTTGACACAGGTGCCGCCGAGCCGCTCGCGCTCCACCATGGCCACCCGCGCCCCGTGGGCGGCCGCGCGGCGAGCCGTCGCCATACCGCCACTACCCCCGCCGACTACGATCAGGTCAAAATGCTCCGCCATCAGGCCTCCTGCTGCAGGTATCCATTGACCGGCCCCGGAGTACGCCGTGCGCCGGTATGTCGCATGCTAGAGTGTAACGCGTCGTCTCGATAGGTGTTTGCCCATGTCCGAGAATCCGCTTCTGCGCGATGAGACGCTGCCACCCTTTGACGAGATTGAGCCCGGCCACGTCGAGCCGGCCGTCGATACGCTGATCGAACAGGCGCGCGCGACCCTGGAAGAGACGCTGGCCAACGGCCCGCCCTACGACTGGGAGACCCTCGCCCTTCCGCTGGAGGAGGCGGACGACCGCATCGCCCGCGCCTGGGCGCCGGTCTCCCACCTGCATGCGGTGGCCGACGCGCCGGAACTCCGCGCGGCCTACAACGCCGCCCTGCCCAAGCTTTCGGCCTTCTACTCGGAGATCGGCCAGGATCCGCGGCTCTATGCAGCCTACGACGATCTCGCCGGACGTGCTGCCGCACTGGGGCTGGACAGCGCGCAGCGCAAGGTACTCAGCGACACGTTGCGCGACCTGCGGCTGGCCGGCGTCCACCTGGACGAGCCGGCGCGCAGTCAGTTCCGGCACAATGCCCAGCGCCTGGCAGAGCTTGGCGCGCGTTTCCAGGAAAACCTGCTCGATGCAACGCAGGCCTGGAGCCGCAGCGCTTCCGCAGACGAGTTGGAGGGCCTGCCGGCGTCCGCGCTCGCGGTAGCGCGCCAGGCGGCCGCCGATGCCGGTGAGCAAGGCTACCGCCTGACCCTGCAGATGCCCAGCGTCCTCGCCGTACTCCAGCACGCGGAGTCCCGCGAGCTGCGCCGGGAAGTCTACACAGCCCACGCCACTCGGGCCTCCGAAACGGGGCCCCACGGTGGGCAGTTCGACAATACCGCGGTGATCGAAGAGATCCTCCAGCTGCGGGTTCAACAGGCCGAACTGCTCGGCTACCCGACCTTCGCCGACAAGGCACTGACCACCCGCATGGCCGAGGACCCGGAGGAGGTGCATGGCTTTCTCACCGATCTGGCCGAACGGGCACAGCCCAGGGCCCAGGTGGAGCTCGATGAGCTGGCCCGTTTCGCCCATGAACGCGACGGGCTCGACCGGCTGGAGGCCTGGGATATTCCCTTCTACAGCGAGCGGCTCAAGGAGCAGCGCTTCCGGCTCACTGACGAACAGTTGCGGCCGTACTTCCCGGCCGAACACGTTGTCGAGGGCCTCTTCACCCTGGTCGAGCGGCTCTTTGGCGTCCGCTTCCGCCTGCGCAACGACGTCACAGCGTGGCACCCGGACGTCCGCTATTACGAACTCTGCGATGCGAAAGGCGCCCCAAGGGGCGGGCTCTACGCGGACCTGTATGCGCGTACGGGCAAGCGCGGTGGCGCCTGGATGGGCGAGTGTCGCAGCCGCCGGCGGCGGGGGGACGGCATCCAGCCGCCGGTCGCTTTTCTAACCTGTAACTTCACCCCCACGGCCGAGGGGGAGCCGGCACTGCTGACCCACGATGAGGTGGTCACCCTCTTCCACGAGTTCGGCCACACCCTGCACCACCTGCTCACGCGGCAGGACTGGCGACCGATAGCGGGGATCCACGGGGTGGAGTGGGACGCCGTCGAGCTGCCCAGCCAACTGCTTGAGAACTGGTGCTGGGAGCGCAAGGGCATCGACCTGATCGCCGCCCACTACGAGACGGGCGAGCCGATGCCTGCGGAGCTCTTCGAGCGGCTGCGTGCATCGCGGGACTTCCAGGTGGGCCTGCAGATGGTCCGTCAGCTGGAGTTTTCCCTGTTCGACCTGGAACTGCACCACCGCCAGGAAACCCCGTCGGCGGAGCAGATTCTCAAGCTCCTCGAGGACGTGCGCCGCCGCGTGGCCGTCGTCCACCCGCCGGCGTGGAACCGCTTCCCCCACGGCTTTGCCCACATCTTCGCCGGTGGGTACGCCGCAGGTTACTACAGCTACAAATGGGCGGAGGTCCTCTCCGCCGACGCCTTTGAACGATTCCGCGAGGAGGGCCTGCTGGAGCGACACGTGGGCGAGGACTTCGCGACGGCGATCCTGGAACAGGGCGGCGCGGCACCGGCTCGGGAGCTTTTCCAGCGCTTCCGCGGCCGTCCGCCCAGCGTCGAGCCGCTCCTGCGCCAGAGCGGCCTCGACACTGCGGAAGACTAGCGCGGCGCAGCGCTGTTGGCCGGGCGGAAACGGTAGATGAGGTCGTAGACGGCGTGGCCCTTGGCGATGCCCCGCCGCTCGAACTTCGTCCGCGGCCGGGGGGGTGGCCCCGCCCAATAGGGGCCCGGGTCCGCGCTGTTGATGAACCGCGGATCGGGCTCCAGCGTGGCCACCATCCACTCGGCGTAATCGGCCCAGTCCGTGGCCAGATGCAGGACCCCCTCCGGAGCGAGGCGCTCGGCCAGCAGGTCCAGGAAGGCCGGCTGGATCAGGCGCCGCTTATGATGGCGCTTCTTGGGCCACGGATCCGGGAAAAAAGCCTGGACCCGGTCGAGGCTGCTTGGCGGCATGTGGTGGCGCAGCAGGTCCACGCCGTCCACCGTAGCCACCCGCAGGTTGTGGACATCAGCCTCCTCGGCACAGAGCAGGCAGTGGCCGACGCCGGGCCGATGGACCTCGACACCGATGAAGTCCCGCTGCGGATCGCCGGCAGCCATCTCCACCAGCGCCTCGCCGTCGCCGAAGCCGATATCGAAGACTCGCGGCGCGCACCGCCCGAAAAGGGCATCGAGGTCCAGCGCACCGCTGGCGGGGCAATCGAGGCCGAACCGCGGCCAGAGCGCCTCGAGCGCCCGTGCCTGCCCCTGGGTCAGACGCCCTTCCCGGCGCACAAACGTGCGCAGGAGTCGCCGTTGCCGTTCGGTCACTCGAAGAAGGTCCCGTCCTGGGGCGACGAGGCGGACGCGTAACGCCGCCGCGGGATGCGCCCGGCCCGGTAGGCCTCCCGTCCGGCCTCGACCCCCTTGCGCATGGCCGAGGCCATAAGCACCGGATCGCGCGCACCGGCGATCGCCGTGTTGAGCAGCACGGCGTCGCAACCAAGCTCCATGGCGACGGCAACATCCGAGGCGGTGCCGACTCCGGCATCGACCAGAACGGGCACAGTGAGCCGATCGACGATCTCGAGAATGTTGTAGCGATTCTGAACCCCCAGTCCGGAGCCGATGGGCGCAGCCAGGGGCATCACGGCCACGCAGCCGATCTCCTCCAGCCGCATGGCGGTAATCGGATCGTCGCTGGTGTACGCCATGACCTCGAAGCCATCGGCCACCAGCTCCTTGGCCGCCTCCAGCGTGCCCGGCACGTCGGGATAGAGGGTTCGCTCATCGCCGATGACCTCGAGCTTGACGAGGTTGTGGCCATCGAGCAGCTCCCGCGCGAGACGGCAGGTCCGAACAGCGTCCTTGACGGTATAGCAACCCGCCGTGTTGGGAAGGATCGTGTACCGGTCCGGGGGCACCGCTTCGAGCAGGTTGGGCTCGTTCGGGTCCTGCCCGATGTTGCTGCGACGCAGGGCGATGGTGACGATCTCCGCGCCGCTGGCTTCGATCGCTGCGCGCGTCTGGTCCAGATCCCGATACTTGCCGGTGCCCACCAGCAGGCGGGAGTGGTAGGTACGCCCGGCGATCACAAGGGGATCGTGATCCGTCATTCGATCCTCGCTCCGTGGTTGGTGGTCAGCCGCCGCCGATGGCCTGGATGACTTCGACCCGGTCGCCATCGACCAGGGTCCGCTGGCTCAGCTGGCTACGCGGCACAATGGTCTCATTGACCTCCATGGCCAGGCGCTGCTGCTCGGGGATCCCGAGGCGCTCGAGCACATCGGCGCAGCATGCACCGGCGGGGAACTCCATGGGATCCCCATTGACCTGGACATGGATGGTCTGGGTGTGGTCTTTCGCGGTCACGGGCCTAGTGTAACCTCCATTGACGCACTGCGGCAGCGGTTGTCGTCCGGCCTCGCGGACGCTATCATCCCAACCAATCGACGCGGGTGTAGCTCAATGGTAGAGCTCCAGCTTCCCACGCTGGCGATGTGGGTTCGATTCCCATCACCCGCTCCAGTCTCCGCTAAACCTCCCGGATCGGTATCACCACCTCGTCCAGCGCCAGATCGGCCGCCAGATCGCCGCGGTTGTAGAGCAGGTCGGCGAGCGTGTAGCGGTCCAGCACGGCGAAGAACGCCCCCAGGGCCTCACCGAGCACGGCACGAACGGCACAGTTGCCTTCGATCCGGCAACGCCCGTCCCCATCCGTGAAGCACTGGGCCAGGGCAAAATCCTCTTCGGTGCGCCGGAGCAAATCGCCGATGGTCAACGCCTCCGGCGCCATCGCCAGGCGGATGCCGCCGTGCTTGCCCCGAACCGTCTCCACGAAGCCGTGCGCGCCCAGCCGATTCACCACCTTCATCAGATGGTTCCGGGAGATGGCGAAACGGTCGGCAATGGCGCCGATGGTCACGAGATCGCCCCGCGCAGCCCCGAGAAAGAGGAGCACCCGCAGGGCGTAGTCGCTGTGTCGTGTCAGTCGCATAGCGAGGCTCCGTCGGTCTTCCCGGACACTATAGCAGTGCCCGGGGACCTTTCCGTTAGCCTAACCCCGCGATTAGCAAAGGATCGCGCGTGATGGCAACCGCGTAGAGATAGCAGAAGACAAGCACCCCTCCCGCGAAGGCGCCCATCCGCGCCTGCTGCGTCCGTCCCCGGCCCAGGGCCACGGCCCCCAGAATGATGTAGACGACCAGGCCGAGCAGCTTGACCGTCAGCCAGTGGTCCGTAAACGGATACTGACTGATGAAGAACATCAGCACGACGGCGGTGGCAAGCAACACCGTATCCACGGCTCGCGGCACCACCTTGAGCGCCCGGTTCGCGATCAGGGGCGAGCCCCGGTACATCAGGATTCCGCGAGCGATGAACAGCCCCAGGCTGGCGACGGCGGCGACCACGTGGCTGGACAGAAGAAGCTGGTACATCCTGTTCCCCTTACTTTGAGTGGCATATCCGTGCGTCATTCTTCCTGCTCTCCGCGACCCCCTGCAAGCGACCGCTCCGCGGATGCCCCCAGGCGCGCACCATCATCGAGCACGGTTCGTCGGAAGTTGTTACACGGCGGTGCAGACACGCGCTCAAGCGGGGCCGAGGGGCCTTGTAAGCCCTTGTTCTGAAATGTGACTCAGGTGTTGGCACGGGGCGTGCTAGGCGAGTCCCGGAGTCCTTCAGGACCCGGAACCCAGCGAGCCGAGCCCCGCCCGGCAGCTACAACGAACAGAGGGATCGACAATGCAGAAGATGACACGCACCCAGAAGAGCCTCAGCCTCCTGACCGCTGGCGGCCTGGCGCTCGGCCTCGGCGCCTCCGCCCAGGCCGAGGAACTCCCCGCCGGCTGGAGCCTCTCGTCCAACGTGGCGCTGACATCCAACTACCTTCTTCGCGGCGGATCCGAAAGCGACGAGGATCCGGCCATCCAAGGCGGCTTCGATCTCGATCACACCAGCGGCTTCTACATCGGAACGTGGGGAAGCAGTGTGGCGCTCGGTGAGGACTCTACGGAGATCGACTTCTACGCCGGTTACGGCTTTGAGGTCGCCCCGGGGTTCGATCTTGACCTGGGTGTAGTGGCCTACACGTATTACCCGGCGGGAGACGCGGACGACGAGGAGATCTATGCGGGAATCGCCTCCTCCGTTGCCGATCTCGATTACGATTTCTATCTCTACTCCAATAGCGAACCGGATATCACCGGCGAACTCAACCTCGCTTACCCGATTCCGGGCGGTGTTTCCCTCCTTGGCCAGCTAGGCTTCGTCGAACCGGACGAGGACGACGGAGACTATATCTACTATGCGGTGGGCGCCAGTTACTCCTATCAGACCCTGGATTTCAGCGTGATGTGGACGGATACGGACCTGTCCGGCAGCGACGACCAGTTTGCCGTCACGGTGTCTCGCTCCTTCTAGGTAAGGGGCCGGCGAGCCGGGGGACCTGTCCCCCGGCTCTTACCGCTCTCTCGGCGATCCTCGAGCCCTCGACGCAGACCCACCGCCTCGGCCACATCGCTCGCCTCGATCGTCTCCGCGCCGCGGAGATCGGCCACCGTCCGGGCGAGTCGCAGTACGCGGTGGTATCCGCGCGGGGACAGCCGCATGGCCTCCATTGCGCGTTCCAGCCAGGACTCGGCATCCGGAGCGAGCGGACAGGCTGAAGCCAAGGCTTCGCCGGTGAGCTCGGCGGCAATGACTCCGGAGCGTTCCCGTCGCCGTTCACGGGCGGCTTCCACACGGGCAGCCACTTCGCATGTCGGCTCTGCGGTTGGCGCTGCAGCCAACTCGCGTGCGCTGAGTCGGGGCACCTCAACGCCGATATCAAATCGATCCAGGAGCGGCCCGGTCACCCGGTCGCGATAACGCGCCACCTGTTGCGGCGTGCAGCGACACTCCCCTTGCGGATCACCATAGTAGCCGCAGGGACAGGGATTCATGGCCGCCACCAGCTGGAAAGCCGCCGGATAGGTAACGCTCGCATTGCTGCGGGCGATGCAAACCTGCCTTGCTTGCAAGGGCTGGCGCAGCGCCTCCAGCGCGTTGCGCGGCAACTCCGGAAACTCATCGAGAAAGAGCACCCCACGATGTGCCAGGGAGACCTCGCCAGGGCGGGGCGGCCGCCCGCCACCGATGAGTGCTGCGGCAGAGATGCTGTGATGGGGGGCACGAAAGGGCGGCATTCGGTAGGCGGCCGGATCGACCCCTTCACCGCTTACCGAACGCACTGCCGCCGCCTCCAGAGCCTCTGTTTCCGGCAGAAGCGGCAGCAACCCCGGAAGGCGCTCGGCGAGCATGCTTTTACCCGTTCCGGGCGGACCGCTGAGCAGCAGATTGTGGCCACCAGCGGCAGCCACCTCCAGCGCTCGGCGCGGCCCGGCGTGCCCGGAAACCTCTGCCAAGTCGGGACCGGGCGTTCGTTGCTGCAGCTCGGGCGGCGCACCTTCAGGGGCCAATGGCTCATGGCCAGCGATATGATCGAGTACGGCGAGTAGCCGTGGCGCCGTGAAGGTGCCCTCCGGATGCGCTAACGCTGCCTCGGACGCGTCGCCCTCGGGGATGATCAGCTGCCTGCCCGCTTGCCGCGCAGCGCGCGCCGCCGGCAATAGCGCGCCCACTCCGCGGACCTGACCGCCGAGGGCGAGTTCCCCGATCAGTTCCAACGAGTCGAGTTCCCCATGAGCCTGGCCCGACGCGGCAAGGACGCCGACAGCGATGGCCAGATCGAAGCGGCCGCCGCCCTTGGGCAGGTCCGCCGGGGCGAGGTTGACCGTGACGCGGCCGAGGGGAAACTCGAAGCCGCTGTTGATGATGGCGCTGCGGACCCGCTCCCGGGCTTCCCGAACCTCGGTACCGGGCAGTCCGACCAGCGCGAACGAAGGCAGCCCCGGAGCCAGGTGGACTTCCACCTGCACCAGCGGTGCCTCAATACCAA
>PUNM01000156.1 GCA_003552625.1 Ectothiorhodospiraceae bacterium
GGGGGATCGGCGTGGAGGTCATGTTCAGGGCGCCGCCGACGGTGTAGGGGCCGTGCTTGATGGCGCTCGAGCCCTTGCGCACCTCGACGCTGTCCATCCGACCCATGGGCGGGAAATAGTAGGCCGCCGGGGCTGCGTAGGGCGCGGGGGACGCCGTCAGCACCCCGTCCTCCATGACCGTGATTCGACCATTCCGCTCCGGGTTCACGCCGCGCATGCTGATATGAGGAAACTGGCCGTAGCCCTCCTCCTCCGCGACATTGACCCCGGGGATCTGGCGCAGGATGCGGTGCGGATCGGTGTACCCCTGCCGATCGATATCCTCCCGGCTGAGCACCTGCGCCGAGCCGGCGGTATCCTGCACCCGGTCCGGGCCACCGGTGATCATGATGCGATCGAGCAGGCGGGTCTCCCCCTGCCCAGTCTCCGCGTGCGCGGCCCCCATTGACGCTCCCCCAGCCAGCACTGCGGCAGCCGCGGCGACCCCCAAGGGCTTGGTGCTTCGATTCATTCGACCCCCCTTTTGTGAACGCATCGTAATCCGCACGAACACGTATCGTAGTGAGAACGATTTGCGTTTCCAACCCCAAAGAAGACCTTCCCCGTCCACTTTTGATTGCTGTTGTCGATGTTTTCGCGCGGTCCTGATTGATCTCACGCAACCCAATGCGGCGGAGCGCAGCCACAGCTGCTTGCTCAAGGCCACGCGACCTTGAGTCGGCTCTCGGGCTGCCGGCAGCGCTCAAGGAAAGCGGACCGGGACCGATACACCCGGTAGGACTCTCGGGAGCAACGGAGGCCCCATGGCACGCCCTCAACTTCGACGAGGCTGGCGAAACCGCTTGGCCGCACTCATTCTGGCTGTGCCCACGGCGGCCGCTACTGAATACGTATCACCATCCGACCGGAACCTATACATTGGGGTCGATGCAGGCGGATGGCGCTTCAGTCCAGCCAGCACACACACGTACGCGGGTGATGCAATTGAGGGCTCGTTAGGCGTACAACTCCGGAATTACCCGATGGTTCGAATTGAATATCGGGATCTGCTACGAGGAAGCCAAGGCACGGATGGGGCCGCGGAAACGGAACTCAAGACGATGAGAAGCCTGCTTGCAGGGGTTTCAGTGATCCACTGGACGAGCTTTCACTTCGATCTGGCTGGCGGAATCAACCAATACGAGTTTGCCCACGGTCCCGATCAAGGGCGCGAGTCCGGAATCACTTACGGATTCGAAGCGGGATATCGCTTCCGTAGCGGGCCACCGCCTCTGAATAGACTGCTTGTCACGCTTTCCCACTTACGCCACGGTGAGACCGGTACCGACGACTTGAACGTTACCACTATCGGCGTGCGGATGCTTTTCTGGCGATTCTAACTGTCAGATCTCAGATGTAGTTAAACAACGACAGATCCTGCACGCGGCTGAAGGTGGACTGGGCTGCCTGCAGGCCAGCGAGCTCCTGGTTAAACCGGCCCGTTGCCTCGGCGTAGTCGAGATCCTCTTCCGAAGACTTGGCCTCACGCAGATCCACTAGAGCGGCCTCATTACTCGCCTGCTCGGCGTCCAGACTCGACATCCGCGCGCCGAGGTCGGCACGAATCCGGTAGGTGTTCTCGAGCGCCTGGTCGAGGTCCCCCAGGGCGCGATCGACGGTATTGCGAAACTCTGTCCCCTCCCCCTGCTTCAACGCCCCCACCAAGTCGTTCACGGTCTCGAAGACCGACTGCGGCCGACTCTGGGAGACGATAAATTGGTCCCCTTCAGCCGGCTCGCCCTGGATCTCGACCCGCACGCCGTCCGTCACCTCGATGGCGGCCCCGGGCTCGTAGCGGGCTGTCTCCTCAATACTCGGTGTCCGACCCCCCGTCGGTGGCTGCACCCACTCCCAGTCCTCGGGATCTTCTGAGCCGCCGGTTCTCTGGACCCCGTAGCGCAACTGACCGTCGGCATCTTCTACAAACTGGATGCGGAACTCGCCATCCTGCGGATCGATGCTTCGCACGTCCCGATCCACGACCGTGACCAGACCGCGCCCGGTATTGTCCGGGGCCGGACGGGCATCGAATTGCCCGTTGCCGTTCGGGATCTTCATAAAGGCTTCAAAGCCCGAGTTATCCACCGCCATGGTGCGTGCGGGACCGATGCGCACTGAGCGGCTGGCCTGATCCCCGACGTACTCGACGGCCCCGTTCTCCCGGAGGTTGAAGGGCTGAGTACGGGTCTTCGAGCCGGCGAACAGATACTCGCCGTTGCCGTCCTGGCTGTTGGCGAGCTGGACCAGCTGCTCGAAGCGCTGTTCGACTTCGGAGGCGATATAACTACGGGTATGCTCATCCTGGCTGTCATTGGCCGCCTGAATCGTCAGCTCGCGGATCCGCTGCAGATGGTTTCCGGCCTGGTCGAGCGCCGCTTCCGACATCGTCAGGCGGTTCTCCGCCAACTCGCCATTACGATTGAACCGCTCGATGGACTCGATGGTCCGCTCAAGATCAAGCACCCGTGCGGCGGAAGCCGGATCATCCGACGGGCGTTGAAGACGACGGCCGCTCGAGAGCTGGTTTTGGCTCTCATTGATCTGCGTCTGCTGACCGGTCATGTTCTGCACGCCGGTATCCTGCATGTGGCTCGTGGATACACGCACGGCTCACCACCTCCCTAACGGCGAACGGCCCCGAGCATCTCCTGGAAGACCTCGTCGGACGTGGTAATAATCTGTGCGGCGGCCTGATAGGCCTGTTGCTGCTCCATCATGCGAGCCGCCTCTTCATCGAGGTTGACGCCGGAGAGTTCTTCCCACTGCTCCTCAGCCTGGCGCAGAAGGGCTTCCTGCGCATCCCGGTTGGTCTGAACGCGCTGACTGAAGCCTCCGATCTCCCCGACCATCGAGCTATACGCTTCCTGGAAAGAGCTGTTTCCGCCGTCCATGACGGGTTCTTCCATCAACTCCGCCATCCGCAGCGCGTTGGAGTTATCCCCGACACCCTCGAAATTACCGGTAATCTGGAAGCGGTCTCCAGAATCCGGCTGCCCACTGATGCGCACCTCGAGATCCAGGGCGCCGTCTTGCCGCAGCCCATCGAGCAGGCGCGGATGCTCGGATTCGTCAACTTCGGTCCCAATCCAGTCGGCAAGCGGCTCCTCAAGGTTAAAAGTTTGCCCCTCCTCCAAGTCCTCGGCATTGTAGGGTAACCAAGCACCCGAGATCCGCTCCCCACCGATGTAGAGCTGGAACTCACCCTCGCCGGAGCCGTCCGGGTTGTATTCGAGCTCAATGCCTCGCTCAAGCGCCCCCCCCTCCCGCAGGGCAGCCATAACCCCACGCGGGTCACCGACCTCGGGCTGACCGATCCGGCCACGACCCGTGTTCTCGCTCTGCCCCTCCGCGGTCAGCCCCTCGCCGCTGACCGCCGGTGCCGCGGCGGCGATCTGAGTGGTACGCGAGAGCCGCGTATCGATCCCTTGCGCCCCTTCGCGGGTTGGTTCGATGCGGAACCGATCGCCATCGGCGGGCGGATCGCCGGCCAAACGCGCCTTGGCACTCGATGGGAGATCAATGACCAGTCCGTTGACGCGGTAACGGCCGTCGTCATCGGCCTCCACATCCTCGCCCAAGACGTACTGCGCTCCGCTGTCGCTGCTCAACTGCCAGCGGTCCCCCCCTGCGTCGTAGCGCAGCTGGTAGTTTTCACGCTGCAATTCGCCGATCCGCTCCCGATCGATCGCCACCTCCGGCGACACATCCATGGTGTTACCGGCGTGAGCGATGGTGCGCGCCTCGGCGTAGCTGAAGAAATCGTCCCCCTGCTCCGGGGCGCCACTGTCAAACTGAATGCCGCGTCGGTGCTGTTCGTTGAGACTCACGGCCAACGAGGTGGCCACACGGCCGATCTCGTCGCGCGTGTCATCCAGCACCTCGCTGCGAAACTCGAGCAGCCCCCCGATCGATCCCCCGCCCTGGAGAGCACGCCCCACGGGGATGAGGTCCTCGCCCCGGCGGACCGCCAGCTCGGGCCGCTCAGGGTCGTAAGGATCGGGGACAACCTCCAGTTCCGTCACCCGGTTCCCTGTTACCAGCGGTTGCCCGGACCCGATGCCGACATTGACCGCCCCATTGTCCTGTTCATTGACCCTTACCGCGACGCGCTCCGAGAGTTCACGGATCTTCTCATCCCGCTGATCCAGGAGGTCGTTCGGCGGACGCTGGGCATCGGTCCAACGGCGTTGAATCTCGCCGTTGAGTTCGGCAATCGACTGGGCGAGGCCATTGACCTCTTCCGCCTGCATGGTCAGGCGGTTGTTCACATCCTCCTGAAGCGTCAGCAAACGATCGTCCACGGTCTGGAAGCGATCCACCAGTGCCTCGCCCTGAGTCAGCATTTGCTGGCGTGTCACCGTATTGGCCGGATCGTTTGCAACCTCTTCGACCGCATCAAAGAAGCTGCGCAAGGCTGGACTCAGGCCCGCATCGGTATCCGCAACCAAGTTGTCGATGCGCCCGGTCATTTCCTGGAGGACGTCCAGGCGCTCGTATTCAGCGTGGTTGCTACGCAGCGCCTCGGTGCGATGCTCCTCATTGAGGCGTTGGATGGTCTGGACTTGCGTGCCGGTGCCGACGGCACCGCGGCTCGTGTAATGCGGCAGATTGGTATCCTGCTCCACCCGCTGGCGGCTGAAGCCGTCGGTATTGACGTTGGAGATGTTGTGCGAGGTGGTCGCCAACCCGCGCTGCGCTGCGCGCAAGCCGGAGATCCCCGTCTGCAGTATGTCTGCCATGGGCTATGCCTCGATCCGACCTCTTGGCCCAGATGTCCTCTATCAGCCTCTCGGCACCGACTCGGAAATCTTGAGTCGCTCGTTGCCAATCCGCAGCGCCGGTTCGCCGTCCAGGTCCATGATCCGCTGCAGCTTGCGTGCGTAGTCGGGGTCGGTCGCGTACCCGGCTTCCTGCAGCGCCTCCACATAGCGCTCCGGATCATCCCCCACTTCCAGGGCCTCGCGGTAGCGGGGGTTCGCCTCCAGGAAGCGGGCGTAGTCCTCGAAGCTCTCCTCCACCGAGTCGTAGGCCCGGAAGTCGGCCATCTCCCGCTGCGGGAGTCCGTCCCGGTACTCCAGGGTCGGAACCCGGACCGAGTCACCCTGCCAGTCCGCTGTGTGCGCCTTGATGTTGAACAGGTTGTTGGCGCTGCGCCCATCCCCGTCCTGGACCATGTGCTGCCCCCAGCCGGTCTCCAGCGCAGCTTGCGCCACCAGGGCTACGGCGGGCACGCCCAGCCGCTCCGCCGTGCGCTTGGCGGCCGGCGTAACCGACTCGACAAATTCCCGCGGACTCGACCAACCCGCCCCCTTGTCCCCGAGGCCACCGCGGGCCTTTTCCTCGGCGGCCGCGCCCTCGGCGCGCTCCGCGTCGGTCGGCGCCACCGGCACCGCGGAGTGACGGTAGTCGTCGAGGGACTGCTCGGCGCCACCCACCACGCGATCGGTCTCGAAGCCGGCATTCTCACGGAGCTGCTCCTCGATCATCGGCGCCAGGCCGAGGCCCTCGTTGTCCCGGGCCATCTGCACCGCCATCTGGCGGTCGAAGAGGTCCCGGTAGGTCTCCTCGCCGGTGCCGCCAAAGATCTCATCCCCGGGCGTCGTCTGCCGCATCTGCCCGAGCATCATCTCGATGAAGACCGCTTCGAACTGCTTCGCCACCTCGGCGAGGTCTTCCTCGCTGGGGTTGCGGGCCATGGAGCGCAGCTGCTGCAGGCCTTGCGGCTCAAGGGCGTTACCCAGGCTACCGGCGTCGCGCATGCACTCCCCCTTACAGGACGGTCAGCTCGGCGCGCAGTGCACCGGCGCGCTTGAGGGCTTCGAGGATGGCGATCAGGTCCCCTGGAGCGGCGCCGACGGCATTGATCGCATCCACGATCTCGTTGAGATCTGCGCCGGGCTCGAAGACGAAAGCGGGGTTCTCCCCCTCGAGCTCGTCGAGATCCTCGTCGGGGACGATTAGCGGCTCGTCGATTCCGAAGGGATCTTCCGCCACCTGCTGCGGTGCGCCGCCGATCGCGACGGTCATGTTGCCGTGACTGACTGCTGCCGGTCGCACACGCACATTGGCGCCCATGACAATGGTCCCGGTGCGGGAGTTGACGATGACCTCCGCGGCCCCTTCGCCCGGCTCGACGCGCAGTTCCTCCAGGAAGGAGATGAAGCTCACCCGCTGATTGGAGTCCTGCGGCGCGCGCACCTCCACCGCTCCGGCATCGCGGGCGCGCGCCGTGTCCGGGCCGAGGTTGTGGTTGATGACCTCGGCGGTACGGCGGGCCGTCGTGAAATCCGGCTCGTGCAGATTGAGGACAATCTCATCCTGCTCGGAGAAGCCGCCATCGACACTCCGCTCCACCGTCGCCCCGTTCGGCACGGAGCCGCCGAGCTGGTTGTCCACGGGGATCTCCGTGTCCTCGGCGCCAAAGCCACCGACGATGACGCCCCCCTGGGCCAGCGCGTAGATCTCACCATCCGAGCCCTGCAGCGGTGTCATCAAGAGCTCGCCGCCCTGCAGGCTGTCAGCGTCGCCCAACGAGGAGACCTTGACGTCGATGGTCTGACCCGAACGGGTAAAAGCGGGAAGCTCCGCGGTGACGATAACGGCGGCCGTGTTGTCGGCATCCGGATCCACATCGTGGGGGATGTTGACCCCCTGCGCCGCGAGCATGGAACGGACACTCTGCTCGGTGAACGGCGTGTCGTCACCGGTACCGTCAAGGCCGACCACCAGCCCGTAGCCGACCAGCTGGTTGCTGCGCACGCCGGAAACCGAGGCAATGTCTTTGATGCGCTCGGCGGCGCCCACCGCGGCCGACAGGCAGCCAACCACAAGCGCCGCGGCGACTGTCGCTGCACGGATCCCGAACCGCTGCTTGCTCGTCATGGCGTCTCGCTCCCCATTCACTGCCCTGCGCCCCTGGCTGCAGGCTCAATGGCGGCGCATCAGAAAATCAGTCAGCCAGCCCGGTTGCGCGGACTCGCTGAGGGTCTCACTGCCGGTATACCCAACCTGGAGGTTGGCGATCCGATCGGACGAGACCTCATTGTTGGCGCCCACATCATCCGCCCGGACGACACCGGAAATCCGCAGGCGCTCCTGCCCCTGACTGACCGTGACAGCCTTCTCGCCCTGGATGATCAGGTGGCCATTCGGCGTGGTATCGACAACGACCGCCGTAATGGTCGCATTCAAGTTGGTATCCTGATCCGCTGAACCGCCGCCCTCGAAGGCCACCTCGCCGTCCTGCTCGAAGGCAAAGGGCTGCTCGCCGGCTTCCATCTCCTGCCCCCCCAGCTGCGGAGCCGGGATATCGCCTTCTTGCTCGCGTGCCATCTCCGAGTTCACGGAACGCTCGCCGGACATCTCCTCCTCGACAAGCACCGTAACCAAATCTCCGGCGCGGCGGGCGCTACGGTCCGTGAAAAGATCGAGGCCGCGGTCCTGCTCGTAGACCGCGCCGTGGCGATCCTCGCTGACATCTGGGATATCCACACGCGGCGCGGTGATCGGCGTCGGCCGCCCTGGATCCTCCTCAAGAGGGGCACAGGCCGGCAGAGCGCCCGCCAGGAGCGCAGCCAAAAGGACCGGAAGCGGCCGGAGACCGTAGCGCATGATCCGTGGTGCTCCTTACCGGCCTCAGACGTTCTGGTTGAGAAACTGAAGCATCTCGTCGGTGGTCGAGATCGCCCGCGTGTTCGTCTCGAAGCCGCGCTGATTCTCGATCATGTTGACCAGTTCCTCGGCGATGTTGACGTTGGACGTCTCCAGCGCGCCCTGCATCACACTGCCGAAGTGACCCTCGCCGGGGGCGCCGACTTCCGGTGCGCCACTGGCGGCCGTCTCCACGAACATGTTCTCGCCCACCGGCTCCAGGCCGGACGGGTTGATGAAGTCGGCCAGTTCGATCTGCCCAATCTCGTCCGGCTCGGCGTCACCGGGCATCTTGGCCGACACAGTCCCGTCCTGGCCGATGGTGATCGATTCCGCGTCCTCCGGGACCTCGATCATCGGCTCGAGCAGATGCCCGCCGGAGGTCACCAACTGACCCTGTTCATTGAGCTGAAAGGCACCATCCCGGGTGTAACCGACGCCACCATCGGGGCGCAGGACCTGAAAGAACCCCTTCCCTTCAATGGCCACATCCAGGTTGCGCTCGGTCTGCTGCACGTTGCCCTGGGAGTGGATCTTCTCCGTGCCCACAACGCGGGAGCCAGTCCCGAGCATCAGCCCCGAGGGCAGCAGGTTGTCCTGGTTCGCCTGGGCGCCGGGCTGGCGGACCGTTTGGTAGAAAAGGTCCTCGAAATTGGCCCGATCCTTCTTGAAGCCGTTGGTATTGACGTTGGCCAGGTTGTTCGATGTGACCTGCATGCTCTTCTGCTGAGCATCGAGGCCGGTCTTGGCGACCCAGAGCGCGGGATCCATGGCGTTACCTCTTGTTGTTCATTTCAACGGCGGTTAAGCGCGACAGCGATCCGGCTCACCCCGGATGATTGAGAAGCTGCGCACTGGCCTGCTCGTTCTCTTCGGCGGAGGTCAGCATCTTGATGTGCGTCTCGAACTGCCGGGCGTGGTCGATCATGTCCACCAGGGACTCCGCCATATTCACGTTGCTGCCCTCCAAGGCACCGGAGCGAACCCGGACATCCGCGTCATCGGCGGCAGGCTCTCCTTCGGCATGGCGGATGAGGCCGTCCTCCCCCTTGATCAGCTGACCGGGGTCCGGATCCACCAGGCGCAGCCGGTCCAGCTCGATGGGTGCCTCCGGGGCGTCCTGGGGAGTCGCCGTGATGGTTCCGTCGTCAGCGATGTCCACCTTGGTGTTGGGCGGAATGGAGATCGGCCCGTTCTCGCCCATCACCATGTGGCCGTCGCCGGTGGTCAGCAGCCCCTCCGGCGTGGTGCGAAAGTCACCGCGCCGGGTGTACGCCTCGTCTCCATCCGGGGCCTGAACCACGAACCACCCTTGATCCTGGATGGCCACATCGAGGTCCCGGTCGGTGGTTTCGATCGACCCGGGCGTAAAGTCGGTGCCTGCACGCAGTTCCTCCGCGTACGCCCGGGTCGGGAAGCCCGGACCGTGCATCGGGGCCTGGTAGAAGCTGTCCAGGTCCGCCCGGAACCCCGGCGTACTGGCATTCGCCAGGTTCTGGTTGTTGTGGTGCTGCGCCTCCAGAGAGTGCTTGGCACCGGTCATGGCGATGTATAGCTGTCGGTCCATACGCTTCTACCCGTTCCGGCCCGCCTCAGCGAGGGGGAGAATCCGCCTAGCGGATGTTGAGGATCTCCTGGGTCACCTGATCCTGGGTGCTGACCATCTGCGCGTTGGCAGAGAAGTTCCGCTGTGCGGTGATCATGTTGACCAGCTGATCGGAGACCTCGACGTTGGACTGCTCCAGCGCACCATTCTCGATGCGGCCGAACTGCCCCTCCCCGGGCACGCCAATCAATGGATCACCGGCCTCCCGGGTAGCCTCCCAGGAAGTCTCCCCGACGGCTTGGAGGCGTTCCTCGGAGGGGAAGCTGGTCAACGCAACCTGTCCAATGGCCTGCGCCTCACCATTGGTATAGCGACCAATGATCGTGCCGTCGTTTTCCACGTCGATGTTCTGGAATTCACCGGCGGTGTACCCGTCCTGGGAAACCCCAGTGACGTTGAACGGACGGGCGAACTGGGTGAGATCGCCAAAGTCGATCACAAGCTCGAGGTCATCAACATCCGCCGTCAATTCCAGGGCGTCATCGTCGGCAAAATCCAGATCACCGCCCTCGACAAGGTTCCCTGCGGAATCGAACTCCAGCTCGTGCGGGCCGAGGAAATCATCCTCGCCCGGGTACTCCACCCCATCGATCTGGGTATAGACGTTCCACTGATTGTTGCCGGTCTTTACAAAGTAGAACGTCGCATCCCGTGCCGAACCCTGGGAGTCGTAAAGGGTGGTGGTGGTGGACTCGTTGTAGGTTTCGGGATCGTCCGGGTCGAAGCCTTCTGGATCGAGCGTCTCCGCGTCGGCCTGGAGGTTGGCATCGATATCCACGTTCTCCGTCGCCCGAGCGGGAATGCCCTCGGTCGGCACCTCAAGGCGGTCCCGGCCGTCCCCCACCCGGTTGCCGTCCTCATCGGTGCTGTAGCCGGTCAGATGCTTGCCGGTGTTATTGACGATGTAGCCGTCTCGGTTGACCTCGAACTGGCCGGCGCGGGTGTAGCTGACCTCACCATTTCCATCGTCGAGCCGAAAGAATCCGCGTCCCTCGATGCCCAGGTCGAGACTGCGCTCAGTGAACTCGAATGACCCTTGAGTGAACATCTGGCCCACGTTGGCCAAACGCGCCCCCTGCCCCACGCTGAGCTGCGGGATCCCCATCGGCCCCATGGCGAAGAGGTCGTTGAATTCCGCCCGCGACTCCTTGAACCCGGTCGTCCCGGCGTTGGCCAGGTTGTTACTGGTGGTCTCCAGATCCTTGGAAGCCGAGTTGATACCGGTAAGCGAGATGTGAAATGACATGCCTGGACTCCTCGATCCCCGCTAATCCTGTGCTTTAACGAATGCGCTTGACGTCGCTGAGCGAAAGCTCCCCGAGCCCGGCCACGCTGAGCTCGGGCGGGCGCCCGTCCATACCCACGGCGACACTGGTCACCGGCGCACCGACCAGTGTGTTCACGGGGGTCCGCTCCTCGCCATCCTCGACGTAGGCGTTGACCTGGTAGGTGCCCTGCGGCAGCCGCTGCCCGTCCTCCGTGGTGCCGTCCCAGGTGAACGGGTGCTCGCCGGCCTCCATCTCGCCAAGCTGCTCGTGGAAGACGCGCTCCCCGGCCTCGTTCTCGATCTCGACCGTAAGGTTTGGCGCCGACTCGTCGAGTTGCAGAAGCGCCTCCATGCCGCCTTCCTCCGGCAGGTAGGCGGTGCGGCTCTCGGTGACCACCTCGCGGCCAACCAGCTGCGAGGCCCGCAGCGACTGGTCGGAGCGCATGTGCTCAAAGAACTCACGGAAATCGGACTGCAGCTGCTCAATGCCCGAGGCCGTTGTGAACTGGGCAATCTGGCCCATCATCTGCTCGGTATCCTGCGGGTCGGTAGGATCCTGGTTCTCCAGCTGCACCATCATCAGTTCCAGGAAGTCCTCGTGCCCGATGCTTTGCGGATCGCCGTCATCTTCCTCTTCGGGGATACTGCGCAGCTCTTCCGGCAATGCATCCAACCCCTGCGCACCCCCGGCTGCCGGCTCCCCGGAGGAGGAACCCTCACCGGCCTTGCTGCTCGCCTGCCCGGGAGGCTGGTCGGCGGCCTTCTGCGCAGCGGCCACGCCCTCGGCCGGTGAGTCCGCCTGCCCCCCGGCTTGCCCCTTGCCCGCCTCATCGGCGCTGGGCGGCTGCGGGCGCTGCTGAGGGCCACTTCCACCGGCGGCACCACCCATCAACTGGCTTGGGTTCAGCATCGCAAAGCCTCCTTAACGGCCGATGCGCAGCGTCTCGAGCATCAGATCCCGAGAGGTATTCATCACCTCAACGTTGTTCTGAAACGAGCGGGACGCCGAGATCATGTTGGTCATCTCCTCCACGGAGTTGACGTTGGAGCGGTAGACGTACCCGTCGTCATCCGCCATCGGATGGTGCGGCTTGTAGAGCGGCTCGATCTCCGCATCGCTCTCGACCACCCCCGGCATGAAGACCGGCACGCTTGGCGACGGAGACGCCCACGGATCGCCGGCTGCCGGCTGCCCGGCCGGCTCACCGCCAAAGAACTGACGCTGAAACGCCACCGGGCTGACCCGATCCACCGGACCGCCGGACTCGGCCCAACCGGGGGTTTGCGCCGGCTGCGCCCCCCCTTGCTCCGGGTAGCCACCCTGCGCCTGGTGCAAGGCAGCCGCAAAGACCGGCTGGCGGGCGCGGTAAGCCTCTTCGGGGGAAGCAGCCACCGTCTCCGCGTTGGCGAGGTTGCTCGCCACGGTGTTGAGCCGCAGCTGCTGGGCGTTCATGCCCGTCCCGGCGACGTCGATTGCGTGCATCAGCGACATGTTTGATTACTCCCCTCGAATGGCGCCGGTAAGCTTCTGGATGCGGTCGCCAAGAAACTCCACGGTCGCCTGGTAATGCACGGCGTTTTCGGCGAACTTGGCCTGCTCGACGTGGGTCTCGACGGTATTGCCATCCAGCGAGGCACCGTGCGGCACTCGGTATAAAGATTTCGGATCACCGGCCGTTACCGTGGGGGAAGTCGGTTGCAGGTGCTGCGGATGGCTCGACTGCAGGGGCTGCGGCGCCGGGCTCGTTGCCTCGCGCATCGCCGCCTGAAAGTCCATGTCCCGCGCCTTGTAATGCGGCGTGTCGGCGTTGGCGATGTTGGACGCGAGCATCTCGTTGCGCTCCGCGCGCAGGTTCATCGCCTGCTCGGGCAGGCCGAAGGCGTTATCAAAACCGATTCGCATGGTGCTCTCCCGTGGTGCGACCACGGGTATGCGGTGCATGTACCATGCCAGGGGTCGGCCTGTTGCACGATCAGTAAGTAAGGAAAGGACAGACCGGAACGCGGCGGCAAGGAGTTGCCGGCTTGCGGCAAAACCGCTCCGCTGACGGGAGGTCAGTCGCGGCGCCGGTAGATCACGCCGCCATCCAGGCGCACGAGTTCGAATTTATCGGAGTGGCGGGCCAGCGACTCCGACGCCCCGACAATCAGATACCCACCGGGCTTGGTGACGCTGGCGATGCGATCGACGATATCGCGGCGGGAGTCGTACCCGAAATAGATCAGGACATTACGGCAGAAGACGATATCAAACCGGCCCAGTCCGGCGTAGCTCTCCAGCAGGTTGTGGGTGCGGAAACTGGTACGGCGGCGCACCGACTGTTTGACTTCCCAGGTGTTCTCTCCCACCTCATCGAAGAACCGCTTTTGCCGTTCTGCGGAAAGCCCGCGGCGGGCCACATTGGCGGTGTAACGGGCGCGCTTGGCCTGCTCGATCATCGCCGCGGAGATATCCGTACCGAGGACCTCCGCCTCCATGCGCCCTCCCCGGTCATTGTACTCATCCACCGTCATGCTGATGGAGTAGACCTCCTGCCCCGAGGAGCAGGCGGCGGACCAGATTCGAGCCGGCCAGACGCGTTGCCGTTCCAGTTCGGGAAGGAGGTGGCGCCGGAGCACATCAAAGGGGAAGGAGTCGCTAAACCACTGGGTCTCGTTCGTGGTCATCGCCTCGATGACGCGCCCCTTGAGATCCGCCGTCGGGCGGCGCTCCAAACGCTCGACGAGGGATTTCAGATCGGGGATACCCTCCGCCTCGAGCAGCGGCGCGAGGCGACTGGCCACGAGATACTGCTTGCTGTCGCCGAGGACGATTCCGCACGCATGCTCCAGGAAGCGCGCAAAGGCCTGATACTCGTCGTCGCCGATGGAAAGAGCCGCCAAGGTCGCCCCCTCCGCTCAAGCGCCGACGTCGGCCAGGCGCTTATGAACGCGGTCGGCCAACTCGCCGGAGTGGAACTTGGCAAGGAACTCGTCAGCCCCGACACGGCGGACCATCTCCGAGTTGAAGACACCGCTGAGCGAGGAGTGCAGCAGCACGTGGGTCGCCGCCAGTTCCGGATCCTGCCGGATGGACCGGGTCAGGGTGTAGCCATCCATCGCCGGCATCTCGATGTCGGAGACGACCATAAGCAGATCGCTCAGCCCCGAGGGGTCTTCCCGCTTCCAGGCCCGGAGTTGCTCCAAGGCCTCGCGACCGTTGTTACGCGTCACCACGCGGACGCCGATCTCCTCCAGCGTTCGCTTGATCTGCCCCCGGGCGACAGCGGAGTCATCGACCACCAGGACCTTGAAGGCATCCGAACCCGAGGCTGCATCGACGCCTCCGCCCTCCGTCACGTGGGGATCCGCTCCTCCGGCGCGCTGCACCTCCGCCAGGACCTTCTCCACATCGACGATCTGGATCATTTGCCCGTCGTAGCGGGCCACGGCCGTCAAATAGCTGCCGGCACTGCCCCCACTGGGAGGAGGCAGGACGTCTTCCCAATTGATGTTGATGATCCGGTCCACCCCGCCGACCAGAAAGCCCTGCACCTGCCGGTTGTACTCGGTGATGATGATGTAGTTGCCCTCGTCCTTCTGGATGGGCTGCCCGGCGGTGGCGTAGCTGAGATCGAGAACCGAGAGGGCCTGGCCCCGCACGTAGGCGATCCCCAGGGAGGCCGGGTGGGCGTGCGGAACTCGGCTGAGTTCCGGCGCCGGGATCACCTCGCGCACTTTGAAGACATTGATGCCGTAGCGCTGCTTGCCTTCGAAACGGAAGAGCAGCAGCTCCATACGGTTGTGGCCGGCCAGCTGGGTCCGCTGGTCGACGGAACTCATTATTCCGGCCATCTCTGGGCGAGCTCCCTGTTTGGTTGACGCGGAGGGCTTTCTATAACGTTCAGGGTTCGGCGTCCCGGGCCACCAATTAGGGGACATGTTAATCCGGGAACCCGGTGAGGGAAAGCAGCCCCTGCGGCACGCACTTTGCACGTATCACAGGACACGGGCTGTCCAGCCGCAAGCGGAACAGGATTGATGAGCCGGAACGCTGCCCCAGGCTCCACGCGGGGATCGGGCTCGGCCCTGCGGGCGTCGTCTGCATGGCGCTTGGCCGTCGGTCTTTTGGCGCTTGCGGCGGCGTCGCCCGCCGCGGCGGAGCGGCAGTCACCGGAGACGATCCGGGAGGCGGCAGAGGCGTTCCTCACCGCTGAGCTGGAAGATGCGTTCGACGAAGTGCGGGTTGAGGCGCGGGGCGTGGACAGTCGGCTGAACCTGGACCGGTGTGACGGTGAGTTGCAGGCCTTTGTCCCGCACGGACGCAGCGCCCAGCGGGCGAGCACGGTGGGCGTGGAGTGCTCGGGAGACGCTCCGTGGACCGTCTATGTAAGAATGGAGGTCGAGGCCCGGGCCGAAATGGTGGTCGCGCAACGTTCCGTGCGCCGAGGTCACCGTCTCAGCGCCGGCGATCTTACACTCGCACCCCGGGATGCACGGCGGATCCGCGGTGATTTTTACCGCGATCCGGAGCGACTCATTGGGCAGGAGGCCCGCCGGGGTCTCCGCGAGGGGCAACCGGTGACCGGCAACGATGTGCAGCCACCCATGCTTGTGCAGCGCGGCGACCGGGTTGACATCGTCGCTGGGGGCAACAACAGCCTGCGGATCTCCGGTGGGGGTCGCGCGCTGGAGCGGGGACGGGAAGGCGACCGTATACGCGTGGAGAACCTGGACTCCGGACGAGAGATCCAGGCGCAAGTCGTCGACGAGGGGCGGGTCCGCGTCGGTCTGTAATCACCGGCGACCAGGGATTGCCCTTCAGCGGCGGGTCGGCCAAAGTATTTGCGATGAGAGACTCAAGTCATCGCGCGAGCCGCCGATAATCTTGGACAGTAGGGGACTGGTGAGTGCCATGGAGGGGCGCGCCATCCCGCGAAGGAATTGATTGAGGAGAGCCCGATGTCCAATCCGATCGAAGGGGGGCCGCGCCCCGTCGGACCTGCCACGGCACAGCCGGGCAAGGGGCAGAAGACCAGCGCCGAAGACGCACCGGCCGGGCCGGCACGGGGGGATACCGCTGGGGCTGACGAGGCTGCCACGTCTGAGCGGCTGCAGACCGTGCGGGATCGCATCGACGGTACGCCGGAGGTGGATCACGACCGTGTGGAGGCCATCAAGGAGCGCATCGCCAACGGCGACTACCCCATCGACGCGGAAAAGATCGCCCGCAAGTTTGCCGAACTCGAGGCGCTGATCGAGGAGTAAGGCCCTAAGCCCATGACGCTGCAACCGGCCCGAACCGAACAGACGCCTGCCGCACCGCTGGAGGAGTTCCTCGCGGGCGTCGAGCGGCGTGTGGAGCGCTGCCGACAGCGGGCCGAGACCCTTCGCGAGACCCTCGACGAAGAGGCGACATGCCTTGCCCAGCGTCGGCTGAACGATCTCGACGAACTGCTGCGGCGCAAAGGGGAGCAGGTCGCAGCGCTTGAGGAAGCCGAGAAGCACCTTCGACGCTCCCTCCAGGAGGCCGGCTATCCGGCCGGCAGGAGTGGCGTCCGCGCTTTCCTGCGTCACGCGCCGGGACACGTTGACCGCGCCTGGCAGGACCTGGAGGAAGAACTCCAGGCGATCCAGGCCCGCAACGAGGCGAACGGCCGCCTCATCCACCGCAACCTCGAACACACCCGCCGTCTCCTCGATCTGGTCACCGGCGCACACGAGCGGCCTGCCGGGCTCACCTACGGGACCCAGGGTCGTTACGACGACGGCGGCGAGCGCAGCCGCCCGATCACCCAGGCTTAGCTACCCCGGCCTTTTCTCCCCGAGCGGACTTTAGCTGCTATCCTGTCCGGTATGCGGCACGCGATCCAATGAGCGGAGGTCGCCATGAGCGAGCTGGACCCGACGGTAGCGGGCCAAGAGGCGGGACGGCTCCACGCCCCCCAGGCGCAGCACCTTGCACCCCCTCGCAACGAGGAGGACAGCCCCCAGTCGGTGGGCCGCGCTGAGCGGCTGGAAGAGAACCGCGCACCGGAGACCGTGAATGATCAGCGCGCTTTGGAAGGTAATGCTTCGGCGGATCGCCTGGACTTGACGGCAGCAGACCCGGCAGGGGCCACCGGACGGACTCCGGAGAACAGCGCAGAGGCCCGGGAACTCGCGCAGGAGACGCGGGAACGAATCCTGGATCAGCCGGAACGGGCAGCCGAGGCGGTCCGCGACACCGCGCACGAACCCGCCTCCAGCCGCATGAGTCGGGCCATCGAGGCCCTTAGTTGATCTTCTCCTTGATCCGGGCCGCCTTCCCGCTGAGTTCGCGCAGGTGGTAGAGCTTGGCTTGGCGCACGTCACCGCGGCGCTTGACCTTGATGCTCTCGATCTGCGGGCTGTAGGTCTGGAAGACGCGCTCCACGCCCTCTCCGTGCGAGGTCTTGCGCAGGGTGAATGAGGAGTTCAGGCCCCGTTTGCGCTTGCCGATCACCACCCCCTCGAAGGGCTGCACGCGCTCGCGGCCACCCTCGCGGACCCAAACCTGAACCAGCACCGTGTCGCCCGGGGCAAACTCCGGCACCGTATGCTTGCACGCCTCGATCTGCTCGCGCTCCAGTTCGTCGATGACGTTCATGACGATTCCCCTCGGTTTCCTGTTTCGTCGTAATCGGAGCCGGACCGCTCCACCGCACGGTACTCGGCTATGAATTCGTCCAGCAGCCGCTGCTGCTGCGCCTCGAGCTCCCGGTCTGCGAGCAGATCCGGCCGCCGTAACCACGTCCGGCCCAGGGCCTGCTTGAGCCGCCACTCGGCCACCGCGCCATGGTCGCCGGAGCGTAACACCTCCGGCACGGACTGTCCGGCATACACCTCTGGGCGCGTGTAGTGGGGATGGTCAAGCAACCCGGTAGCGAAGGAGTCCTCCGCCGCCGAACCCTCGTGCCCCAGCGCGCCCGGCACCAGCCGGACTGTGGCATCAATCGCGACCATGGCAGCGAGTTCCCCGCCACTGAGCACGTAGTCGCCGATCGACAGTTCCTCATCCACCTCGGCATCGAGCAGGCGCTCATCGATCCCCTCGTAACGGCCGCAGAGGAAGATGATCCGCTGATGCCGGGCCAATCGCGCCACGCCGTCCTGATCCAGGCGCCGCCCCTGCGGGCTGAGATGAATCACTCGCGCCGGCCGCTCATCGGCGGCTCGCGCCGCACGGATCGCAGCCTGAAGCGGCGCGACCTTCATGACCATCCCCGGGCCGCCGCCGTAGGGCCGGTCGTCAACCGTCGCGTGGCGGTCTTCCGCGTAGTCCCGCGGATTCCAGGTGGCGACCTCGATCAGTCCGCGTTCCGCAGCACGCGCGACCACGCCGAATTGCGCCACCTGGGCCACCATCCCGGGGAAGACGGTGACCACGTCGAACCGTTTAGAAGTCGGGGTCCCAGTCAACCTCAATGACCCCTTGCTGCAGGTCTACCCGCTCGACGATTTCGTCGAGCACGAAGGGAACCAGCCGCTCGCGATCCCCTTCGATGACCAGAACATCGTTGGCCCCGGTGGCGAAGAGGTGGCTCACCTGCCCCAGATCAGCGCCATCACGCGTGTAGACGCGTAGCCCGATCAGATCGACCCAGTAGTATTCACCGGGCCCGGGCTCCGGGAACTGCGTGCGGTCAACCGCAATCTCGGCACCGAGCCAGCGCCGCGCCTGATCCCGGTCCTCGACCCCGGCAATCCTGGCGATCAGCCCCTTGCCCTGCTCTTGCCCCTGTTCGAGCCGAACAGAGTGCCAGGCTCCATCGGCGCCTGGCAGGAGCCAGTGCGTATAGCCGATCAGATTGGCCCGGGGCTCCGTATAGGAGTAGACCCGAAGCCAGCCCCGAACGCCGAAGAGGCCAACCACTCGGCCGACGGTGACGGGCTTTGCCTCACCCTCCGCCCTGGCCTCGTCGGTCATCGAGCCAGCCTGCTCGTTACTGCGCTGCTTCCTGCTGCTGCGCACGCTCGGCCTGGCGGATCAGATGCGCGACCCGCTCGGTCGGCTGCGCGCCCTTGGCAATCCACTCCCGCGAGCGCTCGACATCGAGCTTCAGCGGCACTTCCTGACCGGCCGCGACCGGGTTGAAGTAGCCAAGACGCTCAATAAACGCGCCATCGCGGGGCTTTTTCGCCTCCGTGACCACAATGTGGTAGAAGGGCCGCTTCTTCGCGCCCGCACGTGCCAGTCGAATGGTAACCATATGCGCCCTTGCGACTTGTCTTCCGTTGTCGTCCGGCCCCGGCTGGGGCACACGATACGTACTTGAGTAAACCGGGCATTGTACTCGCTTTGACGCTGAAGGGAAGGGGCACAAGGTGGTTATTGCTTTGCCCCGGTCACTCGAAGCGTCGCAGCAGGCGCTCGCGGTAGCGGCTCTCCTGCTCGGCCGGCGATGGCCCCCGACCACTGCCATCGAGACGCGCCCGAAGGACGGCGAGCCGGCGTTCGGCCTGCGTTCGCTCGGCCACGGCCTGTTGCGAGGCGTCCGCATAGAGCGCGTCGATCAAGTCCTCAAGATTGCGGATCTCCTGCTGCGCCGCCAACTCCGGCGGGATGCAGTTGGCGTTCTTGAGCAATCGATAAGCCGTACGCAAGTGCTCCGGAACCATGGAGTCGTCCTCCAGCTCCAACGGCTTGCCCGCCCCCGGCAGATCGTCGAGCTCGCCGCGTTCAACCGACTCCTGGATTCGCTGCTCGGCGATTCGTTCGATCAGGTCCACGCCTCAACCTCCCAGAACCGGGTGACCGCCTCCAGACTCTGTACCCGAGGCATCGCCGGCAGGCTGTCGAGAAAGAGGCGTCCGTAGGGCTTACCAAGCAACCGCGGGTCGGCGATCATCAGGACCCCCCGGTCGCCATCGTCCCGGATCAAACGGCCGGCGCCTTGCTTCAGGGCGATGACCGCCTCGGGCAGAGAGATATCCCGAAATGCGACGCCGCCGCGCTCCTCCACGGCCTGATGGCGCGCCGCGGTGACCGGATCATTGGGGGCACCGAACGGCAGCCGATCGATGACCACCGCGGACAGGGCCGCCCCGCGGATATCGACCCCTTGCCAGAAACTCGAGGTGCCGAGCAATACCGCATTGCCCTCCTGGGCGAAGCGCTCGAGTAGCTGCGCCTGAGGCGCATCCCCTTGAACGAGCAGGGGACGGTCGAGTTCGTCCTCGAGCTGCTCCCGGGCCAGGCGCAGCGCCCGGTGGCTGGTGAAGAGCAGGAACACCCCACCCGGGGTCGCCTCGATCAGTGGTTTCGCCTCGGCGATGACCGCCTGATCGTAACCCCGCATATTCGGCTGGGGCATGCCGCGCGGGCAGTAGAGCAGTGACCGGTTGGGGTAATCGAAGGGACTGGCCAGCTGCAGGGTCCGCACCCCTTCCGCCGGCAGACCAAGCCGGCCGCGGAACGCCGCGAAGGATTCCCCGACCGCAAGCGTGGCGGAGACGAAAACCCACGCCGTTGCCTCCCGCTCAAGGCGCTGGCGGAATGCACTCCCGACGTCCAGGGGCGTCAGGTGCAGACTCAGCCCCTTGCCTCGGGTCTCGTACCACTGTACTTCGCCGCTGTCCCCCGGATCGAGAAAACGCTCCAGGTCGGCACCCAACTCCGCGCTACGCCGGTGGCACGCCTCCAGCTCGGCACCGCGGCCGGCGAGCGCCTCGAGCATCTGCTCAAGGCGCTCCAAGGCCCGACGCAGCTCCGCCGCCTGGTCGGCTACGGAAGCGGCGCCCGCACCGACGAGCTCTTGCCAGGCGCCGCGCCGATCACCGGGACCGAAAGCGTCACGCAAGTGTCCGACTGCGTCCTCAACGGCATCGATCCGGGCTGGCAGCTCCGGCGTATCCCCGCACTCCCGGCGATCCGCCGCACGGGTATCACGCAGCAGATCGCGCACGGCCCGGGCGCTGACGCTCTGGCCGAAGAAGCGCGCGGCGGTATCCGGAAGCAGGTGCGCTTCGTCGAGGATCAGGGCATCGGCCTCCGGCAGCACCGCCCCGTACCCCGACCCCTTGACCGCCCAGTCCGCCAGCAGCAGGTGGTGATTCACCACCAGCACGTCGGCTTCGTGGGCCTGCCGCCGCGCCTCGTAAAAGAAGCATTGATCGTAGGCGGGACAGCGATGCCCGAGGCACTGCTCCGGCGTTGCCGTAATCCGCTCGGCCACGGCCTCGGTGCCAGCCGGCGCCTCCGCCAGATCCCCGCTATCCGTGGACTCCGCCCACTCCGCTGCCCGGCGGATCCGGGCCGCATCGGAGGGGTCCGAGAACCGCCCCTCTTCAACGGCCTGCTCCAGGCGAAAGCGGCACAGATAGTTAGCCCGGCCTTTGAGCAACGCCACGCGCATCGGGCTCGCTGTCTCGGCTTGCAGGGCACCGCGCAGCCGTGGCAGATCCCGGTGGAAGAGCTGGTCCTGCAGCGTTCGCGTACCCGTCGAGACGATGACGCGGCGACCATCGAGCAGCGCCGGCACCAGATAGGCGCACGTCTTGCCGATCCCCGTCCCGGCCTCGGCGACCAGGATCCCGCCCCTCGCAAGGGTGGAGGCTACCGCCCCGCCCAGTTCCTGCTGCCCAGCGCGCGGAGCGAAGTCCGGCACGGTGCGGCTCACCGCACCGCCGTGATCAAGCTCTGCCTCGACCCGGGAGGCAAAGCGCTCCGATTCAGGGCATTCTGCCACCGCCGGCGCCCTCCCCCGTCTCGCCGAAGCGGCGCGCCGTCTCGGCAGCTTCCCGAGCTCCCCGCCGGTCGCCGCGTTCCATGCGCGCTGCAGCCACCAGCCACCACGCCTCACGGACGACTTCAAGATCGTTCTCGCCGAGATTCACCGCGCGCAAAGCCAGTTCCTCGGCACGCTGGTTACGGCCCTGCTGCAGCCGAACCGCCGCCAGGTTCTGCCAGAGAACCGCCTCTTCCGGCTCCATCTGCAGGGCCTGCTCGAGGTAGTCCACGGCCGTGCTGTAGTCTCGCCCGTCGTAGGCCTCTCGGGCCTGGTGCGCGAGCCCGGCAGCACTCTCCCCCCGGCGCGCGCCCGGCTCTTCGGTCGGCGCGCGCTCCTCATCCGA
Organism: Ectothiorhodospiraceae bacterium; assembly: GCA_003552625.1. Classification (GTDB taxonomy): domain Bacteria; phylum Pseudomonadota; class Gammaproteobacteria; order Nitrococcales; family Halorhodospiraceae; genus Halorhodospira. The sequence goes on from PUNM01000156.1 coordinate 21,636, forward strand.
ACCATCCCACCAGCGATTGTCCGGCGAAGCACCCTGCTCATCGGCCGCGGCCTCCTCCTCGGACGGGGACTGCGGCCCCGTTGCCCGACCATCATCGGGGGGAACGTAGCAACTGGCCAATCCCAGGCCGGCAAGCCCAACCAGCATCCACTGCGTCTGTCTTAACCACATGCTCCGCGCCGCTCTTGCCAATCAACCCCACTGGGGTGCCCGTTTTAGGATACCAAAGCACGAGGGTAGACCGGCCGTGTTTCTTTACGCATCATCCGCCTGCACGATATAAGGAAGCGCTGCACACCGCAGTGCCCCGGCCGATCGACGCCGGCACGCCCCATCCAACATCAGGACCGATGCCATGGCGACGCGCCCAAGCGATATCCCGACCGCCTCCCCGTCAACCGCCACACGCTCACGCCGCGACGTGGCAGAGCTGGTGGCTGAGCGTAGTTCGGCGATCGGCGTCGAAGCGGTCGAGATCACGGAGATCCTCGACCAGCTGGCCGCTGCCTTTCAGCGCCAGAACAATTCCTTTGGGGAATTGCGCCAGACGGCTCGGCAGATGGCGCAGAGCAACGAAGTGGTCGACCGGGCCGTCAAGCGGGCCCACCAGGTGGCCACCGACGCCGGGCAGCACGTCGAGCACTCGCGGGCACAAATCGAGCGCGCGCTCCAGGAGATCCGCGAGTTGGCCGAGTCGGTCACCACCGTGGAGCGGCAGCTCGGCTCCCTGAACGAGGCGCTCCAGGGGGTTTCCCGGGTCTCCAGCGAGATCGCCACCATCGCCAAGCAGACCAATCTGCTCGCGCTCAACGCCACCATCGAGGCGAACCGGGCCGGAGAAGTGGGGCGCGGGTTCGCAGTGGTTGCCGAGCATGTCAAGGCATTGGCCAAGCAGACGGCAGACGCTACCGGCGACATCCATACGATCCTCGATGAACTGACCGAGATCATCGAAAGGCTCGTCCGCAAGGGTGGAGAGAGCACGCTGCAGGCCGAGGCCGTGCGCGAAGGCACGCAGGCCATCCAGCAGATCATGGAGACCGTCGGCAGCGCCATGAGCGATGTGGACACGGATTCGGGGCGCGTCAACGAATCGGTGTCCGCCATCGACCAGTATTGCCGGCGTACGGTGGAGGGGCTGGAAGAGCTCGCCGAGGCGGTCCGCAGTGCCACGCAGACCCTGCAGACTGCCGATCAGCGCGCTGCCCAGATCAACCGCCATACCCATCAGCTGATCCGCCGCACGGCGCTGGAGGGCGTTGATAGCCGCGAGAACCGGTTGATCCACCGCCTCAAAGAGGCTGCACGAGAACTCGGCGAACGCCTTCAGAGCACCGCCGCCGAGCCGGGCCAACTCGAGGCCGTGGCGGGTCCCGTCGCCGAGGGCGAGCGCGGGATCCTGCTGATCCTCCTTAGCGACCAGCAGGGATACTGCCCCGCTGCGGTTCCGCCGCAGGGTGACCGGGAGCTCCGTGACGCCTATCAGGGCGCGCAGCTCACCGACGCGGCCTCTTCGACGGCGCTTCGCAGCCGTGAGCCTTTCCTTCTGCAGGCCTACCGCCTTCCCCATGGTGGCGACCAGGCGCCGGTGGTTCGGGAGATCGCTGTGCCTGTCGAGACCGCCGGCCAGCCCTGGGGGCGGCTCCGCCTGATCTACACCCACCAGTGACGCGTTGCAGGGAGCTCTACCCATGGCCCTGATCGATTTCCTCAAGCGCCGTGCGGCAGCCGACGCCCAGGAAGACTCCCAGGAGACCGACCTGGAGCGCTCCCTGACCGATGCCATTCGCGGCGTTTCGCACGAGACCAGTGAACTGGCGCTGGAGGTTTCGGACGTCACCGGGAATGTGGATGACACAGCCCGGCAGATGCAGCGCGAAGCCGAATTGTTCGAAGAGCTGCGGGACTCCTGCCAGCGTCTGTCGGAGGCCAACAAAACCGTTGACGCCGCTGCGCGCAACGCCCAGCACGTCTCCGGTGCGGCCCGTGCCGACATGCAGCGCTCGGAGGACAAGATCCGCGATGCAGTGCAGCGGATACAGACACTGAGCACTTCCGTTCAGGATATCGAGACCGACCTGGAGCACCTGAACGAAGCCATGCACCGGGTCACCAAGGTCGCCCGCGGGATCGGGGCCATCGCCAAGCAGACCAATCTGCTCGCCCTGAACGCCTCCATTGAGGCCGCGCGCGCCGGGGACGCCGGACAGGGCTTTGCCGTGGTGGCTGACCAGGTCAAGTCCCTGGCTGCCCAGACCAGCGAGGCAACCGGGGACATGGACCGCACCCTTCAGGACCTGACCGACCAGACCCAGCAGCTGATCACCGTCGGCCACACGAGCACCCGCCGGGCTCACCGGGTGGAGAAGGCGACCGAGCAAATGCAGACGCTGTTCGAGCAGCTGGAATCGTCGATGGGCGCGGTGGACCAGGAGTCTGCGCGCATCGCCGAGGCCGTCCGCGATATCGATCAGCACAGCGAGCGGACGGTGGAGCGCTTCAATCACAACGCGGCGGAGCTCGAGGAATCCCACGCCCTGCTCGAGCGCGGTCGCGATCGAATCGGGCGCTTCCTCTCCTTCACCGAGGACCTGATGAACCTGGCCAATACCTCGGATGTGGAGACCGAGGATACGCCACACATCCGCACCGCGATGCGCGTTGCCGAGCAGATTGCGCAGCGCTTCCAGGAAGCGATCCGCAGCGGCGCGATCAGCGAGGCGGATCTCTTCGATCGCGACTACCAGCCGGTGCCCGATACGGATCCCCAGCAGTACACCACGCGATACATCGCCTTTGCGGACCAGGTGCTACCCGAGATCCAGGAGCCCCCCCTGGAGCACGAGCAGGTGGTGAGCTGCATCGCTATCGACGACCGCGGCTACATCCCGACGCACAATCGTCACGTCTCTCACCCGCAACGACCGAACGATCCGGAATGGAATGCGCGCCACGCCCGGCAGCGGCGGCTCTGGACCGACCGCACCGCGCAGACGGCCGCCCGGAACGAAAAACCGTTCCTGCTCCAGACCTACCGGCGGGACATGGGCGGCGGGCGCTTCGACCTGATCCGCGACTGCTCCGCCCCCATCCGCGTCAATGGCAAGCACTGGGGCGCAGTACGGATTCTGTACTCCGTCTAAGGGAAGGGGACCGGCGACCGCGGTCAGGCGAAGAGTCGGCGGATCTTCTCCAGCCCGGTGACCAGGGCCTCGATCTCAGCCTCGGTGTTGTAGATCCCGAAGGAGGCCCGCGCAGTCGCCGGAACGCCGAAGCGTTCCATGAGCGGCTGGGCGCAGTGGTGGCCGGCGCGGATCGCAATCCCCTGCTCGTCGAGCATCATGGCCACGTCGTTCGGGTGGGCATCGTCCATGAGAAACGAAACGGCACCAGCGCGGCGCTGCGGCTCGCCGATCAGGCGGACACCATCAACCCCGGCGACGGCCTCGGCCGCCCGCGCCACCAGGGCTTCCTCACGCGCCGCGATCGCCTCGCGGCCGACGGCGTCGATGTACTCCAACGCGGCACCAAGGCCAATGGCGCCGGCGATATTGGGCGTGCCCGCCTCGAAGCGCGCCGGCGGGTCGGCGTAGTCCGTCCCCTCGAAGGAGACCCGCCGAATCATGTCGCCCCCCCCTTGGTAGGGGATCATCTGCGCCAGGTGGTTGTAACGCCCGTAGAGGACACCGATGCCAGTGGGCCCGTAGGCCTTGTGACCGGAGAACGCGTAGAAGTCCACATCCAGAGCCCGTACGTCAACGGCCATGTGCGGGGCCGCCTGCGCGCCATCGAGCAGCACCGGCACACCGGCCGCCCGCGCCGCAGCAACCATCTCTTCCACCGGGTTGACCGTGCCCAGCGCATTGGAGACGTGGACGATGCTCACGAAACGGGTTCGCGGTCCGATGAGCGCCCGGTAGGCATCCAGATCCACGTCGCCCTGATCCGTGATGGGCGCCACCCGCAGCACCGCCCCGGTTCGCTCACAGACGAGCTGCCAGGGGACGATGTTCGAGTGGTGCTCCATATGGGTGATGAGAATCTCGTCCCCGGGGTCCAGACGCGGCGCCACGAAGCTGTGCGCGACCAGATTGATCGCCTCGGTGACTCCGCGCACGAAGACCACCTCCCGCTCGCTGTGCGCGTTGAGGAAAGCCTTCGCCTGGTCACGCGCGCCCTCGAAGGCGGTCGTCGCCTCCTGCGAGAGGGTGTGCACACCGCGGTGAACGTTGGCGTAGTAGCGGCTGTAGCAGCCCAGCTCCGCGTCAATGACAGCCTGCGGCTTCTGGGCACTGGCCGCGCTATCGAGGTAGACCAGAGGCCGCCCGTTGACCTCACGACGCAGCACCGGGAAGTCGGACCGGATACGGTCAATATCCAGCGTCACCGGATCGACGGCCCCCTCGACTGCACTCATCCCTCGAAGCCCTCCAAGCGCTCACCCCCCGGCAGAAAGCGACGCAGCATGGCTCGCTCGTACGCCGCAGCTGGCGCACAGCGTACCGTATCGATCACCTCGGCGACGAACGCGTAGGTCAGCAACCCGCGCGCGGCGGCCGGATCGATCCCCCGGGCCTGCATATAGAAGATCGCCTGATCATCCAGCTCCCCCACCGTTGAGCCGTGGGTACAGCGGACATCATCGGCGAAGATCTCCAGGCGCGGATTGGAGTGTGCCAAGGCTCGCGGGCTGAGGACCAGGTTGCGGTTCTCCTGCTCGGCATCCGTCTTTTGCGCGCCGGGGTGGACCTTGATCAAGCCGTCGAAGACGGTCTCCGAACGGCCTTCCAGAACCCCCTTGAAGACCTGCCGGCTGCGCGTGTTCTCGGCGTCGTGGTGCACCCACGTGTGGTGGTCCACAAAACGATCCCCGTCGCTCAGGTGGACCCCAGTGAGATCGCCCTCGGCATTCTCGCCGACAACGCTCGCTTCCACATCAACCCGGACCTTATCACCCCCCCAGACGAAGGAGTGCGCCGCCACCCGGGCATCCCGCGCCGCCCGACCGCTTACCGCGCCGATCTGGCAGCCACGATCGCCCTCCTCGCTGATGCGGACCAGATCCACCTGAGCCCCATTATCGGCGATCAGTTCCGTCACCGGGCAGCTCAGGTAGGCGGAATCCGCATCACCCGCGTGATACTCCACCACGCGCACAGCGCTCGCCTCCTCGCCCCGGACGATGACCCGCGGGTAGGTGGCGTGGCCGGCGTTGGCCGCCGTCGAGTAATGGGCAATGAGTATGGGCGTCTCAACCAGCTGGCCCCGGGCCACCTCGATGACCACGCCGTCGCCCATCAGCGCAGTGTTGAGGGCAATAAAGGGGCTGTTCTCCGGGTCGGCGTGGGCTCCGAGGTGCTCCTCGAGCCAGGACCCCGCCTCAGTCAGCGCTTCCCCCAGCGGACGGACGCGGACCCCGGCCGGAAGCTGTGCGTAGTCGGAGCGCCCCTCGTCGAGGTAACCATCGACCAACACCACCCGCGGCGCTTCACCGTGCGGGAGGATCCGCTCGAGCGCCGCGAGGCCGTCACCAACCTCTCCAGGCTGCTGCGGCGGACGGAAGTCGCTGCGCAACACTGGCGTAAGGTCGATGTTCTTCCAGGCCTCCCAGCGCCGGGTCGGAAAGCCGTGGGCGTCGAACGTCGCCATCGCCGCCCGGCGTCGTTGAGCGAGCCAGTCCGGACCCAGCTCGTGCAAGCCATCGAAAACCGCACGCGGGACACTCTTGAGTTCCTCGACCGCTCCCATCTCAGGCTGCCTCCTCGCCGCCGAACAAGGCGTAACCGCTACGCTCGAGCTCCTCGGCCAGCTCCTTGCCGCCCGAGCGCACGATCCGTCCATTGACCATCACGTGCACGTGATCCGGCTCGATATAGTTGAGCAGACGCTGGTAGTGCGTAATGATCAGGAACGAGCGCTCCGGCGCGCGCATGCTGTTGACCCCGTCAGCCACCGCCCGCAGGGCGTCGATATCCAGCCCGGAGTCCGTCTCGTCCAGGATGCCGAGCTTCGGCTCGAGCATCGCCATGTGAAAGATCTCGTTGCGCTTTTTCTCGCCGCCGGAGAAGCCGGAGTTCACCGGGCGGTTGAGCAGCGACTCATCGAGCTTCACCCACTGGGCCCGCTCCCGGGCCAGCTTGAGGAAGCTGACCGGATCGATCTCCGGCTCACCGCGGGCCTCGCGCGCAGCGTTGACGGCGGCCTTGAGGAAGTAGCTGTTGCTGACCCCGGGGATCTCCACCGGATACTGGAACCCCATGAAGACCCCGGCGCGGGCGCGCTCTTCCGGCTCCATCTCGAATAGATCCGCGCCCTCGAAGTGCACGGAGCCGCCGGTGACCTCGTAATTCTCATCGCCGGCCAGGACCTTGGCCAGGGTGCTCTTGCCAGACCCGTTCGGCCCCATGATGGCGTGGACCTCGCCGGGCCCCATCTCCAGGTTGATGCCTTTGAGGATTTCCGTCTCTTCGATGCGCGCCGTTAGATTCTCGATCTTCAGCATGGTGTGCTCCTGGGAATTCGGTTTGGATGCGTTAGCCGACGCTGTCTTCGAGGGTGACCTCGAGGAGTTTCTGGGCCTCGACCGCGAACTCCATCGGCAACTCCTGGAAGACTTCCTTGCAGAACCCGTTGACGATCATGGAGACGGCGTCCTCCTCGGAAATCCCGCGCTGCTTGCAGTAGAAGATCTGGTCATCGCCAATCTTCGAGGTCGTCGCCTCGTGCTCGAGCTGCGCCGACGGGTTCTGGATGTCGATGTAGGGGAAGGTGTGCGCACCACACTCCGAACTCATCAGCATCGAATCGCACTGTGAGTAGTTGCGCGCATTGCTGGCCGTGGGGAGGACTTTCACCAGGCCGCGGTAGCTCTGCTGCGCCCGATCGGCCGAGATCCCCTTGGAGACGATGTGGCTGCGGGTGTTCTTGCCCATGTGAATCATCTTGGTGCCGGTATCCGCCTGCTGCATGCCGCGGGTCACCGCCACCGAATAAAACTCGCCGATCGAGTCGTCGCCCTTGAGCACACAGCTGGGGTACTTCCAGGTAATCGCCGACCCGGTTTCGACCTGGGTCCACGAGATCTTCGACCGTTTGCCGGCACACATGCCACGCTTGGTCACGAAGTTGTAGACACCGCCCTTGCCGTTTTCATCCCCCGGGTACCAGTTCTGCACCGTCGAGTACTTGATCTCGGCATCGTCATGGGCATAGAGCTCGACCACCGCCGCATGGAGCTGGTTTTCGTCGCGCTGCGGTGCAGTGCAGCCCTCGAGATAGGAGACGTAGCTGCCCGGCTCGGCGATGATCAGGGTGCGTTCGAACTGTCCGGTATGGCCGGCATTGATCCGGAAGTACGTGGACAGCTCCATCGGGCACCGGACGCCCTTGGGCACGTAGACGAAGGAACCGTCTGAGAAGACCGCGGAGTTCAGTGCCGCGAAGAAATTGTCCTTGCGCGGCACGACGGTCCCGATGTACTGGCGCACCAGCTCCGGATAGTCGCGCAGCGCTTCGGAGATCGAGCAGAAGATCACGCCGTGCTTGGCGAGCTCATCCTTGAACGTCGTCGCGACGGAGACCGAGTCGAAGACCGCATCCACCGCCACGTTCGGACGCTCCTGCTCCTGTCCGGAGTCGTCGACAACACCGGCGAGCATCTTCTGCTCGTGCAAAGGAATGCCGAGCTTCTGGTAGGTCTCGAGCAGCTTCGGATCGACCTCGTCGAGGCTCTTCGGCTGCTCCTTCGGGGCGGCGTAGTAGGAGATCGCCTGAAAGTCGATCGGCGGAAAGTGAACGTTCTGCCACTGCGGAGGCGTCATCTCCAGCCAGCCGCGGTAGGCCTCCAGCCGCCACTCCAGCATCCACTCCGGCTCTCCCTTCTTCTGGGAGATGAAGCGGACGGTGTCCTCGTCCAGGCCCGGCGGAGCGAACTCCTGCTCGATGTCGGTGTAGAAACCGGCCTCGTAACCCCGGCTGGTGAACGCCTCGATGGTTTCGTTGCTGCTGGCCATATCGCCCAAGCCTCCGGCTGCTCAATGCCCAATAACTTGTTGGCGCGGATAAATGCCGACCGGCGACCGCGCCGGTTCCCCCATCTCCGCCAGGGAGACTGCGCCGAGCGCCTCGCGGACCACGGAGCTGATTCGCGACCAGGTGGCGCTGGCGTTGCAGTCCTCGACGTGCTCGCAAGAGTTAGCACCGCTTTCCACGCACTCGGTGAACGCGATGGGCCCCTCCAGGGCCTCGATGACTTCTGCCACGCTGATCTGCTCCGGCGGTCGTGCCAGGCCATAGCCACCCTTGGCGCCCCGGTAGGAGCGCAGCAGTCCAGCGTGGACGAGCTGCTTCATCACCTTGCTCACCATGGGCTGGGGCAGCCCGTGGGCAGAGGCGAGCTTTGCAGCATTCGCCCGCTCCTCCGGTTGCCGCGCCATGGCGGAGAGGATCACGACTCCGTAGTCAGTTTCACGATTGATGCGAAGCATCGGTGCGGCGTCCTCGTGCAATCCGTACCTAAAGGGTACATATTCACGACCGCTAAGGGAAGACTTTTTAGAACAATTACAGACAAAGACACACTCTTGATGTCAACGCCAGCGCGCCGCTATAGAGTAGACAGCCACCCGAAACCGGCAGCAGGAGGTTGAGTGAGCGCCAGAGCGCAAAAACCGATACCGCGCACCACGTTCCGGCTGATCATCGAGGAGCGGGACAGTGGCTGGGAGGTGGTCTTTTACGGCGAAGACGGCAAGGTGCGCCATATCAGCAACTCGCGCAGTGAGATCGCGGCCCTGCGCTCGGCACACTTCATCGCCCGCTATTACCACTACGATCAGGCGGCGCTGCTGCGCGGCCGCCACGGGGACAAGCGGATCAATGTCAGTGAGCTGATGCAAAACCGCCGCGCCAGCCGGTGACCCCCGGGGCCAACGATCCGCTCAGGATGCCCGACGGACCGCCTCGCCACTGCCGAGCACCTCGCTCTCGATCCGCCGGATCTCATCCCGCAGCCGTGCCGCCTGCTCGAACTCCAGATCCCGCGCGTGCTGCTGCATCTGTCGCTCCAGCTCGCGAATCCGCTTGACCGCCTCGGTCGCCGAAAGGGAGGCGTACGATCCGGCCGACTCCGCCACTCCCCCCAGGCGCTGCGGGACACCTGGCGCCGGGACCCCACCCCGCTCCATGATGTCCGGCACCTCTTTGCGGATGCCCTGCGGGGTGATGCCGTGGGCCTCGTTGTGGGCGATCTGCTTCGCGCGCCTGCGTTCAGTCTCGTCGATGGCCCGACGCATGGAATCGGTCACCTGATCGGCGTAGAGGATCGCCCGCCCCTGGATATTGCGCGCCGCGCGGCCGATGGTCTGAATCAGTGAGCGGGTCGAGCGCAGGAAGCCTTCCTTGTCGGCATCGAGGATGGCCACCAGCGACACCTCGGGGATATCGAGGCCTTCGCGGAGCAGGTTGATGCCGACGAGCACATCGAAGTGGCCCAGGCGCAGGTCGCGGATGATCTCGGTGCGCTCCACAGTATCCACGTCGGAGTGGAGATAGCGCACGCGCACGCCGTTCTCATCCAGGTATTCGGTCAGATCCTCGGCCATGCGCTTGGTCAGCGTGGTAACCAGCACACGCTCATCGCGCTCGGCCCGGTGCCGGATCTCACCGTAGACGTCATCCACCTGGGTGGTGGCGGGGCGGATCTCCACCTCCGGGTCAACCAGCCCGGTCGGTCGCACAACCTGCTCCACCACCTGCCCGGCGTGCTCCTCCTCGAAGGGCCCCGGCGTCGCCGAGACATAGACCGTCTGCGGCGCCAGGCGGCGGAACTCCTCGAACTTCAGCGGCCGGTTATCGAGGGCCGAGGGCAGGCGGAAGCCGTACTCCACCAGGGTCTGCTTGCGGGAGCGATCCCCCTTGTACATGCCGCCGATCTGGGGGACGGTTACGTGGGATTCATCGATGAAGAGCACAGCGTCCGGCGGTATGTAATCGAAGAGCGTCGGCGGCGGCTCACCCGGCGCCCGGCCGGAGAGGTAGCGGGAGTAATTCTCGATGCCGTTGCAATAGCCGAGCTCGAGCATCATTTCCAGGTCGAAGCGCGTCCGCTCCTCCAGCCGCTGCGCCTCCACCAGCTTGTCGGCAGCGCGCAACTCGCTCAGCCGCTCGCGCAGCTCCTCCTTGATCTGTTCAACGGCCCGGTGGATCTGCTCCTTGGGCGTGACGTAGTGCGTCTTGGGATAGATCGTCACGCGCGGCACCCGGCGAAGAACCTCACCGGTCAGCGGGTCGAACCAGCTGATCTCCTCGATCTCGTCGTCGAAAAGCTGGACCCGCACCGCCTCCTCCGGCGACTCCGCCGGAAAGATGTCGATCACCTCCCCGCGGGCGCGGTAGGTGCCGCGAGTCAGCTCCGTATCGTTGCGTGTGTACTGGAGCTCCGCCAGTCGCCGAAGGATATCCCGCTGATCGATCTGCTCCCCACGGACCAGGTGCAGGAGCATGGACATGTACGCCTGCGGATCACCCAGTCCGTAGATCGACGAGACGGAGGCAACGATCACCGTATCCTTGTGCTCGAGGACCGCCTTGGTGGCGGACAGGCGCATCTGCTCGATGTGCTCGTTCACCGACGCATCTTTCTCGATGAAGGTATCCGAGCTGGGGACATACGCCTCGGGCTGGTAGTAGTCGTAGTAGGAGACGAAGTACTCGACCCGGTTCTGGGGCAGAAACTCGCGCATCTCGCCGTAAAGCTGGGCGGCCAGCGTCTTATTCGGGGCGAGCAGGAGCGCCGGCCGCTGCAGCCGCTCGATGACGTTGGCGATGGTGAACGTTTTCCCCGAGCCGGTGACACCGAGCAGCGTCTGGTCGGAGAGCCCCGACTCGACGCCCTCCACCAGCCCCTCGATGGCGGCCGGCTGATCACCGGCGGGCTGAAAGCGCGCATTGAGCTTGAAACGTTCCGTCATCGACCCCCCGTCGTGAACCCTGCCCACTGAACACCGAACACCAAAACCCTTATCATACCCCCCAACACCAACTTTCAATGCGGAGCCGAACCATGGACCTTCAACTTGCCGACCGCGTTCAGCGCATCAAACCCTCGCCCACCCTGGCGGTCACCGCACGCGCCGCGGAGCTGCGCGCCGCCGGTCACGACGTCATCGGCCTCGGCGCCGGCGAGCCGGATTTCGACACCCCGGGCCCCATCATCGAGGCAGCCGTGGCTGCCGCTCAAGGCGGGCAGACCCGCTACACCGCCGTGGACGGCACCGCGGAGCTCAAGCAGGCGGTCATCGACAAGCTTCAGCGGGACAATGGCCTGAGCTACGAGGCCAACCAAATTCTCGTCTCCTGCGGCGCGAAGCAGTCGCTGTTCAACGCCATGGCCGCACTGCTCAACGAGGGCGACGAGGTGGTCATCCCCGCACCGTACTGGGTCTCTTACCCGGATATGGCGCTGGTCTTCGGGGCGCAGCCGGTCTTCGTCGCCGCCGGCGCCGAGAGCCGCTTCAAGATCACCCCGGAACAGCTGGAGCAGGCCCTTACCCGGCGTACCCGGATGGTGATCCTTAACAGCCCCTCCAACCCGACCGGTACCGCTTACACCCGGGACGAACTCGCGGCCCTCGGGGCTGTACTGGAGCGCTACCCGCAGGTGGTGGTGGTCAGCGACGACATCTACGAGCACATCCTCTGGCGCGACGAACCGTTCGCCAATATCGCCATGGCGGCGCCGCAGTTGCTGGAGCGGACTCTGGTGGTCAATGGCGTGTCCAAGGCCTACGCGATGACCGGCTGGCGGATTGGTTATGCCGCAGGTCCCGCGCCGGTGATCGGAGCCATGAAGAAGATCCAGTCGCAGAGTACGTCGAACCCGACCTCCATCGCCCAGGCGGCGGCGCTCGCCGCGCTCAACGGCGACCAGGGCTGCATCGAGCCGATGCGCAAGGCGTTCAAGGAGCGCCACGATTTCGTCGTCGAGCGTCTCAACGCCATGCCCGGCGTCAGCTGCACACCGTGCGACGGCACCTTCTACTGCTTCCCGAATCTGGAGGAGGCGATGAACCGGGCCGGAACCAACGACGACGTGGCCTTTGCCGAGCAGCTCCTGAACGACGCCGGCGTTGCGCTGGTTCCGGGCTCCGCCTTCGGCCTGCCCGGTTATGCGCGGATCTCCTACGCCACGAGCATGGACAATCTGGAGCGCGCCATGGACCGGCTGGATCAGGCCTTTTCCAAGTAAATCGCGGTTGACGAGCCCACGGCGCAGCGTCATAATTCGCAGCGTTCGTGGGCATCGACCCGCGTGTTAGCGCTTCCCCGGTAGCTCAGCGGTAGAGCAAGTGACTGTTAATCACTGGGTCGGCGGTTCGAATCCGTCCCGGGGAGCCAAA
>PUNM01000039.1 GCA_003552625.1 Ectothiorhodospiraceae bacterium
AGGACCGTGCCAAGGGCCTGATGATCGCCGCCGCCGGAGTGACGGCGCTGAGCTTCGATGCGGTGCTGGTGCGCCTGGCCGGGGCCGGGGGCTGGGATGTGGTCTTCTGGCGGGGGCTGCTGATGGCGGTGGCGGTCAGCGCCCTGCTCTTCGCCACCCAGGGCCGCTACACCCTGCGCATCTGGCGCCGGGGTGGCTGGGCCGCGGCGGCCTCCGGGCTGTTCTTCGGGCTGAACTCGATCCTCTTTGTCTTCGCGGTGCTCAACACCCACGCCGCCAACGTGCTGGTGCTCTTCGCGACCGCACCGCTTTTCTCGGCGGTGTTCACCTGGCTCTTCCTGCGTGAGCCGATCCAGAGCCGGACCTGGTGGACCATCGCCGCGGTGATCGTCGGCATGGCCGTGATCTTCAGCGCTCCGGCGGAACCCGGCGGGCGGCTGGGCGACCTGGCGGCCCTGCTGGCCGCCGCCAATATGGGCGCCAACCTCACGCTGCTGCGTGCCCGTCCGGAGATCAACCGCCTGCCGGTGGTGGCCACCGGCGGCGTCGTCGCCGCCCTGTGTGCCGCGCCCTGGGCGGCGCCGTTGGCCCTGGGCTGGGAGAGCTACGCGGTGCTCGGCGTCATGGGTCTGGTGCAGATGCCCCTGGCTCTGGTGCTTATCGCCCAATCCACCCGTTACCTGCCTTCGCCGGAGGTCAGTCTGGTGCTGCTGCTCGAGGCAGCCCTCGGGCCGGTCTGGGTATGGCTGGTCTTCGCGGAGGTGCCACCGGTGCCGTCGATGCTCGGCGGCGCGGTGATCGTGCTGGCGCTGCTCGGGTATTTCGCTCGCGATGCCTGGGAAGGGGCTGTGGGCTGGCGCTTCGGGCGAAGCTAACGGCTAGTCGTACCGGCAGTCTTCGGGGGGTGGCCCCCCGGCCATTTGCGTCTCGGCCCAGTCGATCACCTCGCGCACCCGGGGGGAGGCGAGCCGGTACGCCTCGCTCGGCGTGACCCACCGGTACTCGTGGTGTTCGGGGCGGCCAAGCTCCGGGTTGACCCCGAGGACCACCCGGCGGGTCGTGGTCTCCGCCAGGTAGTAGCGGGCGACCTTGCCCTGCGCGTAGGGGCCGGTTTCGAAGTAGTCCTGGCCCCAGCGGAAGGCGAGATCGGTGATTCCGGCCTCTTCCTCGACCTCCCGGCGGGCGGCCTGGAGGGGCTCTTCGCCGGGCTCGACCTTGCCCTTCGGGAAGTCCCAGTACTGGAAGGCGCGAAGAAGGAGATAGAGACGACCCCTCTCGGCGAAGCGGACCGGGATCACGCCCGCCGAGAGGGTTCGCCGTAGTTGACGCCTACGACGAGCTCTGGGCCGTCGCTGCGTCATGGTAGGCCGGTGAGAGCTCGTGGAGTGCTCGGATCATCGCGTCAACGTTCTCCGGCGGAGTCTCCGGCTGGATGCCGTGGCCCAGGTTGAAGACGTGGCCGGGGCCGTGGCCGAACTGCTCCAGACAGCGTGCGACCTCGCGCCGAATGACGTCGGGGTTGCTGTGCAGTGTGCAAGGGTCGAGGTTCCCCTGCAGGGTGACGCGATCGCCGACCCGGCGCCGTGCCTCGTCCAGCGGGGTGGTCCAGTCCAGCCCGACGCCGTCGCAGCCGGTGTCGGCGATGGATTCAAGCCACTGTCCGCCGCCCTTGGTGAAGAGGGTGATGGGGATGCGCCGGCCATCACGCTCGCGGGGTACCTGCTCGACGATCCGCTGCATGTAGGCCAGCGAGAACTCCCGATAGCGCACCGGGTCGAGGGCTCCACCCCAGGTGTCGAACACCATCAGGGCCTGGGCCCCGGCTTCCACCTGTCCGGTGAGGTATTCGGCCACCGTGTCGGCGAGCTTGCCCATGAGCCGGTGGGCTGCCTCAGGCTGGTCGAAGAGCAGCGTCTTGCTGGCGGCGAACGTCTTGCTGGAGCCGCCCTCGATCATGTACGTGGCGAGCGTCCAAGGGCTGCCGGTGAAGCCGATCAATGGCGTCCGGCCGGCCAGCTCCTGGCGGCAGGCGCGGACGGCATCCATCACGTAGCGCAGTTCCTTGTCCGCTGCCGGCTGAGGCAGGCGGTCGATGTCCGCGGCGCTCTTGATACGCTGCTCGAAGACCGGGCCCTCGCCAGCGACGAAGTTCAGCCCGAGGCCCATCGCATCCGGGATGGTGAGGATGTCCGAGAAGAGAATAGCCGCATCGAGGTCGTAGCGCTCAAGCGGCTGCAGGGTGACACGCGCCGCCAGTTCCGCGTTGCGGCACAGGCCCATGAAGCTCCCCGCCTGGGCGCGTACCTCGCGGTACTCCGGCAGGTACCGCCCCGCCTGACGCATCATCCAGACCGGTGTACGGTCCACGGGCTGGCGCTGGAAGGCGCGCAGGATTCGATCGTTCTGGAGCTCTGAGCTGCTCACCGCGTCACTCCTATACCTGTAGATAGTCCAGGATGCCCTTGGCCGCTTCGCGGCCCTCCCATACAGCCGTGACGACCAGGTCGGAGCCACGGACCATGTCGCCGCCGGCGAAGATCTTCGGGTTTGTCGTCTGCCCGAAGGGGCCCTCGTCCTTGCAAATGCGTACTTGGTCGCGCTCATCGACTTCCACCCCGTGGGCCTGCAGCCACTCGGGCGGGCTGGGCCGGAAGCCGAAGGCGATGATCAACGCGTCCGCCGGTAGCACCTCCTCAGAGCCGGGTACGGGCTCAGGGCGGCGGCGGCCACGCTCGTCCGGCGCGCCAAGTTCGGTACGCACTACCTTAACGCCTTCGATGTGGTCGTCACCAACGACCTCGATGGGCTGGCGGTTCCAAAGGAACTCGACCCCCTCTTCCTTGGCGTTCTCCACCTCACGGCGCGAACCGGGCATATTCGACTCATCCCGGCGGTACGCGCAGGTTACGCTTCGTGCCCCCTGCCGTATGGCGGTGCGGTTGCAGTCCATGGCGGTATCACCCCCGCCGAGCACCACGACCCGCTTGTCCTTCATGTCGATGAAGTCCCGGCGCGAGCGCTCCAGGCCCATCTCCCGGTTGGTGTTGGAGATCAGGTAGGGCAGGGCCTCGTGGACGCCGGAGAGGTCCTCTCCCGGGAAGCCGCCCCGCATATAGGTGTAGGTTCCGGTGCCGAGGAAGACCGCGTCGTAGTCGTCGAGAAGCTGCTCGAAGGTGAGGTCCTCGCCCACCGTGGTGTTAAGGCGGAACTCCACGCCGATCCCCTCGAGGATCTCGCGTCGCTGTCGCACGATCTCCTTGTCGAGCTTGAACGGCGGGATGCCGAATGTCAGCAGGCCGCCGATCTCCGGGTAGCGGTCGAAGACAACGGGGCGCACGCCGTTGCGTGCCAGGACGTCGGCCGCGCCGAGTCCGGCAGGGCCGGCGCCGACCACGGCGACCCGCTTGCCGGTATCCTCGACGTCGCTGACGTCAGGGCGCCAGCCCTGCTTGATCGCCTCGTCGCTGATGTATTTCTCCACCGAGCCGATCGTTACCGCGCCAAAGCCGTCGTTGAGGGTGCAGGCGCCTTCACAGAGGCGGTCCTGTGGGCAGACCCGGCCGCAGACATCGGGCAGCGTATTGGTCTTGTGGGAGAGTTCGGCGGCGGCGAAGAGGTTGCCCTCGGCGACGAGCCGGAGCCAGTGCGGAATGTAGTTGTGGACCGGACATTTCCACTCGCAGTACGGGTTGCCGCAATCGAGGCAGCGGCCAGCTTGCGCGGCCGCAGTCTGCTCATCGAAGCGCCCGTAGATTTCGGCGAAGCGGCGAATCCGCTCGTCGACCCCGAGCTTGGCGGGATCGCGGCGGGGAATTTCAAGGAACTGGAAGACACTGCTGGACATGGCTGTTGGTCCCGTCAGTTCTCGGCTCCGCCGGCGGCCGTCAGGCCGCCTGGCGGAGCGTGTCGAGGATGGTGTGCAGGTCGGCGGCCTTCGGCTTGACCAGCCAGAACCGCGGCAGGTAGCCGCGGAAATCGTCAAGCACGGCGCGGCCCCAGACACTTCCGGTCTCGGCCACGAACTCGCGGATCAACTCCCGCAGATAGTTGCGGTGCGCCTCCATGTTCTCGCTCTGGAGGCGGTGGATATCGATCAGCTCGTGGTTGTAGCGGTCCGCGAAGCTGCCTGCCTCGTCGAGCACGAAGGCGATCCCGCCGGTCATCCCGGCCCCGAAGTTGAGGCCTGTGGGGCCGAGCACACAGACCACGCCGCCGGTCATGTACTCGCAACCGTGGTCACCGACCCCCTCGACTACCGCGGTGGCGCCGGAGTTGCGCACCCCGAAGCGCTCGCCGACATTGCCGGCGGCAAACAGCTTGCCGCCGGTGGCACCGTACAGGCAGGTGTTGCCCATGATCGTGGTGTGGCGCGCCTCGAAGCGGCTCGGCTGGGGCGGATAAAGCACCAGTTTGCCGCCGGCCATTCCCTTGCCCACGTAATCGTTCGCGTCGCCCTCGAGCACCATGTGCAGGCCCCCGGCGTTCCAGACCCCGAAACTCTGCCCGGCGGTGCCCGTGAGCCGGAGAGTGATGGGCCGTTCCGCCATCCCCTGGTTGCCGTGGCGCCGGGCGATCTCCCCACTCAGACGGGCCCCGATGGAGCGGTTGTTATTGCGCACCGTGTAGTGGAACTCGCCCCCGGAACCTGACTCGATCGCCGGCAGGCAGTCCTCGACAATCTGCTCGGCGAGCTCGCCCTTGTCGAAGGGCTTGTTGGACGGCTCCAGGCACAGCTTCGGCTTCTCCTCGGGGACGCCGCCATCGGAGAGGATGGGGTTGAGGTCCAGCCGCCCCTGCCGCGGAGTCTCCCCGGGCAGAATCTCGAGCAGGTCCGTGCGCCCGACCAGGTCCTCGAGGCGACGGACGCCAAGCCAGGAGAGCCACTCGCGCGTCTCCTGCGCTACGAAGCGGAAGTAATTGGCGACTTTGTCCGCGGTCCCGATGAAGTGCTTGAGCCGCAGGATGTTGTCCTGGGTAGCCACACCGGTGGCGCAGTTGTTCAGGTGGCAGATCCGCAGGTACTTGCAGCCGAGGGCGACCATCGGCGCGGTGCCGAATCCAAAGCTCTCGGCGCCGAGGATCGCGCCTTTGATGACGTCGAGGCCGGTCTTGAAGCCGCCGTCCGCCTGCAGCCGTACCTTGTCCCGCAGGTCGTTGGCGCGCAGGGTCTGGTGTGTCTCCGTCAGGCCGAGTTCCCACGGGCCGCCGGCGTACTTGACGGACGTCAACGGGCTGGCGCCGGTACCACCGTCGTAGCCGGCGATGGTGATGAGATCGGCGTAAGCCTTGGCAACACCTGCGGCCACGGTGCCGACGCCGGCTTCGGCAACGAGCTTCACCGAAACCAGGGCCTGCGGGTTGACCTGTTTGAGGTCGAAGATCAGCTGCGCCAGATCCTCGATGGAGTAGATGTCGTGGTGCGGAGGCGGCGAGATCAGCGCCACGCCGGGCTTCGAGTAACGGAGCCGGGCGATCATCTCGTTGACCTTGTGGCCGGGCAGCTGGCCACCCTCCCCGGGCTTGGCGCCCTGTGCCACTTTGATCTGCAGGACTTCGGCGTTGACCAGGTAATGGGGCGTAACGCCAAAGCGGCCCGAAGCGATCTGCTTGATCTTGGAGACGCGGTCCGTCCCGAAGCGTGCCGGATCCTCGCCGCCTTCGCCGGAGTTCGAGCGGCCGCCGAGCCGGTTCATGGCCATCGCCAGCGCCTCGTGCGCTTCCGGCGAGAGGGCCCCGAGACTCATCCCGGCCGAGTCGAAGCGCGGCAGGATCCGGTCGATGGATTCCACTTCATCCAGTGCCAGCGGCTTCTCTTGGGTGCGCAGGCCGAGCAGGTCGCGGAGGACGGTGGGCGGACGCTCATTCACCGTGTCGGCGAAGCTGCGGTAGGCGTCGTAGTCGCCGTTCTCCACCGCCTGCTGCAGGTTGGCCACCACGCTCGGGTTGTACGCGTGGTACTCGCCGCCGTGGACGTACTTGAAGAGGCCGCCCTGATCGAGGAGCTCCGTCGGCCGGTGGGCGCGCCGGGCCAGATCCCGCGCATCGGCCTCCAGATCCTCGAAGGCCATGCCCTGGATGCGGTTGGTCGTTCCGGTGAAGCAGAGATCGACCACCTCGTCGGCCAGGCCCACGGTCTCGAATAGCTGCGCACCGCGGTAACTGGCGATGGTGGAGATCCCCATCTTCGAGAGGATTTTGTAAAGGCCCTTGTTGATCCCCTGGCGGTAGTTGCGACAGAGATCGGCCACCTCCCCGCCCTCGATGCGGCCGCCACGGGCCATCTCGGCGACGACCTCGTAGGCGAGGTAGGGGTAGATGCAGGTGGCGCCGTACCCGATCAAGCAAGCGAAGTGATGGGGATCGCGGGCGGTGCCTGTCTCGACGATGAGGTTGGTGTCACAGCGCAGGCCGCGTGCCACCAGTCGGTGGTGGACGGCGCCGGTGGCCAGTAGAGCGTGGACGGTCAGCCGGTCCCGCTCCACACGGCGGTCCGACAGGACGATCAGTGTGGAGCCCGCGCGGACCGCCGCCTCCGCCTCGCTGCAGACCGCCTCGATCGCCCCGCGCAGATCGAGCTGCGCCGGATCGTAGCTGAGGTCGATGACGGCATGGGCGTAGTCGGGGTCGCTCTGCTGCTTAAGGGCCTGGAACTTGGCTCCCGAGAGTATCGGCGAGTCGAGCGTGATGCGGCGCGCGTGCTCCTCGGTCTCCTCGAAGAGGTTCTTCTCCCGGCCCAGGCAGGTCTCCAGGGACATGACGATCCGCTCGCGAAGCGGGTCGATCGCCGGGTTCGTGACCTGGGCGAATTGCTGCCTGAAGCTGTCGAAAAGCGGGCGAACCCGCTTGGAGAGCACGGGGAACGGGGTGTCATCCCCCATGGAGCCCACTGCCTCCTGGCCGTCCTCGGCTAGGACCTTGATGACGTGGTCCCGCTCCTCGAAGGAGATCCCGAAGAGCTTCTGATGGCTGAGCAGCTGGCGATGGTCGAGCTCGCTGCGGTTGCCGTCGAAGCCGGGTGCCGGCTCGAGCGGATGCATATGCTCGCTGAGCCAGACCTTGTAGGGCTTGCGGCGCTTGAGGCGCTCGTCGATCTGCTCCGGGGTGAGCAGCTGGCCGGTCTCGGTGTCGGCTGCGAGCATCTCGCCGGGCTTGAGCCGGCCCTTGGCCACGACATCCGCGGGATCGTAATCCCAGACGCCGACTTCGGAGGCGAGGGTGATGTGCCGGTCTCGGGTCATGACCCAGCGGGCCGGGCGCAGGCCGTTACGGTCCAGCGTGCAAGCCGCGTGGCGGCCGTCGGTAAGGACGATCCCGGCCGGGCCGTCCCACGGCTCGCAGTGCATGGAGTGGTACTCGTAGAAGGCGCGCAGGTCAGCGTCCATGGAGTCAACGTTCTGCCAGGCCGGCGGGATCAGCAGACGCATGGCCCGGAAGATGTCCATACCGCCCTGAAGCATCACGTCAAGCATGTTGTCGAGGCTCGACGAGTCGGATCCCTCGCTGTTGACCAGGGGGTGGACCGCCTCCATGTCCGGAATCAAGTCGGTGTTGAAGGTGAAGGCGCGGGCGTTGGCCCAGTTTCGGTTGCCCTGGATGGTGTTGATCTCGCCATTGTGGGCGAGGTACCGAAAAGGCTGGGCCAGGCGCCACTGCGGGAGCGTGTTGGTCGAGAAGCGCTGGTGGAAGACGGCAAGGGAGGCAGCCAGCCGCTCGTCTTGTAGATCCTGGTAGAAGGTGGGCAGGTACTCGGGCATGACCAGCCCCTTATAAGAGAGCACCCGTCCGGAAAGGCTGGCGATGTAGAAGACTTCGTCCTCGGCCGCAATTGCTTTCTCGGTGAGCCGCCGGGCGATGAACAGCCGGCGCTCCAGGTCGAGGTCGTCCATGTCATCGTCGGCGTGGACAAAGACCTGCTCGATTACCGGGCAACTCTGCAGTGCCTGTTCACCGAGGGCGGACGTATCGGTGGGTACGGTCCGGAAGCCGGCAACGGTGAGCCCCTGACTGCCGAGCGCGTCCCGGAGTGCCTGGCGGGCCGCTTCGGCGTGTTTCGTCTCCGGGTTGAGGAAAAGGCTCCCGACCGCGTAACGGTTGCCGAGCGGGAATCCCGCCTCTTCAGCCGCGGCGCGGAGGAAATCGTCCGGCTTGGTGAGCAGGAGTCCGCAGCCGTCTCCGGTCTTGCCGTCCGCTGCTACGGCTCCGCGGTGGGTGAGCCGCCCGAGAGCAGCCACTGCCGTCTCGACGAGCCAGTGACTCGGGGCGCCATCCATGTGGGCGATGAGGCCGAACCCACAGTTATCTTTCTCGAAACTGGGCCGATACAGGCCGGATGCGTTCTGCTGCTTCACGGTCGCCTCTGGATGCTGCGGGGGGTCTGTTCTTGGGGGGAGCGGCAGGCCCTTAGGCGGGCGCCACGCCGCCAGTGTCGATTACCCGCCGACAAAAGCGGGCGGTTAGTATAGACATCCGGTTGCGATCCGCGCAATTGTAGCGCCCTTGCTGTGGTTTCGAGCACCGAACTCGCCGCCCCTGTTCTTTTTGCTTCGGAACATGCCAAGGTGACAACGCAATCAGGATCGGTGTATCAGGCGCCGGCGTATAGTGCTCCGGTGGAAGCCATCATAAGGTGACGAAATGACGCATGAGCTGCAGGGGTACTTCCTCGAAGATCTTGAGCCCGGTATGTACGGTTCGTACACACGTACCGTGACGGAGGCCGACCTTGTTCTTTTCGCCGGTCTTTCGGGTGATAACAACCCGGTCCATATCAACGAAGAGTTTGCCTCCAGCACCTTTGCCAAGGGCCGGATTGCGCACGGCATGTTTCTGGGCGGATTGATCTCGTGCGTGCTGGGTACCCGAATGCCCGGGCCGGGAGCCATTTACCTGGGGCAGGATATTCGGTTTCGTGCCCCGGTGCGTGTCGGCGACACGGTTCGGGCAGTAGCCACGGTCCGGGAGATCGACCCGGAACGGCGGCGCGTCACCCTTGAGACGACGTGCCACGTGCGCAAGCGCGAGGTCGTGACCGGCGAGGCCGAAGTGCTGATCGGCTCGCGCTACGACTGACCCTCAGGGTTGGCTCGCAGGGCGGCGATCACCGGACCTGTCTCCGGGAAGACGCCGCGCCACTGATAGAACGATTCGGCCGCCTGTTCGACCAGCATGCCGAGTCCGTCCGCCGTGTAGGCGACGCCCTGACTGTGCGCCCAAGCCGTGAACGGGGTCCCCCCGTCCGCGTAGAGCAGGTCGTAGGCGGCCGCTCCGGGGCCGGGAAGACCTTGCGGAAGCGTCGGCATCTCGCCCTGAAGGCCTGCGGCGGTGGTATTGATGATCAGGTCGAAGCGCTCGCCGGCTAGGGCGTCGAAAGAGCGGGCACTGCAGAGCGGGTATGGCTCGGCGATGGCCTCGGCGCGGGAGACGGTCCGGTTGGCGATGACCACGCGGGCCGGACGCTCATCGACGAGGGTCGGCAGGATACCGCGGGCTGCACCACCAGCGCCAAGGATCAGCAGGTTGCAGCCGCCCACGGGGATGCCGTGATTGTTGCGCAAATCGCGGAGGAGGCCGATGCCGTCCGTGTTGTCGCCGAGGCGGGAGCCATCCGCCTCCGCGCGCAGGGTGTTGACTGCCCCCGCGGCCTGAGCCCTTGGGCTGAGCGTGTCGGCGTAGCGGAATGCTGACTCCTTAAAGGGTACGGTGACGTTCAGGCCCTTGCCGCCCCCGGTGAAGAAGGCATCGACGACCGGTTCGAAACCGTCATCCGGCGCCCAGAGCCGCCCGTACTTGAGGTTGGCCCCCACTTGGTCGGCAAAGAGGGCATGAATCCGCGGTGACTTGCTGTGGGCGATCGGATTGCCGATAACGGCGTAGTGATCGGTCATGGCGACTACCTCAGCCAAGCGTAAAGTACAGCATGTAGAAAAAGACAACGGC
>PUNM01000062.1 GCA_003552625.1 Ectothiorhodospiraceae bacterium
CACCTGCCGCTTGGCGATCAGCGGCCGGGCAATGGAGGTGCCGAGCAGGTACTCGCCCTCGTAGACGGCGTTGGCGCGGAACATCGGGAAGACGAAATCGCGGGCGAACTCCTCGCGCAGATCGTCGACGTAGATCTCGCGGATCCCGAACGCCTCCGCCTTGCGCCGGGCGGGCTCGAGCTCCTCGCCCTGGCCGAGGTCGGCGGTGAACGTCACCACCTCGCAGCCGTAGGTCTCCTCGAGCCACTTGAGGATCACGGAGGTATCGAGACCGCCGGAGTAGGCGAGTACAACCTTTTTGACGTCCGACATGGGGGACTCCTGGGGTAAGCGTTCAGTGTTCGGGGTTAGTGTTCAAGAATCAAAAACTCAAGCAGCGCCTTCTGCGCGTGCAGCCGGTTCTCTGCCTCTTCCCAGACGAGGCTCTGCGCACCCTCCAGAACCAAAGCCTCCACTTCCTCGCCCCGATGAGCCGGCAGGCAATGCATGAACAGGGCGTCCGGCCCTGCCTGCTCCATCACCCCCTCGGTAACGCAGAAGGTGCGGAACGCCTCGAGGCGGGACCCCTGCTCGCTCTCCTGGCCCATGCTCGCCCAGACGTCAGTAGTGACCAGATCCACACCGTCGGCGGCCTGATAGGGGTCATCAAAGAGCTGAACACGGTGGCCTCCCAGGGCAATAACATCGGGATCGGGTCGATACCCCGGCGGTATGGCCAGGCGCAAGTCGAAGCCGAGCAGCCCTGCAGCCTCAATCCAGCTGTTGCACATATTATTGCCGTCGCCGACCCAGGCCACGCGGCGATCGACGATCGAGCCACGATGAGCCTCAAAGGTCTGGAGATCGGCGAGGATTTGGCACGGGTGCCATAGATCCGAGAGCCCGTTGATCACCGGCACGGACGAGCGATCCGCGAAGCGCTCAAGCTGATCGTGCCCGTA
Source organism: Ectothiorhodospiraceae bacterium (assembly GCA_003552625.1). Taxonomy (GTDB): domain Bacteria; phylum Pseudomonadota; class Gammaproteobacteria; order Nitrococcales; family Halorhodospiraceae; genus Halorhodospira. Next base: position 942 of record PUNM01000062.1, read on the forward strand.
GGTCCGGATCATCACCGCATCGACCATGCTCGAGAGCACGCGTGCCGTATCCTCGACCGGCTCGCCGCGGCCAAGCTGCGTATCCCGCGGCGAAAGGAAGATGGCGTGTCCGCCGAGCTGCGCCATGCCGGCCTCGAAAGCCACGCGGGTACGCGTCGAGGACTTTTCAAAGAGCATACCCAGTACACGGCCCTGTAGGGGCTGATGCAAAGCGCCCTCGTAGTGCAGCGCCTTGAGCTCGGCGGCCCGGCGCAGCAGTCGGTGGATCTCCTCGGCGGACAGGTCACGCAGGGTGAGGAAGTGGCGCATCGTGACGCCCTCCATCGTCGGTTCGGGATCAGGCTGCCGCCGGCTCCAGGTGCCGGCGCAATAGGGCGACGACGCCGTCGGCAAGACGCTGCTGGTCGTCGTCGGTGAGCGTCAGGGGCGGAACCAGGCGTACGACCCGCCCGCCCGTGACGTTGAGAATCAGGCCTTCGTCCAGGGCTGCCCGGGGTAGGTGGGCGATATCCCGGTCTACCTCGACCCCGATCATCAGTCCGCGGCCGCGGACATCCACCACCCCGGCAACCCCGTCGAGGCCATCGGCCAAGCGCTGACGGATGCTCTCGCCGGCGCCTGCCGCCATCGCAGGCAGATTCTCGCTCTCCAGGGTGTCAAGCACCGCCAGCGCGGCTCGCGCTGCCAGCGGATTGCCCCCGTACGTCGTCCCGTGGCTACCGGGACCGAGGCACTCGGCGGCGGCGGCGGTTGCCAGGCAGGCACCGATCGGCAGGCCATTGCCCAGTGCCTTGGCCAGGGTCACGACGTCCGGACGGACCCCTTCGTGCTCGGCGGCAAGGAACCGCCCCGTGCGCCCAACCCCGGTCTGCACTTCGTCGAGCATCAGGAGCCAACCACGGGCGTCGCAGAGCGAGCGCAGCTGCTGCAGGTATCCTGCGGGGGGGATGCGTACGCCCGACTCTCCCTGGATCGGTTCGACGAGCACTGCACAGATCTCGGGGTCATCGAGCGCGGCGATCGCCTCCGCATCCCCGTAGGGTACGCGCAAAAAGCCCTCCGGCAACGGCGCAAACCCCTCGTGCGCCTGCGGATTGCCGGTCGCCGCCAGGGCGCCCAGAGTGCGGCCGTGAAAGCCCCCCTCGGCGACGACGATCTTCGGTTTTGCCATGCCTTTTCGGGCGCCGTCCCGCCGCGCGAGCTTGATCGCCGCCTCATTGGCTTCGGCGCCCGAATTACAGAAAAACGCGGAATCCACGCCAGCGGCCGCACAAAGCCGCTCGGCCAGCTGCTCCTGCAGCGGGATGCGGAACAGGTTGGAGGTATGAACCAGCGTCTGCGCCTGTTCGGCCACTGCGGCGGCCACAGCCGGATGAGCATGGCCCAGATTGCACACGGCGATACCGGCGACGCCATCGAGGTAACCTCGGCCCTGCGCATCAAAAAGCCAGGCGCCCCTACCGCAGGTAAACGCTACAGGCAAACGATTGTACGTTGGGATCAGTGCATCCATTCTTGCCGTTCTACGACCGCGTCATCCGGCTCCCGGAGCCGGGAAAAAACGCCTAAATTAACCGCCGGCGCCCCCCGGTGCAAGGCGCGCAAGCCCTTGGGTGAAAAGAGTGTGCTGCTATGGATGCCGTTGAACTCGCCGTATTCTCCAGCCGCGTCTCCGCCGTGTGCGAAGAGATGGGTGCCGTGCTCCGCCGCACCGCGTTCTCCCCCAACATCCGCGACCGGCTCGACTTCTCCTGCGCGGTCTTCGACGCGGACGGGGCCCTCGTCGCCCAGGCCGCTCATATCCCGGTGCACCTCGGGAGCATGGCGTACGCCATGTCAGAGGTGGTCCGGCGTTTCGACTGGGCCCCTGGGGACGTGGTGGCCTTCAACGACCCGTTCCTCGGCGGCACCCACCTGCCGGACGTCACCCTGGTGGCCCCGCTCTTTCATGAGCAGCGCCTGGTCGGATTCACCGCCAGCCGCGCCCACCATGCGGACGTAGGCGCCAGCAGCCCAGGATCCATGCCCCTGTCGCGCACGCTCGAGGAGGAAGGGGTCATCATCCCGCCGACGCGGATCCACCACGCCGGATCGGCCGTGAGCGAGGAGCTCGCGGGAATCACCGGCGCCACCCGCAACCCCCGGCGCTCTGAGGCGGACCTGGCGGCACAGCTCAGCTCGGTGCGCAGCGGTGTGCGCCGGCTCGGGGAGCTCGTGGAACGCCTCGGCCTTGCCCGCTACACCGAAGCCATCGCAGCGATCAACACCTACGCAGCCCGGCTCGTCGGGGAGACCCTGCGCCAAGTTCCGGACGGTTACTATACCTTCCGCGACCTTCTCGATGATGACGGCCAGGGCTGTACCGATCTGCCGATCCAGGTCTCGATCCGTGTATCGGGCGAACAGGTCTGCGTGGATTTCGCCGGTACCGCGGAACAGACGGCAGGGAACGTCAACTGCCCTCTCCCGGTGACGGCCGCCGCCGTCTATTACGTCTTTCGCTGCCTGATGCCCGCGCAGACCCCGGCGTGCGCCGGCGCCTTTTCCCCCATCCTTATCCAGGCCCCTTCGGGCTGCCTGCTCAACGCACGCCGTCCGGCAGCGGTAGCCGCCGGCAACGTGGAGACGAGCACGCGGGTCGTGGATGCCGTCTGCGGAGCCCTCGCCGAAGCCATACCCGACCGCATACCGGCGGCCAGCCACGGCTCGATGAACAACGTCGCACTCGGCGGTACGGCAGCGGGGGAAGCGTGGGACTACTACGAGACCATTGCCGGCGGCGCCGGCGCATCCGCGCGCGGACCGGGGCGCAGCGCGATCCACACCCACATGACCAACACCCTCAACACGCCCGTGGAGGCCCTGGAGATGGCCTACCCGCTGCGCATTCGGCGCTACGCGATCCGACGCGGATCAGGCGGCAGCGGTCACCACCCCGGGGGCGACGGCGTAGTACGCGAGTATGAAGCCCTCGCCCCGGCCTCCGGCACCCTGATCACCGAGCGACGGAGGCACGCCCCCTGGGGACGGTCCGGCGGAAGCCCCGGGAGTTCGGGGGTCAACGCGCTCGACGGGACGAGCCTACCCGGCAAGACAGCGCTCGATCTCGCCCCAGGGGACCGCTTTACCCTGGAGAGCGCCGGTGGTGGTGGCTGGGGCAGTGAGGCCGGGACGAAGGGGGCGGCCCAAGGCGGCTGACGCCGCTTGTTGCTCCGTATCGGCGCGCTCCGTAGGATGCTCGATTCCACTCAGCGACGGCGTTTCCATGTCCGAGCACAATCACTCCGAGCCAGTCCCTGCGCAGGGGGCCGACAACCGGATTCGCAGCACCGAGATTCCGCCCCTGCGCACGCGCTTCCGGGCTTTCCTTCCCGTCGTTGTCGACGTGGAGACCGGGGGGCTTCAAGCGGAGACCGACGCACTACTGCAGATCGCCGCCGTGATCCTTCGCGCCGAGCCGGGGACCGGCCGCCTGTACCCGGCGGAGACGCACACCTGCCACGTACAGCCCTTTGAGGGAGCACGCCTCGACCCCAAGGCGCTGGAGCTCAACGGCATCGACCCGGACCATCCGCTGCGCATGGCGGTCCCCGAGCGCGAGGCACTGCGCAAGGTCTTCAACCCGGTCCGTCAGGAACTGCGTGATACCGGGTGCAATCGGGCAGTGCTCGTCGGCCATAACGCCTTCTTCGACTTGGCTTTCCTCAACGCCGCGGTGGAACGAACGCAGTTCAAGCGCAATCCCTTCCACCCGTTCTCAAGTTTCGACACGGCGACGCTGGGCGGCCTGGCCTACGGCCAGACCGTGCTCGCGAAGGCCGTAAAGGCGGCCGGTCTGTCCTGGGACACCAAAGAGGCCCACTCAGCGATCTACGACGCCGAAAAGACTGCAGAACTCTTCTGCGCCATCGTCAATCGGTGGGATGAGGCTGTCGGCCGACCGTCGAGCTTCTGACGCAGCGCACCAGCACGCCTAAGCTGGGTCCACCGGCGCGGCCCCTGGACGGAATAGCCCAGGGTACCGGCCGGCGCCCCCGTCGAATGAGCCGCTTCTCTAGGAAGCCTGCGCGCCGGCGTTATCCACCATCTGCTGGAGCTCGCCGGACTCGAACATCTCCATGATGATATCGCAACCACCGGCCAGCTCGCCGTCGATGTAGAGCTGAGGGATCGTCGGCCAGTCCCCGAACTCCTTGATGCCCTGGCGGATACGCTCATCCTGGAGCACGTCCACGTAGGCAAACTCCCGCCCGCAGCCGGCCAGCGCCTGGGCGGCCCGCTGCGAGAAACCGCACATGGGCTGGTCCGGGCTTCCCTTCATGTAGAGGATGATGGGGTTCTCGGCCACCTGCTGACGGATGACCTCCTGCACCGATTCTTCACTCATAGCGTCTGGCTACCTCTGCCGGATATGGATGCCGGGCTAAGCCCGTTCGGTCACCATCTTAAGGGTTCTGGCGACCGCCCCACACCCTATGCGGGATGCGGTTGCCGGATTCGCCAGGCCACCGACTCCCCGGCCCGCAACGGGACCAGCGGCTGATCCCCGGCTGTGTAATGCGCAGGCACCGGCTCGCACTCACGCTCAAGGGTGATCATCTCCCGGTTGACCGGAAGCCCGTAGAAAGCCGGGCCGTTCCGGCTCGCAAAGTCGGGCAGGTGTTCGAGCGCGCCGGCCGCCTCGAATGCCTCCGCGTAAAGCCCCAGGGCGACCGGCGCCGTGTAGCAGCCCGCACAGCCGCAGGCCGACTCCTTCGCCCCCTGGGGGTGCGGTGCCGAATCGGTCCCCAGGAAAACCCGGGGGTGCCCGGAGGTGGCGGCCTCGAGCAGCGCTTCACGATCCGACTCCCGCTTGAGGATCGGCATGCAGTAGTAGTGCGGCCGGATCCCACCCACGAGAAGATCGTTCCGGTTGTAGAGCAAGTGCTGTGGCGTAAACGTCCCGGCGAGGCGCGGGTCGTCCCCGGTCACCAGCTCCGCGCCGAGGGCGGTGGTGACGTGCTCCAGGACCACCCGCAGGCGCGGGTGGCGATCGAGCAAAGGCTGCAGAACGTCATCGATGAAAGCGGCCTCACGATGGAAAATGTCTACCTCTGGGCCAGTCTGCTCACCGTGGATCAGCAGCGGTACTCCCTGCTCTTCCATGGCAGCAAGGGTGTCGTAGCACAGCAGCAGGTCAGTGACGCCGGCATCGGAATGGGTCGTGGCCCCCGCAGGGTAGAGCTTGACGGCATGAATGAAACCGCTGGCCGCCGCCCGCTCGATTTCCGCCGGCGGGGTATTGTCGGTCAGGTAGAGGGTCATCAGCGGTTCGAACGTCGTCCCCTGCGGCAAGGCGGCGAGTATCCGCTGCCGATACGCGGCGGCCTGTTCGGCGGTGGTCACCGGCGGCTGGAGGTTGGGCATGATGATCGCCCGCGAGAAGACGGCGGCTGCGTGCGGCGCCACCGCCTGCAGCATGGCACCGTCGCGCAGGTGCAGATGCCAGTCGTCCGGCCGCGGCAGGGTGATGGATTCGCTGGCCATGGACGGCTCTCCTCTAGGGCTTACGGTCGAATCGATCCCGGCAGATTACCAGGGTTATCGGCATCCCGTGCGAGCGGTTGAGCCACCCGACGCCCGCGCACCCTGGTTTGCAGTCCGCGGAGCGCGTGGTATCATTGCGCATTCGATGGGGCCGTAGCTCAGTTGGGAGAGCGCGACATTCGCATTGTCGAGGTCAGGGGTTCGACTCCCCTCGGCTCCACCAGATCCAGTCAGTCAAGCAGCCCTCCTGCGAGCGAGGGCAAAACCCCGGCAGGGCGGCATCGCCCTCCCGGGGTTTTTTACGCGCCGCTGTCGGTTTTCTTGGTAACGGCCGCCGCGCCACCCCCGAATAATGCCCAAAAGCGCGCTTTTTCAGGGCGTTAAACACCCTGGCACGCCCCGTGCTAACAGATAGGTGTTGCAGTCTTGGCACACCCTGTTCCACGGAGGAGAACGCATGGGCATTCACCCCCTGGTATCCAGCCAATCCGCACCGGAAGCGCGCTGTGCAGTGCTGCTCGCACCTTGCTCGCCCTTGCCTGTTCTCGCCCCGCCCGGCTGGTCGCTGACACAGGTCCGCCATCTGGCGCAGATCCCCCCTTCCCTGGGCGAGCGCTCGACCCCGGTGGGACTGATGCATGTATCACCGCAAACCCTGGAGACCTGCCAGCAGGCCCTCGACCAGCACCCGAGCACACCCTGGGTCGCCCTGATCGAAGAGCCCGCAGCGCGGCTGCCAAGCCTCCTACGGCGCATGCTGGCTGACGCCTTCTTTGACTTCCACACGCTGCCGGCAGACCCGGCGCGGCTCGCCCACACACTCGGCCATGCGGCCGGGATCGCTGAGCTGCGCCGCCACAGCACCGAGAGGGACGAGTCCGAGACAGGGACCATCCTTGGCCGCAGCCCGAACATCGAGCGCCTGCGGCGGGATATCAAAAGGCTCGGCCGCTTCGACGCCACCGTTCTCATCCAGGGAGAGAGCGGATCCGGCAAGGAATTGGCTGCACAAGCCCTGCATGCCGCTTCCCGGCGGCGGACGGGGCCGTTCATCGCCGTGAACTGCGGAGCGATACCGGCGAATCTGATCCAGTCCGAACTCTTTGGTCACGAGCGCGGCGCGTTCACCGGCGCCCACCAACGCCGCAGCGGCTACCTGGAGCGCGCCGACGGCGGCACCATCTTCCTCGATGAGATTGGCGAGCTCCCAACCGACCATCAGGTGAACCTGCTGCGGGTTCTGGAAGAGCGGGCGTTAACACGGGTCGGCGGCACGGAACCGAGGCGACTGGATATTCGGGTCATAGCCGCCACGCACGTGGACCTGGAAGCGGCCGTTGCCGCTGGGAACTTCCGTGAAGACCTCTACTATCGACTGCACGTGCTGCACCTGACCATTCCGCCGCTCCGGGCCCGAGGTGAGGACATTGAGGAACTGGCCCAGGCCTTCCTCGACCGGTTCCGCCGGGAGTATCAGGGCACCGCACGCGGTTTCAGCCACCAGGCACTCGGCGCCCTACGCCGCCACCACTGGCCGGGCAACGTTCGGGAGCTGATGAACCGAGTCCAGCGGGCCGTGGCCATGAGTGATCGACGCCTGCTTGCGCCTGAGGACCTGGGCCTCGAGGCGCGGCACCCGGGCTGGCGGCGAATCCAGCCCCTTCGTGAGAGCCGCGCACAGGCCGAGCGTGCGGCGATCCTTGGTGCCCTGGCGAGCTACCAGGGCAATGTCTCCGAGGCGGCGCGTCAGCTCGGTGTATCTCGGGTAACGCTCTATCGGCTGATGGACCGCCTGGCGATCGAGCCTGATACACCCACAGCTTCCACCGCCACCACCCCGCAGGACGGGGCATCTGGCCAGGGGCGGAGTCGCAGCGGGCGGTGACTGTAAACGTAGTGAATCAGGCCCACCGACCCGTATCCGGTGCGGGAGCCTGTAACCCCTTTATCGCAGCGGCCCACGCCGGGGTGGCACGAAGGCTGCTACTCCCAGAAAGGCCCGCTCTCAGGAGGAGATCGTCGTGCTCGGGAACCCTGCTTCCCCCAACACGCGCCAATGCCGTCAATGCGGCCGCAGCGCAGCTTTCGTGCTGGCGGCCGTGCTGGCCTGCAGCGCGCAACCGGCCCGCGCCGAGACCGAGGGCGCAGTGGGTGCACCGCCACCCCCCCGTGAAACCGCCGGGGGATTTCAGGAGCGCACGGTCCTATCGCCGCGCGGGGCGCTAACCGTGGAACCCTCTCTCAGCTACTCCCAGAACACCTCGACGACCGTCTCCATCGACGGCTTCACGATCCTGCCAGCCATCGCTGTGGGGCTCATCTCCCTGCGTCAGACGCAGCGGGATACCGTCACCGGCGCCCTCGCCTTTCGCTACGGTGTGACCCCGAGACTGGAGGTGGAAACCCGCATCCCCTATTTGTGGCGCGAGGAGCGCGTCAAAGAGCGGGAGCTCCTTGCCGGCGCCGACTTCGCAGCGATCGCCGACTCCTCGGGCCACGGACTCGGCGACATCGAGGGCGCTCTGCGCTATCAGATCAGCCGCGGCCGCGGGGACGGCCCGATCTTCATCGGCAATCTGCGCGTCAAGAGCCGAACCGGGCTCGATCCGTTCGAGGTCGAGCGCATCCCCGTAATTTACGAGGACGAAGAAGTCGGCGAAGAGGAGTTTCGGACGTATATCTTTGCAGAGCAGCCCACCGGCAGCGGCTTCTGGAGCGTTCAGCCGAGCATCAACTGGGTCTATCCATCGGAACCCGCGGTGCTCTACGGCAGCGTGGGGTACCTGCACAACATATCGCGCACCGTGGACATCAACCTCGGCGACGGAGAGACCGACAGACGGAATATCGACCCCGGAGACGCCGTGAGCGTCGGCTTCGGGATGGGAATCGCGCTCAACGACCGGACCTCGTTCAGCCTCGGCTACGACCACACCACCGTCTTCCGCACCCGGGTCACGGGAGGCCAACCTGGCCTCGACGATGAGTTCAGCCGCATCCACGTCGGGTCGCTGATGCTAGGGGCCTCCCACCGCATCGGCCCCCGGACCAGCGTCGGGCTGTCGGTGGCCGTCGGCGTCACCGACGAAGCCCCGGACGTTCAGGCCACGCTTCGGGTTCCGGTTCGTTTCTGATAGCGGAGCAAAGGCACCCAGACCGCCGCGCCCCGTGGGGCAGCGGCGGCTTATTTACAAGCTGCCATAGCCGGGCGGAGTCGGTCGTTGGGACCGGTCTTTCTTTATTTATTATTTATTGGGCGATGCCGGGCCTAGCGCAGCGTCTCCACCAGGTGGGCGCGCATGACCTCATCCATTCGCTGTGTGGACCCAAGCCGAGATCCCATCCGGACACCCTCGAGCTGAACGTCCATATCGCGAAGCAACTGGATCACCTGGTTGTCCAGGCTGTTCTGAAGAACCACGGTCATGCCGCTATCCATCGAGTGCAGACGCAGCC
>PUNM01000123.1 GCA_003552625.1 Ectothiorhodospiraceae bacterium
AGGTCAGGCGCATGGCCGACTCGGCCGCGTCCGCCGTCTGCCCCTCATCGATGAACGGGTTGTCCTGGAAGTGCCAGACCGGCTCGGCAATGCTCCAGAACAGCAGGCCGATGCCCATGCCCGCGCCAAAGAGCATGGAGAACCAGGCGAAATAGCTGAACTCCGGCGGCCGGTCGTCGTCACCGAGCTTGAGGTCGCCGAAGCGGCTGAACATCAGGAAAAGCGCAAATAGCAGGAAGAAGGCGACGACCCCGATGTAGTACCACTTGAAGGTATCGAGGACCCAGCCGCTGACCCCTTCGAAGACCGTCTCGGCGTACTCCGGATCCCAGGTACCGAAGATCAGGAACCCGAGCACGATCAGCACGGCCGTGCCGGTCAGCGGGACGTTCAACCCTTTCAGCGGGCCTTTCTGTGCGCGCACGTCATGTCCCCCCGGGCTGCCCTTAGAAGTACTCTTCGCCGACGTGGTCGCCGTAACCACCGACAGCCCGATAGACGACGTCGCCCCGAGCGTTCTCCCGGTGGTCCACCAGCGAGACGGTGGGCTGGCGATTCACCGCGGTACGCTGACCCAGGTAGATGCAGACGGGAACCCCGATATTCGTCGTGCCCACGGTGATCCACAGCCGGTTGAAGCCGAAACCGCCGCCGACAAAGTCGAGCTGGGTCAATGCCTCGTCGAAACCGCCGACGAAGTAGTTCCGCTGCTCCCGGCTGGCGAAGATGTGGACGCGGATGTAGGCGTGGATGAGCTCATTGACCAGTTCCGGCAGCCGGAATTCCCCGGTGACCTCGGCCCCTTCGTGGTGCTCGGCGAACGGATCCACGTGTACGGTGAGATCTTCCGGCTGCGGGTTAAACCGCGGCAGATACCGCACATAGGCCGAGGTATCGGCCAGGGTATACCGCACCCGGACGATGCGCATACGGTCCACGACATCCTGGACCGTCAGCTGAGTGGGGTCCGGATGGGCATCCGGGCGCCACTCGGTCTGCTCTTGCTCTTCAGCCATGATCCCTCCAGCGTGTGGCAATGCGCGGATGGTAATGCATCGCCAGCCAGACACCCAAACCATTCGCACTCAAGCCGTTGCGGCGGCAGCATTCCCCCACTATCATCCTGCCTATGGTCATGACCACCGTGAGCGTCCTGGCAACGGTCATTGCCGGGCTGATCCTGATGATCGCCGCCGCCGTGGAGCGCCAGGCGGAGGGCTTCGGAGCCCGTGTGGCCAGTGAGGTCAAGTACTGGCAACGGGGCGCCTTCTCGCTTTTTTTTATCACCCTGATCCCGGCCTTTATCAGCCGCCCGACGCCGGAGCTGGCCGAGGCGGTCTATGACAGCCTCAGTGCCCTCGCGCCGTTCTTCCTGCTTCTCGGCCTGCTCTGCTTCATTGCCAGTCTCAGCAAGCTGATACCGGCCTGGCGGCGCCACCAGGCGCAGCGTGCGGAAGCGGCGCGCCGCCGCGAGATCGCCGCCCGCGGCGGGCCCTATCCGGAGCTCTCGGCGGCGGTGGTCCACAGCATCCGCCAGTGCCTGCCGGATATGGACGTCCAGGCCGACCGCCGCGATGAGCAGGGCAACCACGCCAACCTGATCGCCGAATCCGAGCAGGAGAAGCAGCGCTACATCGTCTACGCCCTGCCCCGCGAGCACCTCCACCGCCCCGGGGGCGCCGGTCTCAACCCGAATGCACTGAACCGGGCCTGCAACGTCGCGGCCGCCTTCGATGGCCGACCGATCCTGTGGGCGCCGCTGCCCCAGCACGGGACGCCACAGGGTTACTACGCCACCCACGACTCGGAGCTGCGCCCCTACGTGGTGGAGGGCAAGGACATCCACCTGGCCGAAGCCATCAAGAAGTTCGAGCTCACAGCCCGCTCGGAGCGCCGCCGCCGGGAGGCCCGCGAGGCCGCCCGCGCCGCTGAGGAGGGCGATCCGCGCTACCACGTGCCGGTGCGCAGCGAGACGCCCGCGCAGCGGGCTCGGCAGCAGCACGACCGGGAGAGCTGGGAGCGCTTCAACGTGCTCGCTCCACGCCACCCGCACATGCGCGAGGTGGTCGAGCGGCGCACCCGCCTCCTCTGCGACCGCTGCCTGAACCGCCTGCCGGAAGAAGGGGGCAAGGTCGTGCCCACGGATCACGATCACATCTGCAAGAACGACGCCTCGGTGCGGATGGTGCTCGACGAAAGCAACGAGCCGATCACCCAGACGATGCCGGACTGCGGCCAGTGCCACTACGAGAACCCGGAACTCTACGAGGAGTGCGTCAGCCGCCTGACCCTGGTCCACCCCGGGGAGTGCCCCCCCTCTCCGGACGACCCGGAAGAGCAGCAGCGCCAGGCCGACTACGAGCACCGCCAGCGCATGGCGGAGCTGGAGCGCTCACTCAAGTAGATCGGCGACGGCCGCACGCAGCCGTGCCAGCGCCTGGCGCCGCCCGCTGACACCCAGCCACTCGGCCGTCTCGGCCCACTCCCGATGTTGCAGGACCTTCCCGATCAGGGCCGGCTCACACCCGCGCATGCGCCCCACCGCAGAAACTGCGCCGGTGAGCAGCAACCCTGCCAACACCTGGAGCGCAGGCAGGGCCACCGCGTAATCGCGCTGGGCGTGGGCGAAGCCGGCGAGTTCACGGCGCTGCCAGTCGCGCAGCGCGACCCCGCCTCCGCTCCGGGCAGCGGCGAAGAGCTCCATGGCGACCTCGGGCTCGAGGCACCGCAGCGGCTCGCCAAGCAGCGCTGGCGCCGCCTGCCCGAGCCGGTCCCCGCCGGCCTGGACCCAGCCCGCACCGGTGCGATCCAACCCCTGGGCCATAACGGCAGAGTGCTCGCCGCTGGCCGGATCCCGGCGCGCGCCGATGGCTACCGTCTCCAGGCCGCAAGCGGCCCAGAACCGCACCAGCTCCGGGGTGGCGCCGAAGCTCGTCCCGACCAGGGCGCAACCGCGCCGCTTGCCCTCGTTGAGAACGGCCTCGACCAACCGGGCGCCCAGCCCGCAGCGCCTCAGTTCCGGATGCACGGCGATGCGCAGGATCCGCAACGCCCGGCCGGTGGGCGCCGTCTCCAGACCGGCGTGAGTGGCAAGGATCTGCGGCAGCAAGTGTCCCTGGGGACGGCGACGGCCCGCCCAGACCTCCCGCGCAAGCCCCGGCTCCAGCCCCCCTTCACGGGCCGCGAGGACGACGCCGACCACCCCCTGCGCAGCGACGGCCAGGAACAGCTCCACATTCGGGGCGTCGAGCAGCTGGCGCAGATCCAGCGGGCGGGTGCGGTAGTGAGCGGCAATGAGCAGCCCGAAGACCTGCCGCAGCCGCCGCTCGTCGGTGAGCAGTGTATCGGGGTCGTACCGGGCCACCCGGACGGCCGCCACATCGGGCAAGGCGGTCAGCGAGACCGGCTCAGCATCCAGGCAGAGCGCCCGGCTGACCCAGGCCTCCAACGGATCGCCGGATGCCCAGCGGACCGGGGTCTTGAGGGCCACGGCCCGCCACTGCGGCGCTCGACGCTCCAGGATCGGCTGGAAGCGCAGCTCGAAGCCGCGGCCGCTGCCCTCGTAGCCGTGGACGGTGGTCGCAAAGGCGACCCGCGGGGCCGCGGCCAGCAGGCGACCGAGCAGCGCCACCGGCAGGCCGGCGGCCTCGTCGATCACCACCAGATCCGCCGGCGTCTTCGTGGTAGCGAGGGTCTCCGCCTCCCGGTACTCCACCCGCGCTGTCCCGATCACCACCGCGCGCCGGCCGTCTGCCTCTCCCTGGGCCTGTGCCGCGGCGTGGCGGAGCACGGGCTCGGCGGCTTGCAGCCGCGGGGCCGTGACCCAGACCCGCTGTACCCGGCCTTGGCGCGCCAGCTCGCCAATGGCAATGCCCAGCGCCGCCGATTTGCCGCGTCCCCGATCAGCGCGGAGCACCACCGGCCGCCGGCGGTGTCCAGTGACCACACGCATCACTGCCTCCACCGCCTGGCGCTGATCGTCGCTCCAGCACCCGTAGGGCAGCCCCCTCTCCGCAGCGGGCCACGGGCCCGGGGTCAGATCCGGCAGCGCATCGTCCGGGGCGATGCGTTCCACATCCGGCGTCGCGGCAAGCTGCGCGATCAGGCGGGTGACGAAGCGGCCGGCGGCGTCCCGGCGCAGGTAGCCCGCGGGGATCAGCCGATTGAGGACCGGATCCGGATGATCGGACCACTCCGTCCACGGCGGGACCAGGAGAACCAGCAACCCGCCGCCGCGGACCGATCCAGCCGCGGCGCCGAGCGCATCGGGATCGAAGCCGGCGTGGGCGTCGAGGACCACGATATCCACCGTCGCCCCCAGAACCTGGCGAAAGGCGTCAGCGGCGTGGCTCACGACGCCTGCCGGCGCGCCCTCCCCGATCCAGCGCACATCGGCGTGCGCCGGAAGTTGCCGGGCCGCGACGGTGCGCCCCCAGTCTGCCGGACCGGCGAAGACCACCGTCCGGCGTGTCACGCCACCTCCCGCCACAGGGCATGCAGGCGCTTCTCAGAGACCTTCTCACGCGCCCCGACCTCCTGGGCGAAGAGCGACACCCGGTACTCCTCGAGCAGCCACCGCAGCTGCTCCAGGGCGGGATCGGTGACCTGGCGTTCGGCACGGGCGGCCCGTCGCTGGTGAACGGCTTCATGCCACGGCCGGATCGCCCGTAAAGGTGCACGGTCCTTGCTCGGATCGAGCCGAAGCTTTTCGATGCGCCGCTCCAGTCCGCGCAGATACCGCGGCAGCGCTTCCTCGAGCAGGTGCGCCGGAAGACCCTCCAAAAAGCCAGGGTAGACCAGGCTGCTCAGGTGCTCATCGATATCCCTCAAGCTCTCGAGCAACGCCGGGCTGTTGAGGCTCTTCAACGCCTTGCGGATGCCCTGGTAACGGGTGAGCACATCGTCCAGCGCGCGACACAGGCGCTGCGCGGTCGGCACCAACTCGCCGCGGCCTGCCGCCAGCCGCTCTTCGAAAGTGGCCGCATCCCGCGGCGCCCCCTCGGCGAGGAAGCACCGGTCGAAGGTCGCCCGCAGAAGGGTCTCGCGCAGGGCATCGTCGCTCCCCAGACCTCGGTACTTCAGGCGCAGAGCCTTGAGCTCATCCAGCTTGCGCAGCGCCCGCACCTGCTGCGGCAACGCCAGCATGAAGAGCCGACGCGCACCGTCGCGGGTCTCCCGTTCGGCGACCTCCGGGGCATCGAGCAAAAGCCGCGTCACCGACTCACCCGCATCGCGCAGGGCCGGGTAGCCGTGGAAACGAACACCCGCCTCCTCCAGCGTCACGGACGCTGGCAAATCACCGACCTCCTCCCAGCGCGTAATCCCTTCCCGGTACCAGTCGTCGCCCGGGCCGGTGCCGCCGGCGGCAGCAAACTCCTCACTGGCGGTGGCCGCCAGGCCCGACTGCAATGCCGTCAGCTCCCGCCCCTCCTGAAGCGTCTGGCCGTCGCGGTCAACAACCCGGAAGGCCATGCGCAGATGATCCGGTAATTCGACCGCATCCAGCGCCCCCGGGGGCAGCTCCACGCCGGTGATCCGCTGCAGGTGGCGCGCCACCGCATCCGTCAGCGCCCCTTCCCGGTGCGGTACCGCCTCGAGCACGGCGCGCGCGAAATCCGGCGCCGGCACAAAGTGCTTGCGCAATGCCTTGGGCAACCCGCGGATCAGCGCCGTGACTTTCTCCTCCAGCAACCCCGGAACGAGCCACTCGAACGGCTCCGGGGGGAGTTGGTTGAGCGCCGCCACCGGGACGACCGCCGTCACGCCGTCGCGCTGGCTTCCTGGCTCCAGGTGGTACTCCAGGGCGATCTCCACTCCTGCCACCTGGATCCGGTCCGGATACTGCTCAGCGCTGATCTCTTCCGGATCCCGGCGCATCAACGCCTCGCGGGTCATGTAAAGGCAGTACGGATCCTTGCGCTCGACCCCCTTCCGCCAGCGCTCGAATCCGGCGGCATCGCGGACCTTCTGCGGCAGGCGCTGATCGTAGAAGGCCACCAGCTGCTCTTCGTCAACAAGCACATCCCGGCGGCGCGCCTTCGCCTCAAGCCGCTCCACCTCGTCGACCAGGGCCTGGTTGTGGGCCAGGAACGCACCATGGCTGCGGATCGCCCCCGCCACCAGGCCATCCCGGATGAAGAGCCGCCGCGCCTCGGCCGGATCGATGCGGCCGTAGTCAACCTTGCGTCCGGAGACCAGGACCAAGCCGTAGAGCGTCACTTGCTCCTCGGTCACCACCCGACCCGCCCGCTTCTCCCAGCGCGGTTCCCCATAGCTGCGGGAGACCAGATGGGGAGCGGCCTGTTCGATCCACTCGGGCTCCACCTCGGCCACGGTGCGCGCGAAGAGGCGGCTCGTCTCCACCAGCTCGGCGGCCATGACCCACTTGACCTTGCGCCGCGCAAGCCCCGACCCCGGAAAGATCTGCAGCTTCACTCCGCGCGGGCCGAGATAGGTCCGCTCCTCATGGTGGTGCGCAACCTGGCTAAGCAGTCCACTGAGAAGCGCACGGTGGACCGGTTCGTACTGGTCACTCAGCCCCTCCTGCCCCCCTTCCCGCGGCGCCACCGGTGTGCTGCTGCTCTTGGCCTCGGATGCCTCGGCCTCCTGGAGCATCTGCGCCAGCTGGCGCCGGACATCCCCCCACTCACGCATCCGCTGCGGTGCCAGAAAGTGCTCCCGGCACCAGTCGGTCAACTTGCGCCGCGAGAGCTGCCGACGCTGCTGCTGATAGTCCTCCCAGAGCCGTATCAGCGCCGCGAAGTCACTCTTCGGGTCGTGCCAGCGGGCGTGTGCCCGGTCGGCGGCCTCCTGGGCCTCCATGGGCCGCTCCCGTGGGTCCTGGATGGACAGGGCGGCGGCAACGATGAGCACCTCCCGCTCGACCCCAGACTCCCGTGCCGCCAGAAGCATGCGGCCGATGCGCGGGTCCGCCGGGATGCGCGCCAGGCGGCGACCGAGAGCGGTCAGCTCCCGATCAACATCGACGGCGCCCAGTTCGAAGAGCTGGCGAAGGGCATCGTTGACGTAGCGCCGCTCCGGCGGCTCAATGAAGGGGAAACGCTCAATGTCCCCCAGGCCCATCGCCTTCATCTGCAGGATGACCCCGGCGAGGTTGGTGCGCAGGATCTCCGGGTCCGTAAAGCGCGGCCTGCTTTCGTAGTCCTCTTCGCTGTACAGGCGGATACAGATCCCCGGCGCCTCGCGCCCGCAGCGACCGGCGCGCTGATCCGCCGATGCCTGGGCGATCGGCTCCACCGGCAGGCGGGAGACTTTGGTGCGGTGGCTGTAGCGGCTGATCCGCGCCCGCCCGGTATCGACCACGTACCGGATCCCGGGCACCGTCAGCGACGTCTCCGCGACATTGGTGGCGAGCACGACCCGGCGCCGACCGCCCGGCCGAAACACGCGCTGCTGCTCCTGGCTCGAGAGGCGGGCATAGAGAGGCAGAATCTCGGTTGCGCGCGGCGGGTTTTTGCGCAAAGCCTCGGCGCATTCACGGATCTCGCGCTCGCCGGGGAGAAAGACCAGGGAATCGCCGCTGCCTTCGCGGGCGAGTTCGTGGACAGCCTCGCAGACCGCTTGAGGCTCATCGACGCCGTCGCGTTCCTCGAAGGGCCGATACCGGACCTCCACCGGGTAAGTGCGCCCGGAGACCTCGTAGACCGGGGCGCCATCGAAGTGGCGCGAAAAGCGCTCCGGGTCGATGGTGGCCGAGGTGACAATCACCTTGAGGTCCGGACGGCGCGGCAGCAGGCGCTTGAGGTAGCCGAGGATGAAGTCGATGTTCAGGCTACGCTCATGGGCCTCGTCGATAATCAGCGTGTCGTAGGCATCGAGGTGACGATCCGACTGGATTTCGGCGAGGAGCATTCCGTCGGTGAGCAGCTTGACCCGGGTGGCGTCGCTGACCTGGTCGGTGAACCGGACCTTGTAGCCGATGGCATCACCGACCCGGGTGTCCGTCTCCGCGGCCAGGCGCTCGGCCAGTGAGCGGGCCGCAATACGTCGCGGCTGGGTATGGCCGATCACTCCCCGGGCTCCGAGACCCAGCTCCAGACACATCTTCGGGAGCTGGGTGGACTTGCCCGAGCCAGTGGCGCCACAGACCACCACCACCTGGTGGTCGTGGATCGCCTCGAGCAATTCCTCGCGGCGCTGGACGACGGGCAGATCGGGGTCGTAGGCCAGCTGGACGTGGGCGGCCTGGCGAGCCTCTACCTGACGCTCTGCCGCCGCGACCTGCTGGCGCAACCGCTCGAGTCCGCGATCAAAAGGCTTGCCCTGCCGGGCGCGACGCTCCAGACCCGCCAGACGCCGGCGAAGGTCCGCACGCCGCGGACCGTAGGCGCCCTCGATGCGCACGCGCAGGTCGCGTAGCGATTGCGGGACGCCGGCCAACGGCGGGGTTACTCCTCGTCGTTGCTGGTGATCGCCCGATACTTGCGCGGTGGCAGCTGCACCGACTCCACCGACCAGGCCGACTCCCCGCACTCGAGCAGCAGCATGGATGGGCCCTCCTTGACGCGGACGCGGCCGGCCGCACCGGGGTTGAGCACCCACGGCTTGTCGTCGTCGTCGATCACCAGCTCATGGCTGTGACCAAAGACGATCGCCCGGACCTGAGGGAACGCAGCGCGGAGCAGTTGATGCCGGCGCGCCACAGGCTCGTACCCGTCGCCGTGGACCACCGCCAACTGCCCGCCGGGCAAATCGAGGATCGAGGAACGCGGCAGATTCTCGAGCATATGCACCTCGTGGGAAGGCCATGTATCGGGCCCATCCACGTTGCCGCGAACCGCGACCACCTCTTCCCGCGGCTGCATGGAGCAGAGAACGTCCGCACCGCCGATATCGCCGGCGTGCACCGCCACGTCGCACTCGGCGATATGGTCGGAGATGCGGGGATCGAGGAAGCCGTGGGTATCGGCGATGATACCGACTCGCATGGGGACCTCCCAGCCAGGATGGCCCTGGTCAAACGGCCGCGAAAGCCGTATCCAGCTCTCGGCGCAACGCGCTGTAGTCGTTGGTCACCGGAAACTGCGGGAATTGCTCCGCGATCTCCGGCGGCGGACAGAAGAAAATCCCCTGGTGCGCCGCCGCAAGCATTCGGGTGTCGTTGTAGGAATCCCCGGCCGCGGCTGTCCGGAAATTGAGTCCGCGCAGCGACTCCACGGCCTGGCGCTTGTGATCCTCAAGCCGGATGTGGAAGTCGGTGATCCGGCCGTTATCCGCGACCTCAAGGCTGTGGCAGAAGAGCGTCGGCCAGCCGAGCTGCGCCATCAAAGGCCGCGCAAACTCGTAAAACGTGTCGGACAGGATGATCACCTGATAGTCAGCACGCAGGCCGTCGAGGAACTCACGCGCACCGGGAAGCGGTTCAAGCCGGGCCACCACGGACTGAATATCGGCCAGACCGAGGCCGTGGCGATCCATATCCGCCAGACGCATGGTCATCAGCTCGTTGTAATCCGGCACATCCCGCGTGGTAGCCCGGAAGGCGTCGATGCCGGTGATGTCGGCGAGGTTGACCCAGATTTCGGGCACCAGAACGCCTTCCAGATCCAGACAGACGATATTCAAACGCTTTCCCTCCCGGCGAGACCCCCCGGGACAGCAGCCCGGGCCGCGCATCAGCGGCGGCCAATCTATTCATTCTGCCGCCGGCGTGCAAGCGATTTCCTGCGCCGGGCGGAAGAATCTAGCGTTGACCGGGGACAACGTCGATAATGGGGGCGCTTGCCGCCGGGAGAGCGGCACCGGAACAGCAAACCAATTGGTTAAGGAGGCGACACCCCATGAGCGATCGCTACACTGACAGCCGCGTGCTGACCGGCGAAGAGCGTTCTGCCCAGAATGCACGGGCGCTGGCCACCAACCGGCTGATTCGCAACACTTATCTCCTGCTGTCGCTGACCCTGGCGTTCAGCGCGGCTACCGCCGGCTTTGCGGTACTCTCCGACGCCCCGCGGCTCAATATCTTCGTCGTCCTGGGCGGCTTCTTCGGCCTGCTCTTCCTGACGCAGTACCTGCGCAACAGTGTCTGGGGGCTGGCCTCGGTCTTTGCTCTTACCGGCTTCATGGGCTACACGCTGGGCCCGATCATTAATCTCTACCTGGGGCTGCCCAACGGCGGACAAACGGTGATGACCGCCTTCGGCGGTACCGCTGCGATCTTTATCGGCCTCTCCGCCTACGCGTTGGCCAGCCGCCGCGATTTCAGCTTCATGCGCGGCTTCCTGTTCGCGGGCATCCTGGTGGGCTTCGTGGCCGCGCTCGCCGCCTACTTCCTGCAGATGCCGGGCCTGTCGCTAGCGGTCAGCGTCATGTTCATGATCCTCATGAGCGGGCTGATCCTCTACCAGACCAGCGAGATGGTGAACGGCGGCGAGGACAACTACATCATGGCCACCGTCACCCTCTACGTTGCGCTCTACAACCTCTTCACCAGCCTGCTCCATCTCCTCGGGCTGGCTAACGAGTAAGTCCGGGGCACCCGGTGGGGGCCGAATCGGCCCCCCACCCTGTCCAGCCCGCAAGAGACGCACACCCCCGATGAAGCTCAATCAGTTGCGCTATATCCACGAGGTTGCCAATCGTGGCCTGAATATTTCCGCCGCTGCCGAAGCGCTCTATACCTCGCAGCCGGGCATGAGCAAGCAGATTCGCGCCCTTGAGGAAGAGCTTGGGGTAGAGATCTTCGCGCGCAGTGGCAAGCACCTGACCCAGGTGACACCGGCCGGAGAGCAGATCCTCGAAGCGACGGCCCGACTACTGCAAGAGGCACGGAATATCCGCGCCATCGCGGACGACTTCGTCGCCGAGAACCGGGGCCATCTGTCGCTCGCCACAACCCAGACCCAGGCCCGGCACGCCCTGCCGCGGGTTGTTCAAGACTTCCGGCAGCGCTTCCCGAACGTAGCCCTGCACATGCACCAGGGCACGCCGATGCAGATCGCCGAGCTGGCCGCCCGCGGCCAGGTGGACTTCGCCATCGCGACCGAGGCCATCGAGCTTTTTGACGATCTCGTCATGCTGCCCTGCTACCGCTGGAACCGCTGCGTGGTCGTCCCCGAGGACCACCCGCTGGCTCAACAGCAGGGCCCGCTCACCCTCGCCGACCTGGCGGCCCACCCGCTGGTAACGTACGTCTTCGGCTTTACCGGACGCTCCAAACTCGACGAGGCCTTTCAAGCTGCCGAACTGGAGCCGGAGGTCGTCTTCACCGCCACGGACGCGGAGGTCATCAAGACCTACGTCGGACTGGGACTGGGGGTGGGGATCATCGCGCGGATGTCCTTTGACGCAACCCACGACCAGGGGCTGATCGCCCTGGACGCCAGCCACCTCTTCGAACCCAGCGTGACCAATATCGGGTTCCGACGCGGGACCCACCTGCGCGGGTACATGCTGGAGTTCATCGAACTCTTTGCGCCCCACTTGACGCCGGAGGTCGTCGATCGTGCGCTGCAGGCGCGCTCACCCGATGAGCGGGCACGGTTGCAGCAGGAGCTGGAAGCGGCGATGGCCGGATAGGCGGGACCCTCAGTCACCGAGGGTGCGCTTCCCCCCCATGTACCCGACCAGCGCCTCCGGCACGGTCACACGGCCGTCGGCATCCTGGTAGTTTTCAAGAATGGCCACCAGGCAGCGCCCGACGGCGAGACCGGAACCGTTGAGCGTATGCACCGGCTCCGGCTTGCCGGTCTCAGGGTTGCGCCAGCGGGCCTGGAGCCGGCGCGCCTGGAAGTCGGTAAAGTTGGAGCACGAGGAGATCTCCCGATAGCGCTCCTGAGCCGGGAGCCAGACCTCCAGATCGTAGGTGCGTGCTGCCGAGAAACCGATATCCCCGCCACACAGCGAGACAACCCGGTAAGGCAGGCCCAGGCGGCGGAGTACGGCTTCTGCATGACCGGTCAGCGCTTCCAGTGCCTGCCACGACTCGTCGGGACGCACCACCTGCACCAGTTCCACTTTCTCGAACTGGTGCTGACGAATCATGCCGCGGGTGTCCTTGCCGTAGCTCCCGGCCTCGGAGCGGAAGCACGGTGTGTGGCAGACGAAGCGCAACGGCATCTGCGCGTCTTCGATAATCTGCCCCTGCACCAGGTTGGTCACCGGCACCTCGGCGGTCGGCGCCAGGTAGAGGGTGGGATCGTGCTCGACGCGGAAGAGGTCCTCTTCGAACTTTGGCAACTGCCCCGTCCCGGTCAATGAACAGGCATTGACCAGGTAAGGGACGTAGACTTCCTGATAACCGTGCTCGCTGGTGTGAAGATCGAGCATGAACTGGATAAGCGCGCGGTGCAGCCGCGCCAGATCCCCGCTCAGCGTCACGAACCGACTGCCGGCAATGCGGGCCGCAGCCTCGAAGTCCATGCCCGAAAGGAACTCACCGAGTTCCACATGATCCCGCGGCTTGAAGTCGAAGGGGGGAATCCCCCCCCACTGGCGGAGTTCGGCGTTGGCCGATTCGTCCGCACCCTCGGGGACCTGTTCATCGAGGAGATTGGGCAGCCCGAGATGGATTTCCTCCAGCTCCTCCTGGACGGCGGCCAGTCCCTGCTCCGCCTCGGCCAGGCGCTCGCCGATCCGCCCTACCTCCGCCTTCAGCGGCTCGATGTCCTCACCGCGCTGCTTGGCCGCCCCGATGGCCTTCGAGCGTTGATTGCGCTCGTTCTGAAGCTCCTGCGTCTCCTGCTGCAGCGACCGACGCCGCTCATCGAGGCGGCGATAAGCCGCGGCGTCGAAGCTGAATCCGCGTCGCGCCAGATTCGCGGCCACACCTTCCGGGTCATTCCGCAGGACCTTGGGATCGAGCATGCTGCAGGGACCTCCTTCATGGGGCAGGGGTTGAGGGCAGGGCGCATTCTACGAACCGAGCGGTCGGTTACGCTACTCGTCGCGGGCGCGCAGGCGCAGGAATCGCTGCCGGATCCGCTCCTCAAGGCCGCGGTCGCTGGGTTCGTAGTAGCGCCGGCCGGCCAGTGCATCGGGTAGATACTGGACACCGGCGGCGTAGGCCTCCGGCTCATCGTGGGCGTAGCGGTACCCGGCGCCAAAGCCCTGGCTCTTCATCACGCCGGTCGGGGCGTTGCGCAGATGCATCGGCACCTCGAGCGAACCGTGACTCCGGCAGTCGTTCTCCGCCGCCTGCCAGGCAGTGTAGACCCGGTTGCTCTTCGGGACAGAGGCCTGATAGGCCACCACCTGGGCGAGCGCGAGTTCCCCCTCCGGCGAACCGAGGCGTTCATAGGCCGCCACGCCGTCGAGCGCGATCTGTAGTGCCCGCGGATCGGCATTGCCGATATCCTCCGAGGCAACCCGGATCAGCCGGCGCCCGAGGTAGAGTGGATCGCAACCGCCATCCAGCATGCGCGCGAGCCAGTAAAGCGCACCATCGGGATCAGACCCCCGTATCGACTTGTGCAGCGCCGAGATCTGGTCGTAGAAGTCATCGCCCCCTTTGTCGAACCGCCGCGTGCTGCCTCCTGCCACGGCCTCGCCGACCACGCTTTCGTTGAGCACCCCCTCGACGGCGAGATCGGCGGCAATCTCCAGAGCGGCCAGCAGGCGGCGGGCATCACCGTCAGCAGCACGCAGCAGGAGGCTGCGCCCGCTCACCGTGACTTCCAGCCGGCGGCCGCCGAGCCCTCGCTCCGGATCCTGCAGGGCCCGCTCGAGCAGCGCGTCCAGCGCGGCGTCGTCCAGGGCCCGGAGCATGTAGACCCGCGCCCGTGAAAGGAGTGCCTTGTTGAGCTCGAACGAGGGGTTCTCCGTGGTCGCTCCCACGAAGATGACGGTCCCGTCTTCCACGTACGGCAAAAAGGCATCCTGCTGCGCTTTATTGAAACGGTGGACCTCATCGACAAAGAGCACTGTACGCCCATCGGCTGCTCGCACCTGCTCGGCCTCGGCCATGGCCGCGCGGATCTCCTTGACTCCGGAGGTCACCGCCGAGAGGGTCAGAAAGCGTGCCTCGGCGTGATCAGCGACCAAGCGCGCCAGGGTGGTCTTGCCACTACCCGGCGGCCCCCAGAGGATCATGGAGTGCGGGCGCCCGGCCCGCACGCTCTCGGCCAGGGCGCGGCCGGTACCGAGCAGATGCCCCTGCCCCGCCAGTTCGTCGATGCTGCGCGGGCGCATCCGCTCAGCGAGCGGAATGCCACGATCAATGCTCACCGCAGTGCCTCGTCGGCCTCCGCCTCGTAGACATCGACCCCGTCCGGGACTTCAAAACGGAAGCGTTCCTCGTCCACCGCTTCGTTGATCCGGACGTCGCTCAGCTCCACCCGGGTCACCTGACCGAGGGCGTCGTCGACCTCAAGCGCCGACGGCCGGCCCTCCTCGAGGCCGAGCCGCGCCTCGTCGAAGGTCTCACCACCCCCCTTCGGCGTAAGGCGCACGTAATCGTCGGTCTCCTCCAGTTCAAAGGCTTCCGCGAGGGCGTCGAAGTCGCCGGCCAGTAGCTGTGCCGGAGCCGAGCCCAGCACCTCGCGCTGCGGCCGCACGGTGACTTGATCCAGCTCCACATCGTGAACCCACAGCCGCTCCCCGTCGGCGACAATCTCCTGAGCAAAGGGACCGGCGTACGACCAGTGAAAGCGATCCGGCCGAAGGATGGCAAAATCGCCCTCCGACTCCTCAACCACCTGGCCGCGGTCATCTAGCGTGTACTGACGGAACGTGCCCTGGACCGTCTCCACATCCGTGTAGTAAGCCTCCAGAGCGGCCAACTGCCCCGCCTGTGCGGCTGAGCAAGGAATCAGAACAGCGATCAGCGCCGCTGCAGCGAGCGCATTGCGCAACATCAGGGGTACCTCCCGGCATGAATCCAATCCGCGGCGACGCGGGATTGAGCAGGATACCGCCGAACCCGTTCGGCCGTCATCTGCAGCCGGATACGCTCGATTTAAATAAGAAAAGGTATGATATCCTGCATGGGATTTCGACCCCCGGGACGGAGGGACCGCTTGAAGATCGCCTCTGCCGATTTCACCACCCTCCTGCGCGCCCGTTTGCGTACGGTGCTCGGCGAAATACCCCGCGACGACTGGGCACGCTTGCTCGAGCCCAGCAGCCACGACACCCTTCTGGAGCACCAGCGGGCGCGCGGGATAATCGGCCGCGTCCGGCTCATCGCCCTGCTCTTCGCGGTCCTGACGCCCTTCTGGATCGCGGTGGACTGGCTCGTCTTTCCGCGGGCAATCACGGAGCTGCTCGCCGGAGCGCGACTCTTAACCAGCCTTGCCTTCCTCGCCCTGGCACTGAACCTGCGCACCGGCAACGATATCGGCCGCGCGTGGATCGCGCTCGGGATGCTCTTCGCGATCCCCACGGTCTTCTACGTCTTCACCCACACGCTGCTCGCCGGACAGGAGATGGATGGCGCCGCCCAGGCGGTGGCGGCCGGTTACGCCTTCCTGCCCTTCGTCATGATGGCCGGGCTCAGCGTCTTCCCGCTCACGGCGCTGGAGGCGGCCGTCTATTCCGCACCCCTGCTGGCGGCCAAGGGCGTACTCGCCTACTTCGACGTCCAGACTATGGAGTGGAGCGCGCACTTTAGCTCTCTGTGGCTGCTGGGCCTGATCACGCTGGTCGCCACCTCGGCGAGCATGAGCCAGCTCCACTTCATGTCCCAGCTTGTCGAGCGCTCTTCCCGGGATCCACTCACCGGCTGCATCAACCGCGCTCACGGCGAAGAGCTTCTCAAGATCCAGGCTGCCGTCGCCCGGCGCCAAAAGACCGACCTGACCATCGCCTTCATCGACCTGGACCGCTTCAAGGCGGTCAACGACGTCTACGGTCACGATATCGGCGATGCAGTGCTCTACCAGGCCGCAAGCGGCATCCGACGCAGCCTGCGCAGCTCGGATCAGCTCCTGCGCTGGGGTGGTGAGGAGTTCCTGATCCTCTTTCCCGGGACGCCCGCTGCCGGCGCCGAGAAGGCGCTGAGCCGCCTGTTGGCCAGCGGTCTGGGTCGTCGCCCGGACGGCGGGGCCCTGACAGCCAGCGCAGGGGTCGCTGAACTCTTTGAGCCGGCTTCCGCCGGCTCCGTCGAGGAGATGCTGCAAGTGGCCGATCAGCGCATGTATGAAGCCAAGGCCGCAGGGGGCGGCCGCGTCCAGCGACACGACGCGCAAGGCGCTGGGGCCGGCGCCGCTTAGACCGTTCGCGCGGGGCGCCGCCCCCCCAACCGAGGCATCACGATGCATCGGGCGGCGGCGGGGCGAGAACCTCTCGTCCGCCGTTCGACTGCAGCGGACCGACGACCCCGGCCGCTTCCATCTCCTCAACCAGCCGCGCCGCGCGGTTATAACCGATCTTCAGACGGCGCTGCACCCCGGAGATGGAGGCCCGGCGCGTCTCCGTGACGATCCGCACAGCGTCATCGTAGAGCGGATCGCTCTCGCCGCCACCACCTGAGCCGCCCCCCTCGCCGGGGATTCCGGGAAGCGGTGCAGTCTCGGACGTATCGCTGAGGATCTCGTCCACATACTCCGGCTCACCGACTGCCTTGAGGTGCTCCACCACCCGGTGGACTTCGGCATCGGAGACAAAGGCGCCGTGCACACGCTGCGGCACGCCGCTGCCGGGCGGGACGTAGAGCATGTCGCCGTGGCCAAGCAGAGCCTCGGCACCCTGCTGATCGAGGATGGTCCGTGAATCCACCTTCGAGGAGACCTGAAAGGCGATGCGTGTCGGGATGTTGGCCTTGATCAGGCCGGTAATCACATCAACGGAGGGCCGCTGCGTCGCCAGGATCAGATGGATGCCGGCAGCGCGCGCCTTCTGCGCCAGCCGGGCGATGAGTTCCTCCACCTTCTTGCCGACGATCATCATCATGTCGGCCAACTCATCCACGACCACCACGATAAAGGGCAACTCCTCAAGTTCCGGCGCCTGCGGCGTCGCATCGTCGAGTGTCTGCTCGGCGGGATCGCCGGCATCGAACAGGGGATCGCGCAGCGGCTCGCCGGCCTCACGCGCCTCGCGCACCTTTCGGTTGAAGCCGTTCACATTGCGCACGCCGAGGGCGGCCATCAGCCGGTACCGGCGCTCCATCTCGGCAACGCACCAACGCAGGGCGTTAGCCGCGTCGTTCATGTCGGTCACCACCGGCGCCAGTAGGTGCGGGATCCCGTCGTAGACCGACAGCTCCAGCATTTTGGGATCGACCATGATCAACCGGGTCTGCTCCGGGGCATTGCGGTAGAGCAGGGACAGAATCATGGCGTTGATCCCAACGGATTTGCCTGACCCGGTTGTACCGGCGACCAACAGATGGGGCATTTTGGCCAGATCGGCGACAACCGGATTGCCGCCGATATCCTTACCCAGGGCGACGGTCAGCGGCGCATCGGAGCGCGCATACTCCTGCGAACCGATCAGCTCGGACAGCGCGATTACATCCCGCTGCTCGTTGGGGATCTCCAGCCCCACCGTGGACTTGCCCGGTATCACCTCAACCACGCGCACCGAGATCACCGACAGTGCCCGGGCCAGATCCTTCGCCAGGTTGGAGATCTGGCTCACCTTGACGCCAGCGGCGGGAAGAAGCTCAAAGCGGGTAATGACCGGACCCGGCTGCACCGCTTCGACCTGGACCTGAACCCCGAAATCTCCCAGCTTCTCTTCGAGCTGCCGGGACATGGTGGCGAGAACGTCCTGGCTGTAGCCCCCCTTGCCCGCAGGCGCGGGATCGAGAAGATCGCCCGGCGGCAGAGGTGAAGCCGGATCCGCGGGACCGCGCGGGCGCCGGCGCTTGGTCCGCTGCCCGGCCCGGGACGCAGGCGGATCGGGGCTCGGATCCGGCGATGCAGCGCTGGGCGCGGGTTGCGCTGGAGCCGGGGTGGAGGTGCCCTCAAGCAGTGCGGGTTTGCGCGGGGCCTTGAGCAGCGGCCGACGCGCGGCGTCGCTGCGCTCATGGCTCCGCTGGCGGGCTTGCTGGGCCGCCTCGCGGCGCCGCTCACGCCAGCGCCCGAAGCGGGCCACAACCCGGCCCGAAAAGCGGGTAAAAGCCGCAAACGCCCGGCTCAGCAACGCCATCGTGCCGCGACCGACCCACTCGCTGACGGCCAGCCAGGAGAGGCCGGTGGCCAGCGTCAGAGCGGCCAGAAAGACCACCGCAGCCATGAGCGAGGCGCCGGTGAAACCGAGCCATCCCTCGATCCAGTCCGCGCTCAAGTCCCCGAGCAGCCCTCCGGCACCCAGCGGCAGCTGCCCGGCCTCGAGGTGGAGGGTCGACAGCGCCGCCCCGGAGAAAAGCGCCAGGACCAACCCCACGGTCCGGACGGCAAGGGCCAGGCCGTCAAAACGGGGCGCGTCGAGTAACTGGAAAACCCGATAGGCGCTCCAGCCCATGAACAGGGGCACCAGGTACGCGAGATAGCCGAAAAGCAGAAGCGCGATGTCCGCAAACCAGGCGCCGGCAATACCGCCCAGGTTACCGATCTGCGCGCTCGGCCGGACGCTGCTCCAACCCGGATCCTGGGGCTGATAGCTCCACAGGGCAAGCAGCATGAAGGCCGCCACGCCGGCGAGCAGAACCATCGCGGCCTCACGCAGGCGGCGCCGGAGCTGATGGCCAAGGAGCGGCTCCTCGGCAGTGGATTCGTCACGCTCCGCCACAGGCTTATCGCCTCTCTTCCAGGGTCAATCCTCTATTGTCAGCGACGGTCCGAGGCGCAGCAAGCGCGGACCCTCTCGTTGCACGCGGACACAGTTCAATTCCCTGGCCGCGGCGCACGGCGCTATCATGGGGATCAGCACTCGTCCGGCGCCGGAGGTCGGTGCGCCCATGCGGCGGCTACGTTGGCTCAACGAAAACTTACCGGATGAACCCTTCCCGGCGGTCGATGAGGCCATGGAGGAGCCGAACGGCCTTCTCGCCGTCGGAGGCGATCTCACCCCGGAGCGGCTTACCGCTGCTTATCGTCAGGGGATCTTCCCCTGGTACGGGGAGGGCCAGCCGATCCTCTGGTGGAGCCCGGACCCCCGGGGCATCTTCCTGCCGGGGGATTTCCACGTCAGCCGCAGCTTTCGCCGACGGCTCAACCAAACCCGGCTCCGTGTCACCCTTGACGAGGCGTTCGAAGCCGTCATCGCCGGTTGCGCAAGCCCACGACCGGATCAGGACGGGACCTGGATTACACGGGAGATGATCGCCGCCTACATTGAACTCCACTACCTCAACCGCGCCCACTCTGTAGAAGTCTGGCTCGAGGATGAACTCGTCGGCGGTGTCTACGGAGTCGCGCTCCACGGCGCATTCTTTGGGGAGTCGATGTTCAGCCGCCGGCCCGAAGCGTCCAAGATCGGCCTCGCCTACCTGACCGCCCAGCTCTGGCGCTGGGGGTTCCAGCTCTTCGACTGCCAGATGAGCAACCCACACCTGGAGCGCCTGGGCATCCGGGAGGTTCCACGCCGCGAGTATCTCCAGCGGCTGGGGTCGGCTATGCTGCAACCGCATCAGCCGGCACCCTGGCGGTTCGACAGCGACCTGAATCCCGCCGCGGAACACGCGGCCTGGGCCCGCTGGCACAGGGAGGATCCGCCATGACTCATGAGACCGCCAGCGCCGGCCGATCCATCTTGCTACGCACGGATCCCCATGAGTGCGCCTACGTGCCGACGCGCACCGCACGGCTCGAGTTCCTCTCGCCGACTACCCCGCTCGACGGCCACGCCTACCAACGCCTGCTGGAGCAGGGGTTCCGGCGGAGCGGGCCGTATGTCTACCGTCCAGCCTGCCCGACTTGCTCGGCCTGTCAGTCGCTGCGTATCCCCACGCGCCATTTTCGGGCCCGCCGCCGTCACCGGCGTTGCCTGCGGGATAACGCCGACCTTCGCGTCCACCGCGCGCCTCCCCGGATCAAGGACGAACATCTGGCCCTCTACCGGCGCTACCTGCGCCACCGCCATCCGGACAGCAGCATGGGCGAGCCCGACTGGGCGGAGGCCCAGGGGTTTTTGACCGCCTCTTGGTGCCCGACGGTCTTCTACGAACTCCGCACCCCGGATGACGCCCGGTTGCTGGCGGTCGCCGTCACGGACATCCTCCCCAGCGCCTTTTCCGCGGTGTATACCTTTTTCGATCCGGACCTGGCCCACCGCGGCCTCGGCAACCTGGCCATCCTGCTGCAGCGCGCGGAGGCGGCCCGCCTGAGCGCGCCCTATTTGTATCTCGGCTACTGGATCCACGATGCGCCGGTCATGGCGTACAAGGCCGAATTCCGCCCCCATGAAGTCTTCACTCCACAGGGCTGGCGGCCCGTCGAGTAACGACGCCACGCCGCAAGGCGAATCCAGAGCTTGCCGCAGCCGCCTTGCGCCGGTATAGTTCGCGCGTTTAGAGGCCCATGGGTTGCTGGGCCCGCGGGACGGACCGACAGCGACCAGGAATCGAGAGGCGCATGGCGAAGGAAGACTCCATCCGGATGCAGGGCGTGATTGTCGACACCCTGCCCAATACAATGTTTCGCGTTGAACTGGAGAACGGACACGTCGTCACGGCCCATATCTCCGGCAAGATGCGCAAGCACTACATCCGCATCCTCACCGGTGACAAAGTGACGGTCGAGTTGACCCCGTACGATCTGAACAAGGGGCGAATCGTCTACCGGGAGCGCTGATCCGCGCGGCCCGCCGCACTACGGTTACGCGAGCGGCTTACGCTGAGCAACGGGCTCGGGGAAGACAATCCCCGAGCCCGTTGGCGCGTTCAGGCACCCTCAGTGTCCCGCTCACGGACGTGGATGGCTAGCTCGCCATCCTCCACCGTGACCTCGACCTCGCCGCCGCCAGTCAGGTCTCCAAACAGCAATTGCTCCGCGAGGGGCTTCTTGATGTGCTGCTGGATCACACGCCCCATCGGTCGCGCACCCATCTGCGGGTCGTAACCCTTCTCGCCGATCCAGCGCCGCGCATCGCCATCCACGACCAGAGTGACGCGCTTTTCGGCCAGCTGCACGGACAGCTCCCGGATGAACTTGTCCACCACGCGCTGCACCGTATCCTGGTCCAGCGGCTGGAACTGCACCACGGCATCGATCCGGTTGCGGAACTCCGGCGTAAAGGTGCGACGGATCGCTTCCATGCTGTCCTGGACGCTGCTCTCCGTCGTAAACCCGATCGAGCGCTTGCTCATCTCCTCCGCACCCGCATTGGTGGTCATCACCAGCACGACGTTGCGGAAATCCGCCTCCCTTCCGTTGTTATCGGTCAGGGTGCCGTGGTCCATGACCTGGAGCAGGAGATTGAACACATCCGGGTGCGCCTTCTCGATCTCGTCGAGCAGCACCACGGAGTGCGGATGCTTGATCACCTCCTCGGTGAGCAGCCCGCCCTGGTCGTAGCCTACGTACCCCGGCGGCGCCCCGATAAGCCGCGAGACGGCGTGGCGCTCCATGTACTCCGACATGTCGAAGCGGATCAACGGGACCCCGGTGAGTTCAGCGAGCTGCCGGGTGACCTCGGTCTTGCCGACACCGGTGGGCCCGGCGAAGAGGAAGCTTCCCACCGGGCGATCCGGAGTGCCGAGCCCTGCGCGCGACATCTTGATCGTCGCCGCGAGGTTCTCGATCGCCTCGTCCTGGCCGAAGATCAGCCCCTTGAGTTCGCTTTCCAGATTCTCGAGGACCTTCATGTCCTGGGTCGAGACTCGCTTGGGGGGGATGCGGGCAATCTTGGCCACAATCGACTCAATATCCGGCAATCCCACGGTCTTGCGCCGCTTCGAGCGCGGGCGCAGGCGCAGGCGCGCACCCGCCTCATCGATGACGTCGATGGCCTTGTCGGGAAGCCGCCGGTCATTGATGTACTTGGCCGAGAGTTCAGCCGCTGCCTGCAGCGCCGGCTCGGTGAAGCGAACGTTGTGGTGCTCCTCGAAGCGGCTCTTGAGCCCTTTCAGGATCTGCACGGTGTCTTCCACCGAAGGCTCGCTGACGTCGATCTTCTGGAACCGGCGGGCCAGCGCCCGGTCCTTCTCGAAGATGCTGCGGTACTCCTGATAGGTGGTCGACCCGATGCAGCGCAGTTCACCGGAGGCGAGCATCGGCTTGATCAGGTTCGAGGCATCCATGACCCCACCCGAGGCGGAACCCGCCCCGATGATGGTGTGGATCTCGTCGATGAAGAGAATCGAGCCCCGGTCTTTCTTCAACTGATGAAGCAACGCCTTGAGACGCTTCTCGAAATCCCCGCGATACTTCGTCCCGGCGACAAGTGCCCCCAGATCGAGCGCATAGATCGTGCTCTCCTTGAGAACATCCGGCACCTCGCCATCGACGATCTGCTTGGCCAGCCCCTCGGCGATCGCGGTCTTGCCGACGCCGGCCTCACCCACGAACAGCGGGTTGTTCTTGCGCCGCCGGCAGAGCACCTGCACCGTGCGTTCGATTTCGTAGCGACGGCCGATCAGCGGATCGATCTGCCCGGAGCGTGCACGGGAGTTGAGGTTCGTGGCGTACTGCTCAAGGGGCGAGCCGCCCTGGGCCGTCTCGGCAGCGCCCTCTTCTTCGGCCGGTCCGCTCTCTTCCTTACCCATGTCCTCCTCGCCTCCTACCGACGAGATGCCGTGGGAGATGTAGTTCACCACGTCGAGACGGGAGATGTTCTGCTTGTGCAGGAAATAGACAGCCTGCGACTCCTGCTCGCTGAAGATGGCCACGAGGACGTTGGCCCCGGTGACCTCACGCTTACCGGAGGACTGGACATGCAGGATCGCCCGCTGCAGCACCCGCTGAAAGCCGAGCGTCGGCTGCGTCTCACGGCTGTCGTTCACCGGCAGCAGGGGCGTGGTCTCCGCCAGGAAGGCCTGCAGGTCCCGGCGCAGGCGGTCGAGGTCAGCCCCGCACGCCTTGAGGACCTGCGACGCCGCCGGATTGTCGGTCAGAGCCAGCAGTAGATGCTCCACGGTCAGGAACTCGTGGCGCTTCTCCCGGGCGTCCTTGAAGGCCAGATTGAGAGTGAACTCTAACTCTTTGCTCAGCATGCCCATTTACCTCGACTGGGGCTTAACCGGAGACCACCGCTTGATTGGACCGGACCGGAGGCGCCGCGGTTCCTGGAACCCTTCAAGCTTCTTCCATCGTACACAGTAATGGATGTTCGTGCTCCCGTGCGTAGTCGTTGACCTGCGAGACCTTGGTCTCGGCGATGTCGCGGCTGTAGACGCCGCAGACCCCCTTACCACGAGTATGGACGTGAAGCATGATCTGCGTTGCCTGACTGCGGTCCTTATTGAAAAACCGCTGGAGGACCTCGACGACAAAATCCATCGGCGTGTAGTCGTCGTTGAGCAGTACGACCTTGTACAGGGGCGGCCGCTTCAGCGACGGCTTGGCCGCTTCGACGTCGGGCCCCTGGGGCTCGTCTTCCTTGTGCGGTTCGTCGGTCATCGCTCCCATTCTATATAGTGGCGGCGCACCCATCCAATCAAGAGATCAACCGGTACAATCCCCCCCCTACCGCAAAAAGGCCCGGGGCGGCGATGCCGTCCCGGGCCCGTCGGACACTCCCTGACCGGCAAGTGCGCTAGAACTGCTCTTCCTCCGTCGAGCCTTTCAGCGCCGTGACCGAGGACTGCCCGCCCTGGATGACGTTGGTCACCTGATCAAAGTAGCCGGCACCGACCTCGCGCTGGTGGCGGGTCGCCGTGTAGCCGTGCTTCTCCGCCGCAAACTCGGCCTGCTGCAGCTCCGAGTAAGCCTCCATCTGCCGCTCCTTGTAGCCGCGCGCCAGCTCGAACATCGAGTAGTTCAGCGAGTGGAAACCGGCCAGGGTGATGAACTGGAACTTGAAGCCCATCGCACCCAGTTCGTCCTGGAAATTGCGGATGGTCTTATCGTCCAGATTCCCTGCCCAGTTGAAGGACGGCGAACAGTTATAGGCCAACAGCTTGCCCGGATACTTCTCGTGGATCGCCTGCGCGAAATCCCGAGCGAAGCCCAGATCCGGCTTGCCGGTCTCGCACCAGATGACGTCGGCGTAGGGGGCGTAGGCCAAGCCGCGGCTGATCGCTTGCTCGGCGCCGGGCTTGGTGCGGAAGAAGCCTTCGGAGGTGCGCTCACCGGTGATAAACGGCTTGTCGTTGTCGTCAACATCGGAGGTGAGCAGATCAGCCGCCTCAGCGTCGGTCCGCGCGACCAGGATCGTCGGCACATCCATGGTATCGGCCGCTAGGCGCGCGGCAATCAGCTTCTGCACCGCTTCCTGCGTGGGCAGAAGCACCTTGCCACCCATGTGGCCACACTTCTTGACCGATGCAAGCTGATCCTCGAAGTGAACCCCAGCCGCGCCGGCTCGGATCATGCCTTTCATCAGCTCGAAGGCGTTGAGCACACCGCCAAAGCCCGCCTCGGCGTCGGCGACAATGGGCTTCATGAAGTCGAACGGCTCATTGCCCTCGGCGTGATTGATTTCATCGGCACGCAGCAACGCGTTGTTAATGCGATCAACAACCGCCGGCACCGAGTTGGCCGGGTAGAGGGACTGATCGGGATACATCGTCTGCCCGAGGTTCGCATCCGCCGCTACCTGCCACCCGGAGAGGTAGATCGCGTTGAGGCCGGCCTTGACCTGCTGCAGCGCCTGGTTGCCGGTCAGCGCGCCGAGCGCGTTGACGTACGGCATCTCGTGCATGTAGCGCCACAGCTTCTCAGCCCCTTGCCGGGCGAGGCTGTACTCAACTTCGACCGTGCCGCGCAGGCGTACCACTTCATCCGCCCCGTAGCCGCGCTGCACACCCTTCCAACGCGGGTTCTCCGCCCAGTCGCGCTCGATCGCCGCTTGATCTTTCAACATTCCGTACTGCCTCCCAAATCGGGCTGGTGGTCCAGGCCACCAAGTCAACCAGTGTTTTCGTGCGTATCCTGCCGGGGCCTCCGGCCGGCGCGCGGTTGCCCTCTTGGGGCATCACTCCGGGACGGGGTTATCCCGGAGCCGAGGACCACTGCCGCTACGCCGCCCGCGTCAGGCGCGGGTGTGGCGCCCTGTCGCCGACGACGGTCGTCGATAGTATGGCGCACCGCATCATTTGACAAGGTTGCTGAAACTATATTGCATATTGATTCCGCCAATGCCGAACACTGAGACGCCGTGGAAACTTTGGAAACGGAATCCCCACGCCATTACTACCGGCACAACCGCCTCAAGCAACTGCGGGCCTTCTGCCACGCGGCGCAAGAGCGAAGCATCTCGCGGGCCGCCGAGCGTCTTGAGCTCAGCCAGCCCTCCGTGAGCCTGCAGATCCAGGCCCTGGAGCGCGAACTCGGGATCACACTGTTCGAGCGGCGTGGCCCGCGAATCCGCCTCACCCCGGACGGGGAGGCTCTTTACGAAGAGGCCGCACCGCTGGTGGAGGGCATCGATGCCCTGCCCGAACGTTTCGTCGCCCGCAACCGTCGCCAGCAACTAGGCCATCTGGATATCGCCGCGGGCGAGTCGACCTCGCTCTACGTGCTGCCCGACCTGCTGCGCACCTTCATGGAGCGCCACCCCAAGGTTCACGTACGGCTGCACAACCTGATCGGCGAGGAGCAGATCCACGCCGTCCAGCAGGACCGCGTCGACATCGCCGTCGGCTCCAGCCTCGACCTTCCGGAGGACGTGGTTTACAAGGCGACGTATACCTACGACCTCAAGCTGATCACTCCACTCGACCACCCCCTCGCCGAGAAGCCGGAGATCACCCTGGAGGATCTCGGCGCCGGGGAATTGATTCTGCCTCCCCGACAACTCACCACGTGGCGACTGGTCAATCTCGTCTTCCAGCAGCACAGCATCCCGTATCAGGTCCGCCTGGAGGTTGGGGGCTGGGAGATCATGAAACGCTATGTGGAACTCGGTTTCGGCATCGGGATCGCGAGCGCCATCTGCCTGACCGGCGGCGAACGCCTCGCGATCCGCGATCTCCCCGAGGTCTTCCCGCAGAGGACCTACGGCGTCATGCTCCGTCGCGGACGGTATCTCTCTCCCCAGGCGCGGCGCTTCCTGGAGTTGATGGACCCGCAGACCTTCGCCAACGCCGAGGAGTGGGACGCCGTCCCCGGCAGCCGGGAGAGTGTCCTCGTGCCCGGGCGGAGCGTGGAAAGCGATCGCTGACAAGCGAACCCTCTTTGGCCGCCGACGCCATGTGGTAACCTGTCGCGCTGAAACGCTGGATCTGGTTCGAGCCCCGCCCATGACGAAGAACCCCGAACGCATTGTCGTCGGCCTTTCCGGCGGAGTGGACTCCGCCGTCGCCGCCCTGCGGCTGTTGCGCGCCGGCTACCGGGTCGAGGGGCTTTTCATGAAGAACTGGGAGGACGACGACACCCTCACCCGCTGCAGCGCCGAGGACGATATTGCAGCGGCTCGTGCGGTGGCGGAACACCTCGGTATCGACCTTCACCACGTCAACTTTGCCGCCGCCTACCGCCGGGAGGTCTTCGAGCACGCGCTCGCCGAACTGCGCCAGGGGCGCACTCCCAACCCGGATATCCTCTGCAACCGCCACATCAAGTTTCACCGCTTCCTGAACTACGCCTTGCATCACCTGGGTGCGGACGCGGTAGCGACCGGCCATTATGCGCGGCTCGACCACCAGCCGGACGAACCGCCGGCGCTGCTGCGGGGCGTTGACCACGGCAAGGATCAGTCGTATTTCCTCGCCGCCGTCGATCCCAGCGCACTGCACCACGTGCGCTTCCCCCTCGGTGACACCCCCAAGGACTCGGTCCGGGAGGAGGCCCGTGCCGCCGGGCTGCCGAACTTCGATCGACCCGACAGCACGGGGATCTGCTTTATCGGCGAGCGGGATTTCACCGCATTCATGCAGCGTTACATCACACCGGCTCCGGGGCCCATCATCGATGAGCACGGGGACGTCATCGGGGAGCATCAGGGGCTCGCCTTCTACACCCTCGGCCAGCGCCGCGGCCTCGGGATCGGTGGCGCAGCAGCCCACGCTTCCGCCCCCTGGTACGTGGCTGCCAAAGACGGGGAGCGCAATGCCCTGATCGCGGTCCAGGGCCACGATCACCCCTGGCTGCAGAGCCGCAGCGTCAGCACCGAGGATTTCCACTGGCTCGCCTCGCCCCGGGAGGGGCGGCTGGAGGCCCAGGTTCGCTATCGCCAGCAACCGCAGAGCGGACGGCTGGTCGCCCAAGGGGATGGATCCGTGGCCTTCTTTTTCGATCGTCCGCAGCGGGCCGCAACCCCTGGACAGCAACTGGTGATCTACGATCGGGACCGGTGCCTTGGGAGTGGCGTCATCGCCAGTACCGAGCCGCTCGACACGTCCGGTCTGGCGGGACATCGGGAACAAAATTCCACGGAGGCGGTTTGACGAGCACGAAACACGAGGAGCAGGCGCTGACGCTGGCCGTGATCTTCCAGGCGGTGCAGTGCATCCGCGAGGTCGCTCATCACGGGGATACTGAGACGGCGCGCTACGAACCACTGATCGAAGGCCTGCTCGGCGAATACCGCGGCTCAACCGAAGAGCTCTATGGTGTAAACCGCCTGGCCCCGGGGCTGCGCCGGGTTGTCGAGCAACTGGAGAACCCACAGGAGCCCGACACCACGCGCTACGTCGCCAGCATCCTCCACCTTGAGCGGCGGCTGATGAAACGGCGGCCGGTCCTCGAGCAGATCGCCGAAGGCATCGAACAGGCTCGCAGCCAGGTGGACTACTTCGGCGCCTCGACCCACACCAGTGTCATTCGCAGTATTGGCGACCTCTACAGCCAGACGATCAGCGAGATGGGCCCCCGTTTGATGATCCGGGGCGAGCAGCAGCACCTGGAGAATGAACGCAACGCCGCCTTGATCCGCGCCCTGCTGCTCTGTGCCATCCGCGGGGCCAGCCTCTGGCGCGACAATGGAGGCGGCCGCCTCACGCTGCTCTTTCAACGCCAGGGGATCGCCCAGGCAAGCCGCAACCTCCTCGACGCGCTACCGACAGAGGCGTGAGGATGTATTACCATGGATTTAGAAAAACATAAGATACGCTGATCGCAACACGACCGGAGGGACCATGACGGACAGCTTCAACTCCCGGAGCACCCTGCAGGCCGGGGACACAAACTACGAGATCTTCAGTCTCGATGGACCGCGGCGCGAGTATGATGTCGATCGCCTGCCCTACTCCCTGAAGATCCTGCTCGAGAATCTGCTGCGTACCGAGGACGGCGTCAACGTCACCCGGGAGCACATCGAAGCGGTCCTCAACTGGGACCCCAAAGCAGTCCCCAAGGATCAGATCGCCTTTACGCCGGCGCGCGTGGTACTCCAGGACTTCACCGGCGTCCCTGCGGTGGTCGATCTGGCGGCCATGCGCGATGCCATGAAAGACCTCGGGGGTGACCCGAGTAAGATCAATCCGCTCTCCCCGGCCGACTTGGTCGTCGACCACTCGGTGATGGTGGACCACTTCGGCAATCGCCAGGCGCTCAAGCTCAATACCGAGATCGAGTTCCAGCGCAACCGCGAGCGCTACGAGTTCCTGCGCTGGGGACAGACGGCCTTCTCGAACTTCCGCGTGGTGCCGCCGGGCACCGGTATCGTTCACCAGGTCAACCTGGAATACCTGGGCCAGGTTGTGTTCCGGAACGACGACGGCCAGACACCGCAAGCCTACCCGGACACGCTGGTTGGCACCGACTCGCACACAACCATGATCAACGGCCTCGGCATCCTCGGCTGGGGCGTCGGCGGAATCGAGGCCGAAGCAGCCATGCTCGGCCAGCCCATCAGCATGCTCGTGCCCGAGGTGGTCGGCTTTCAGCTCGAGGGCAAACTTCCCGAAGGCGCTACGGCCACCGACCTGGTGCTTACGGTCACCGAAATGCTGCGCAAGAAGGGAGTGGTCGGGAAGTTCGTGGAGTTTTATGGCGACGGCCTGGACCACCTCCCGCTGGCGGACCGGGCGACCATCGCCAACATGGCCCCCGAATACGGCGCCACCTGCGGTATCTTCCCGATCGATCAGGAGACGCTCAATTACATGGAGCTCTCCGGCCGCGAGCCGGAGCTCATCGAACTGACCGAGAAGTACGCCAAGGCCCAGGGTATGTGGCGGGAGACCGGCGGTCGCCACGCCGAGTACTCCGACACCCTGAGCCTCGATCTCGGCACGGTGGTACCGAGCCTCGCCGGGCCCAAGCGGCCGCAGGACCGGGTCGCACTGACCGACGCCAAGGCGAACTTCCTCAAGACCCTCGACGAGTACCTGGAGGCTCACCATGCTCTTCCGGCTACGGCCGAGGAGTCCAACTTCGCCGACGAGGGCGGCCATACCGCCCCGGGTACGAGCAACGCCCATGAGCGCGGCTCCGTAGAGGTCGAGATCAACGGCCGCAAGGAGCAGCTCAAGCACGGAGCCGTGGTCATCGCCGCAATCACCTCCTGCACCAATACCTCGAACCCGGCAGTGCTCGTCGCCGCCGGCCTGCTGGCACGTAAAGCGCGGGAGCGCGGTCTCGTGCCGAAACCCTGGGTCAAGACCAGCCTTGCGCCCGGATCCCAGGTCGTTCCGGCCTATCTGGACAAGGCCGGCTTGCTCGACGATCTCGATGCCCTCGGCTTCTCCGTCGTCGCCTTCGGCTGCACCACCTGCATCGGCAACTCAGGGCCGCTGCCGGAGGCGATCTCCGAAGGCATCCGCGAAGGCGACCTGTGCGTCACTTCCGTGCTCTCGGGCAACCGGAACTTCGAGGGGCGGATCCACCAGGACGTCCGCGCCAACTATCTCGCCTCGCCGCCGCTGGTTGTCGCCTACGCGCTTGCGGGGACCATGGCTTGCGATCTCTACAACGAGCCTCTGGGCACCGACAGCGATGGGCAGCCCGTTTACCTGAGCGACATCTGGCCGTCCCAGCACGAGATCGCAGACCTCGTCCGGGGCAACATCTCGGCGGAGATGTACCGCAAGCACTACGCCAACGTCTTTGAAGGCGATGAGACCTGGCAGGCTATCGACGTTCCGGAGGGCGAACTCTACGACTGGAGGCCCTCCACTTACGTCAAGAATCCGCCTTACTTCCAGGGGATGAGCCGCCAGCCCGCGGCGCTTAACGACATCCGCGGCGCGCGCTGCCTGGTCTACGTGGGTGACTCGATTACCACCGACCATATCTCCCCTGCGGGGGCCATCCACCCCGAAAGCCCGGCTGGACAGTATCTCCAGGAGCAGGGCGTGGAACCGAAGGACTTCAACTCCTACGGCTCACGCCGCGGCAACCACGAAGTCATGATACGCGGCACGTTCGCCAACGTGCGCCTGCGCAACAAGATGGCGCCGGGCACCGAAGGAGGCTGGACGACACACGTTCCGAGCGGCCAGCAGATGGCGGTCTACGACGCCTCCATGCAGTACCAGCAGTCGGGTACGCCGCTGGTGGTACTGGCAGGCAAGGAATACGGCACGGGCTCGTCCCGCGATTGGGCGGCGAAGGGGACGAACCTCCTGGGGATCAAGGCGGTCATCGCCGAAAGTTACGAGCGCATCCACCGCTCCAACCTGGTCGGCTTCGGTGTCCTGCCGTTGCAATTCCGCGACGGCGAGAACGCCGAAAACCTCGGGTTGACCGGTCACGAGGCCTTCGACGTCATTGGAATCACCGAGCAACCGGAACAGGTGGACGTTATCGCCCGCCGGGATGATGGGGCCGAAGTGCGCTTCAAAGCTCGTGTCCGGGTTGATACCCCGCAGGAGTGGGCCTATTACCGGCACGGCAGCATCCTGCACTACGTGCTGCGGACCCTGGCGAGAACAGCCTGAGGCCCGGAAGGTGTGTGTGCTCGCCGCTTCCTACCTCCGGAGGCGGCGAGCACGGCTCCGTACCCAACCGGCCGCGCGCGCCGGTCGTAAATCAGCGTATTGGCAGGGCTGGAGGCACCGTAAAGAGCACACCCTTGCCTGAACCGCAGGGGCTGACGGTGCAACGCGGTGTCGCAACGGAAAGTACCGACAAAAAAACGGGGCATTTGCCCCGTTTTTCTTCACCCTTCGCGTTCGAGGGTGCTTCCCGGGGGGACCTCTCCTGGCCCGGAGGCCTAGGGAGAGATCCCCGATATCCGGGCCGGGGTGTTAGACCTGCCGATGCAGGGCCTCCACCTCTTCAGCCGTCTCCGTGACGGAGCCGACCGCGGTACCCTCGAGCCAGTTAAAGCGCTCGGTGCTGAGCAGGATGAAGTGGATCAGCAGGGCCAGGACGGCCAGCCAGGCACCAATGCCGATCAGCACACGGCGCGGATCAAACAGCTTCCAGATTCTCCACATGGTTCAGTCTCCTTAACCAGCGATCGGGGCAATGGACTGGACAGCGGCGGTCACGTTGTGAGCGCCCTCGATCAGGGAGCCGTAGCCCTCGGCACCCGGAATCCACGGACGCCAGGCCCAAGCGAGGAAGTGCGCCACGACGGCGACCGCCGTGAAGATCAGGAAGCTCTGCATAAAGATGCTGTGGAACTCCTTAGCTTCCTCATCGCTAAGGCCCGTCAGCGACATGTTATCGGCCATACGTTTCGTCCTCCGTTCAGCGTTTCAGCCGGTACCGCGCTCAACCCCCGCGCGGTAGGGGGTGTCGCCCACGCTAACGTGGGACTTTCCGTTGGACCGGATTGCTCCGGTCGACCCCCGGGTTCTTCGGTTTCCGCGAAGCCCCGAGGCGAATTCGTGTTGTAAGGTACGCAGCGTTTCTTTGCGAATCCTCGTTCTCCACGATTGCTTGAGACAGTAACGCAAGGAAGGGGGGGTTGTGTGGTGGCGTATAACCGCACCCCGTTCTTCTCCTTGGCCTCGGCTCCTTCCCCAGCGCTTCAGTCCCCCGCAAACGTGCCGATAGCGAGGATATGATGAAACATGCGACCCGCATCCTGGCAATTGTTGGCGCGGCGACTGCGGCAATTAGCGCTACCCCGGGCCTTGCTCAAAGCGACCAGACCTTTCGCGCGGATCCCCACTCAGCGCGCTGGCACGCCTTTGAGGGACGCTCGGGCTGCCACATCGCCCACGAGGTTCCCAACCAGGGGGTTGCGCTAATCAGCTATCGCAAAGACGGCCGTCAATACCTGAGTTTTTTTGCCGACCGGCCACCGCGGAACGAGCAACGCGGTGATCTCTATATCGGCCTGCCCCCATGGGCCGGCGATGAACGAACCCATGTGGAACCGGTGCGGCTGCATGATGCCGAACGTACAATCCGTTTCAGTCAGCGCACAAGCCAGCGGCTTATTGCCGCACTGCGCAGCGGTCAGGAGCCGCAAATTCGTTACCCTGCCGGATACAGTGGAGAAACGCAGTGGGTCGGCCTTTCTCCGGCGGCATTTCAACACGCCCACCAGGTGTACCGGGCCTGTATTCAGCGCCACGAGCGCGTGGATGCGACAGCAGCCACACGGGGAGCGGTGATTCCCGGAGCCACCGGTGAGCCCACCGCCGATGCCGCAGGACCCGTCTGGGAGGGACAGCTCCCACGCCTGCCGCGCGGCCCCCGCGCCGAGGTGTATTTCGCCACAGCCAGCGACGATCTTACCCGGGACGCCATCGAGCGGATACGCGGCTTCGTCCGCGAGGTGGAGGACAACCCGCACTGGGGGGTCGTCCTGTCGGTGGGCTACGCCGACACCCGTGGCGGGGAAGCCATCAATGAAGAACTTGCACTAGCGAGAGCGGAATCGGTACGCGATGAGTTGGTACGGCTCGGATTACCCGAGGGCAGAATCGAGGTCGAAGCGCGGCTTCTCGATCCGGAAGAGATGGAACAGGATACCTACGAACTGGCCACCAATCGCCGGGTCGAATTGCGCACCGCTTTGTAGCGAAAAAATGCCGCGCTGAAAAGCTGATCATCGCCATTCCGCCCCTCAAGAAACCGGAAGAAGCGAATCCCCCATGCCCCGGCTGAACATCGAGCTGCCCGAAACACTGCCTTTTTACACGGAACTGACCGTCCGGATCGACGACATCAACTACGGTCACCACCTCGGACACGACAGCCTCGTATCACTACTCCACGAGGCCCGCCTGCGCTTTCTCCGCCACCACGGCTTCAGCGAGGCCGACTGCGGCGACGGCTCCGGCATCGTGCTCGCCAGCCTCGAGGTCGCCTACCAGGCAGAAGCCTTCCTGGGCGATACCTTGGTCATTGCAGTGGGCGTGGATTCACTCGGGCGCAGTGGTGCCGATCTACTCTACGCCGTTCACCGGGAAAGCGACCGGCAACCGATCGCCCGCGCCCGCACGGGAATCGTCTTCTTCGATTACCAAACGCGCCGGCCCAGACGCGTCCCGCAGGCGTTCCGTGAACGCTTCGGGGCCTGAGCCCCGAGCGTCCGCGCTGCCCCGCCATCAGCCAAGGCCATCCCCGTAGAGCAGGACGTCACATTCCAGCTGCTGCGCAAGGCGACGAGCGACACTGCCAACGAGAGCGCCGCGCCATCCCGAGAGCCCCCGGGTGCCCATGGCGACCAAATCCGTGCCGCGCTCCTCTACAGCTGCAAGCAGACTCTTCACCGGCTGGCCCGCCCGCGCCTCGTAGCGGTTGACCCGCC
>PUNM01000079.1 GCA_003552625.1 Ectothiorhodospiraceae bacterium
GTGGACTGATCCGGACGGAACGCATTGGTTGCCGCTCTACGAAGGGAAAATGATCCATCAGTATGATCACCGGTGGGCTACCTACGAAGAGGACACCCAAGCCTTCCGAGAGGTAACGGAAGGCGAGAAAGCTGATCCGGATTTCGAGCCGATGCCAAGGTACTGGGTACAGGCAAATGAGGTGGATAGGCGCCTCCAGCAAAAAAAATGGAGTCATCAATGGTTGCTAGGATGGCGCGATATTTGCCGAGCTACTGATGACAGGACACTCATTTCTACGGCTTTTCCTAAAGGGGGTGTTGGAAACAGCCTTCCACTAATGTATTTTAATAGAGAGTTCAATCCTTGCCTTTTCGCGTGCCTTGCTTGTAATTTGTCTACGCTAATTCTGGATTATGTTGTTCGCCTTAAAATCGGCGGAACGCACATGAATTACTTCTATGTTAAGCAAATTCCTGTTCTCGAGCCCGGATCTTACAAACAAAATGATATTGATTTTTTAGTTCCGCGCTTCATTGAGCTTGTCTATACCAGCAGCTCCATTCAGTCGTTTGCCGAGGAGCTTGATCACGAATCGTGCCTCGCCCCTCATGCCTTCAAGGAGGTTCGTCGTCACCACCTAAAGGCTGAAATTGATGCGTACTTTGCGTTCCTTTACGGGCTCACACGTGACGAGCTCCGTTACATTCTTGATCCGAAAGATGTGATGGGTGAAGACTATCCGAGCGAAACCTTCCGTGCCCTACGAGACAAGGAAGTAAGCGAATACGGTGAATACCGAACTCAGCGCTTGGTCCTTGAGGCATGGGATCGTTTTTGGGCGGACGGAACCTTTACTGAGAGAGAAGACGTCGAGAATATGTTGGCAGCTGTCACATTTGAATAGATCGTTAAATTGAGGAATGCGTACCATAGTCATCGCGGTTTTCATCATAGGCACCGGTGGAGTCAGCCAGCGGGATGGTTGAGTGCCCGCGCAGCTCATCCAGATAATCTGCCCAATGCTGCAGCATGGTTCCGCGTCGCTCGATCCACTGCGTTCGGTTGTAGGCGCGGCCGTGCGAGTCACGAACCTGATGCCCAAGCTGCATCTCCACAACCTCGACACTCCAGCCCAGTCGTTCGACGAGGATCGTTCTCGCTACCGCACGGAACCCGTGGGCGACCATGCGGCCACCGTAGTCGAGACGTTTGAGTGCCGCCGACAACGTGTTGTCACTCATCGGGCGTTCAGGGGTACGACCAGAGGGGAACAGATAGCGGCTGCCACGGCACAGTGGCACGAGCCCCCGAATAATCCTGATTGCCTGGTGTGGAAGGGGCGTCAATAACGGATCGCCGCCTTTGCTGGGTTGGAAATCCCAAAGACCAGCCTCCAGGTCAAATTCTGCCCACTCTGCTGTCCGGAGCTCACCAGGCCGACAAAAAAGGATCGGAGCAAGTTGCAACGCGGCCCGGGTAGTGGGCTGGCCTCGGTAGTCGTCGATTGCGCGAAGTAGGGCACCGAGTTCTTCAGGGTCGGTTACAGCGGGGTGATGACGCGTTCGCGGGGAGCGCAGCATTCCTCTTAGATCCGCTGTCGGATCGCGGCTACCGCGTCCCGTCGCGATGGCGTAACGGGCGATCTGGCCGATCAGGGTCTTGACCCTGTGCGCAGTCTCTACGTGCCCGAGCGCTTCGATCTGCCGGAGCGTCTCTAGCACGTCGGGGGGCTCGACTTCTCGCACCGGTCGAGAGCCGAGTCTCGGAAAGACGTATTGCTCCAGGCGGCGCAAGTTGCGGGTTGCATGGGACTCGACAACGGCGTGTTGATGAACTGTCTGCCACCATTCGCGTGCGACGGCTTCAAACGTATTGGCGTCGGCGGATGCGGCCATCTCGCGCTCTGCACGGCGCTGTTCGATCGGATCAATGCCGTCGCCGAGCAGTGCACGAGCTTCGTCCCGGCGCTGACGGGCTTTTGCCAACGACACCTCCGGGAAGGTACCCAGTCCCATCGAGGCCTC
Organism: Ectothiorhodospiraceae bacterium; assembly: GCA_003552625.1. Lineage (GTDB taxonomy): Bacteria > Pseudomonadota > Gammaproteobacteria > Nitrococcales > Halorhodospiraceae > Halorhodospira. The sequence continues at coordinate 2,007 of PUNM01000079.1, forward strand.
GCGCCCCGAGGGCCTGCGGTAGCGTAACTGCCATTGTTTCGATCCGCTGTCCCGGACGATGAGTACCAAGCCGCCGCCGTCGGAGAGCTTCACCTGCTGCTTGCCCTCGGCCGGCTTGGCGGTTCGGCACTGACGATCCGTGAGCTTGTTGATACCCCGAGCCATACCACCTCCGAGGTCCTTCCGAAGGTTGATGATACCCATGCTGAGCTGCTCGTCCTGCGCCCAGCAGACACGTCAACGCCAGGGTGGCAAGTGGGTAGCGATTGCCTTGAAAGCCCCGTATGGCGCGCCTTGGCAACCGTATTTTGGGTGGTGGGGGGTGGCACGGGAGCCACTACCCGCAGCGCTACCCACATAAGATGTTAGCTTACCCGGGATCTCACGGGACAGTGTGGGACGCGCGATTACTGTCGTGTCAGGCAGTTATCGAGGGAATGGGACTTCGCGGGATGCCGTGGGAAGGGGAGATGGTGGCCGGGGACGGAATCGAACCGCCGACACTGAGATTTTCAATCCCATGCTCTACCGACTGAGCTACCCGGCCAGAGAGGCGCTATTCAATAGGAATCAGCGCCTGTCGTCAAGTCCGCACACGGCTAACCGTCGGTTGGCCTGAACTCCGGCGGCGGTGCCGAACCCTGCCCGAAGAAAAAGTTCTCCATCTCGCGTTCCAGAAAGGCCCGTGCCTTCGGGTCTGCCGGCGTAAGCCGGTACTCATTGATCAACATTGTCTGCTGCTGGACCCACATGCTCCAAGCCTGCTTGCTGACATGCTCAAAGATCCGCTGTCCCAGCTCGCCCGGGTACGGGGGCCGCTCCAGCCCCTCGGCCTCCTGCTGGAGCTTTACGCAGTGCACGGTTCGGCTCATTGCGCCCTCTTTTCTTGCGTGGGTCGATCCGGAATCAAGGTCCGCGGTTCGCTAGTCTAATCGGCACCCGCGTCGGGTCTCCACCCGTAGTCTGCGGGGTTCTTTACCCTCCGCCGAGGGCAGCCTCGACGATCCGGCGGATTGGCGCCGCAATCCCCGGCCCCTCGCCGTCGTCGCGGGGGTTGAACCAGCAGACGTCACCCGCCTCGCCGATCGCGCCGGTGCTCACCTGCTTTTGCACGGCCAGCCGTACCGGAAACATGCGCAGCTTGAAGTGGGAGAACGTGTGCTCGTAAGGCGGAAGGTCGGCCATGCGGCTGCACTCGACGCCAAGCGCCAGCGCCCGCGCCTGAGCCGACTGATCCACGTCGGCTTCAGGCAGGGACCACAGCCCGCCCCAAACCCCGGTTGGCGGCCGTTTCTCCAGAAGTACGTGCCCCTGGGATTCCAGCAGGAGAACCTGCACTTGGCGCAGCGGTTGATGCTGGCGGGGCCGCCGCCCGGGGTAGGCCTCAGGCGTGCCTTCGGCGTAAGCATGGCACAAGGACTGCCAGGGGCACCCGCCGCAGAGCGGCGCCGTCGGGGTACAAACTGTTGCGCCCAGGTCCATCAAGCCTTGATTGAAGCGGGCACACTCGTCGCTTTCCGGCGCGAGTTGCGCGGAAATCGACCATAATTGTCGCTGAACCGGCGAGCGCCCCGGCCAGCCGGGAACTGCCTCCAGCCGCGCCAGCACCCGCTTCACGTTCCCGTCCAGAATCGGCGCGGGGAGGCCGTGGCCCAGTGAGCGGATCGCGCCTGCCGTGGAGGGACCGACCCCGGGCAGGGTCTGCAGGGACTCCAGGTCGCTGGGTATCCTGCCCTGCGCCTCGGAAGCGAGTATCGCGGCGGCACGATGGAGGTTCCGGGCGCGGGCGTAATAACCGAGGCCAGCCCAGAGGGCGAGGACTTCATCCAGTGACCCGGCCGCCAGGCTGTTCACGTCCGGGAAACGGTGGATGAATCGCTGGAAGAAGGGGATGACCGTCTCGACGCGGGTTTGCTGGAGCATGATCTCCGAGACCCAAACCCGGTAAGGCGTTGCCGGGGTCTGCCAGGGCAGGTCGTGGCGTCCGTGCTCCCGCTGCCACGTCAGCAGCCGGGAGCGGACGGCATCACGGCGTTCTGTAGGCAGTTCCGTCATCCGTCAGCGCAGACGCCGGAGGATGCTCTCGGCTTCCCGTCGGACGCGCTCTTCCGCCCGGTCGGTCTGTTCCTCGAGTTCTTCGCGGACGCGCTCCTGGAACCCTTCCCGGATCTTCTGCTCCGCCTCTTCAAGGCGTTCACGGGCCTGGCGCAGCTGGCGGATCTGCTCGTCACTCATCGCGGCGCGGAGATCGAAGCGTATCCGCGGTGAGAGCAGATCGCCGGTAAACTCGAGGGGAACCGTGACGTCGGTCAGCCCCCGGATCGGACGGCCGTCTGCGTCCTCCAGGTTGTCGATCAACGACAGCCGCAAACGGTAGTCGATGGTTTCCTCAAGGATATTGATCCGGCCTTCGCCGCGCCCTCGCAGGAGCGGCGAGTCCAGGCGCAGGTTGTCGTTCCTGGCGATGCCATCCTGGAACTCGATGAGCGCAGAGGCGCTTGCAAAGTCGGTGCGAGCCTCTTCGTCCGGCGGCTCTGGCCGCGGCTGCGCCTGAATCCGTGCTACGGCCTCGCGGAACATGAAGGGGATGTTCAGGCCGAGGAAGGAGCCATCCTCGACCACGATCTCCGCGTCCCCACGAAAGTCTTCGATCAACGCCGCCAGGTTCGGTCCTCCGCCGGCCCCGCTCAGGACAAAGTCACCTCTGCCGTGAATCCAGTCCCGTTCCATCAGGTCCTCGAGCAAGGGGCCAAAGCGGACCCCTTCGAGGCGATGATCCGTCTCGAAGTAGGGGAAGTCCCCGCGCGCATCAAGCAGAGTGGAGCCGTGATACTGCCCTTCGTAGAGGGCTGCCCGGATCTCCTCGAGCCCGACGCGGCCATTGCCTCCGGTGAGTTCGGCACTGATGTCATCAAGCCGAAGTCCGCTGATCACGGTTTCCCCAATGGCCAGGTCGCCATCGAGCTCAAGCGTCCGTAGCGGTTCCATCGGCAGCTCGAGAGCGATCTCCTCGAAGTCCGGCAGGCCGGTATCCGGAGCGCCCGGTTCATCAGCGGCACGACGCTCGCCGGCAGGCATGTAGCGATCGACGTTGATGCGGTCGAGCTGGGCCGAGAGGGTGATCGAGGGGCCGGTCCAGTCGTCGATGGCCCCTTCGATATCGAACTGACTCTCGTCCATGCGCATCTGGGTTTCCCGGATCGCGAGGCGCTGCCCTTCCAGCTTGATCCGGCCGTCAGCGGTGAAGCGGGTCATCGCTTCGGTGTCTTCCAACGCCGGCAGACCGGCATCGAGGCGGCTCAGCGTGGTACGCAGGTTGAAGGGGGGGAGGCTCCAGTCGATCCGCCCATCAGCCCCTTCGGCATCGAGCACCAGGTCGATGGCGGTCTCGAGCCGGGCGCCGGCGAGGCCGACCGCCAGATGAGGCCACTCCACGGTGAGTTCGTCACCGAGCCCGACCTGCCCGTTGCCGGTCAGGAGCAGTTGCTGCTGGTATCCGGGGACTTCGGGGCCTTGAGCCTGCACCGTAACTTCGAGTCCCTCGATCCCGACGCGATCGAGTCCCCGCGCCATCGTGGCCTCAAGCTGCACCTGTCCGGAGAGGCGGGGCAGGTCTGTGCCCGTGCCCTGCCACTCGGCCTGGATCGGAACCGGCTGGTCCAGCCGCAGGGCGCCGATATCGATGTCGAAGCGTTCCACCTCCTTGTGATCGTCCTCGGCGAGGTTGGTCCAGAAGAGTTGGCCCCGGCGCACCTGCAAGCCACCGAAAACGGCGTCGGCGAGGAAGTCGGGGAGTTCCGCGGGGGCGGGTTGGTCGTCCGGCGGCGGAGGCTCATCGAGGGGCTCGTCGATGCGCTCGATGAGGTCCTCCCAATTCGATTCTCCCGCCTCGTTGACCATCAGGCGTGCGACGGGGGCTTCGATCTGAACGGCGCGGGTCTCCAGTTGCCCCCAGAGCAGGGGCAGCAGCCGAACAGCGGCCTCCATGCCATCGATCTCCAGGAACGGTTCGTCGTGGAATCCTTCGCGATCCGCAAGGGTGACGCGGCCCACCTCCACGCCCAGCCAGGGGAAGAGCGAGAGCTCGATATCTCCCTCAATGGTGAGCGTTCTACCCGTCTGCTTTTCGACAGCGGCGGCGATGTCGTCCCTGTAGTCATTGGGGTCGAACAGCAGTGTTACGGCGGTGGCCGCAACGATCAGCAGTGCGATGACGGACGCTGCCGCAATACCCAGCCACTTGAGGATTCGGGCCATGATCTCGTTCCTGGCTTGCTTGCCTTACTGGGTGCGATTCTAAAACTTCTGGGGCCGTGCGTCTGTCGCTGAGTCGGGGCCGTTGCTAGTCTATGCATCATTGCGAAAGTAAATGCGGAGTCTATCGTGGCTGACAGGCCCTCGCGCCGAACGCTGCTTGGCCTCATCGCAGTGCTGCTTATCGCCCTGCTGGCCGTCCTTCTCTGGAGAGGCCAGTGGATTGTGGCTCCCGATGAGGGTCGTGTTGCTTCCGTGGATCCGGGCTGTGACCTGCATGCCGAGGCCTGTTACGCCGAGTTACCCGATGGCGGGGAACTTCGCCTGGCGATCCGCCCAAGGCCGATCCGGATGCGCGAACGGCTCGAGCTTGAGGTTACTGTCTCCGGTGTCGAGCCCGAGCGGGTGCAGGTGGACTTTCAGGGCGTTGAGATGTTCATGGGCTACAATCGCCCCGAGCTGGAGCCGGTGAACGCCAGGGTCTTTCAGGGAGAGGCGGTACTGCCGCTGTGCTTGACCGATGAGATGACCTGGGAAGCTCAAGTGCTCCTGGATACAGCAGAGGGCCGCACCTCTGCCCCATTCCGTTTCGCCACCCAGCGAGACGATGCCGCTGAACCTTGATCATAGCTGGAGCAAGCCATGCGCCTGCCTCTCTATCTGACCATTGCCCTGCTTCTGGGCATGCTCTTTTGGTCGATCTTTATCTGGGATCCAGAGACCATGGGCCCGACAGCCGACGGTCCGTCCCACGAAGCGCTGGAGCTTGCCGATGAGCCGGAGGGCGGGGATTTTCGCCTGGAGAGCAAGGACGGGCCGGCGGGGCTCGAGGATCTGCGCGGTCAGGTGGTCATCCTTTATTTCGGCTACACGTACTGCCCGGACGTCTGCCCGATGTCCTTGGCGGCCGTAGGCGGTGCCCTGGACCGGCTCTCTGAGCAGGAGCGCGACCAGGTCACCGGGCTATTCGTCAGCATCGACCCGCGGCGGGATACGCCTGAGCGCGTCGCCGAGTACGCCGAGTACTTCCATGAGGGCATCGTTGGATTGACGGGGTCGCCCGGCGAGATCGAAGCGGTCGCCGAGCGCTATGGGGCGGTGTACGAGGTCGTCGGCGATAGCGGCGGTGATGACTACCTGGTGGATCATTCGTCGTTCTTTTACCTCATCGACCCCGATGGCGAACTGGTGGAGACGCTGCCCCACGGGAGCACGCCACCCGAGTTGGTGGAGGCCGTGCGGTCGATTCTCCCTGAGCAGTGATCCCGTTTCGGGCCGGGGCACACGGAGGCTGGATGGGCAGAGTACATCGGGGGGCTGGGGCGGTTATCGTTTGCGCCGGATTGGCCGCCCCCGTCACCCTTAGTGCGCAGATCCAGGTTGAGGATCCTTTTGCCCGGGCAACGCCGCCCGGGCAGGGCAATTCCGCAGCCTACGCCGTCATCCACAACGACGGCGAGGAGGATCGCTCGATCGTCGCCGGGGAGTCCCCGGCGGCGGAGACGGTCGAGCTACACACTCACTCCGAGGAGGACGGAGTGATGCGAATGCGCGAGGTGGAGTCCATCGAGCTGCCCGCCGCGGGGAAGGTTGCTCTGGAGCCGGGTGGGCTACACATCATGCTCATTGACTTGGTTGAGGCTCTGGAGCCTGGTGAGCGGATAGACATCACGCTTATCCTCGATGATGGCAGTCGCCTCGATCTTCGTCCGGAAATCCGGCACCATCGATCCATCGACGTGGGCCAGGACTCGGAATCCCGGGGTTTGGATGAATAGGAATGCCCTTTGCATTGCCGTGCTGACGGTCTCGGATACACGCGGGCTCGAGGAGGACCGCTCCGGCGGCCTGTTGACCGAACGTCTGGTGGAGGCCGGACACCACTTGCACGATCGCCGGATCTGCCGCGACGATCTCTACCGGATCCGGGCAGAGGTCGCGGCGTGGATCGCCGAACCGGAGGTAGACGCTGTTCTGGTAACCGGGGGTACGGGGGTGACCGGGCGCGATGTGACTCCGGAGGCCATCACTCCGATCCTGGATCGTGAAATCCCAGGCTTTGGTGAGCTTTTCCGGCAGCTGTCCTTCGAGGAGATCGGCGCTTCGACGATACAGTCGCGCGCGATTGGCGGCCTGGCCAATGCCACACTGGTCTTTGCGCTGCCCGGCTCGACAGGAGCGTGTCGGACCGCGTGGGACCGGATCCTGGGCGAGCAACTCGATGCCGGCACACGTCCCTGCAATTTCGCGACCCTGATCCCGCGTATGCAGGAGCGCTGAGTTTACCTGGACCCTTGGCGCAGCCGGCGATTGTCGGTATCCTACACGTCTTACCGCCCGTAGCTCAGCCGGATAGAGCGTCGGCCTCCGGAGCCGAAGGTCGCAGGTTCGAATCCTGCCGGGCGGGCCACTTCTTTCCTTGTGCTGCCCTTCCCTTACGCTTGCATCCAGTCGTCGAGCACGGCGCGGGCCGCCAATCCGCCGCTGCGCAGCGCGGCATGCTGTGATCCGAAAGCCCGATGGTCGCCGCAGGCGTAAACGCCCTGCTGGATGCGTTCTGGCTGATAAATCCTGCGGGTCGGCGGGGGGATCGCGGGTTGCCCGTAGGGGATACGTTGCAGGCGGAGCAGATGCCAGTGGTCGATGTCCTTCCCGAACCAGTCCCGCATCTGCGCTTCCGCCTCCGCCTGCACGTGCTCGTCGGCTTGGTTCTGCGCATCGCCGAGTACGGTCGCGTGCACCAGGTGCCACCCTTGCGGCGCATATCCGCTGGCGACGAGAGACGGCACACTCAGGTGGAGAATCGGCCCTTCGCCCTCGCCGTTGAGGACGATCAGCGGAGAGGAGATCGGTGGACGCGGAGTTGCGTACTGAATCGACAGCACAGGCTTTCCGGCAGGGGCCGGTTGGCCTGTCAAGCGGCTGAACGCGTGGCCCTCCGTGGCTACAATGACCGCATCCGCGCTCCAGCGCTGTGGCCCGATCTCCAGCACCGGTCCCTCGGCAATCCGGTCAACCGTCGTCCCCGTATGGATCTGGACACGGTCTGTCGGCAGCCCCGCGTGCAACTGCCGCGGGACGGCCTCGATCCCGGCATTCGGGAGCACAGCATCGCCGACGGCGAACATCCGAAAGACGAAGTCCAGCACCCCGGCGGGTGTAGCGAGATCGACGTCCAGCATGACGCCGCCGAACAAGGGGCGCAGGAATCGGTCCACCATGGTAGGGGAAAAGCCGCGCTGCCTCAGCGCATCGAGCGTGGTTTCCTCGCCGAGCAGCAGCGTCTCCGGGTCATCGACGGAGCGCACGCGGCTACGCATGTGCGCGATCCGGAGCTTGTCCTTCAGCGTCCCCACCGGCGCCAAGAGTGTGCCGAGCAGCGCAGTGGGCGCGCGAAAGGGATCGGCAACACGGTGGAGACGACCATTGGCTCTGACCAGGGCCCCCGGAGCGAAACGGCCAAGCCCCAGCGGCGCCGGGTCGAGGCGTCGGCGCAGCTCCGGATAAGCGGATAGTAGGACCTGGA